>JAAUOU010000004.1 GCA_012034765.1 Pleurocapsaceae cyanobacterium CSU_1_1 | reverse complement strand
TAGCTCCGTTTGCGGTCGGTGCGCCCGTCAACGTTAAACAAACAGCCCAGTAACGGCGTTCTGTCGGGGACTACTTTAGTCTAGATAAGAGTCTATATGGGAATCCCTCTGCTCCGCAGATTGGGAGGTTCAAATAAAACCTCAATAACATTAATTATTTTTAATCCCCAATTTTAGCTACATTCACCCTGAAGATTTAGACAGGTAAAAGTTGCTCTAGTTTAGCAACGCAATTGAGTAAGGCGCGATCGCCACCAGAATATGTTGTCAAGGACACTCCCCAGGGAGCGCGATCGCTGCTTAAATATGGCAAACTGATTTGTGGTGCATTGGTTAAACTTGCAGGAGTAGTCAAAGTCAGTAGATGAGTGCGATATTCTCGTAGTAATGAAGCTGAAGTATTGAGCAAGGGTGCTGCTCCTGGAGTAGTGGGCAGCAACAACACTTGCTCATTATTAAACAAAACATGAGTATGCCAAAAATCAATAAATTCTTGGGCTTGATCTTCAGCTTGTCGTTCGTCATTTTCACTAAGACTTTGACACCAAGTGAAGCGATCGCTAATTTCCACAGCTAAATCGGGCTTTCTTGCGTCGATCCAGCGACCATGAACCCGCCAAATTTCTCTCCCCTGCAACACTCGAAAAGCAGCATTAGCTAAGGACAGATGTTTAGGGCTAATTTCGACATACTCAATCGAATCAAACTGACTAGCGATCGCAGTTAACAGAGGACGACAAGCTTTTATCCAAGATTCGATCCCTGCAATCTGGCACACTACCAAATGAGATAGGTTCTGGTTAACTGTCGACGGTAGCAGTACTTCAGCTACTCGCCTCAAAGTCGGAAAATCGCGGGTCATCCAGCCCACCGTATCAAAGCGCGGTGCTAAAGCAATCAGATGTTCGCAACTAACCGCACCGTGACTAGGACGCAAACCATAAAGACCGTTATAACTTGCTGGTACGCGAATAGAACCAGCCGTATCCGTGCCTAAACCAATATCAATACTAGAATTAGCAACGCCCACTGCCGAACCGCTACTAGAACCACCTGGAATCCGTTCTGGTGCTGTGGGATTAATCGGCGTACCGTAATGCTTGTTGATACCTTCAAGACTATAAGCTAGTTCATCGGTTAAAGTCTTGCCGATCAGTGTCGCCCCCTCATCTAATAAAGACTTGACGCTGGGGGCAGTATATTTTGCTGGTTGAGGATGACTGGTCAACCAGTCAGGATTACCCGCAGTTGTTGGCATACCAGCAATGTGAAACAGGTCTTTAACCCCCAGGCGCAAACCACTCAAGCTCCCTTGACCATTACTCTGAGACTGGCAAATATAAACAAACTCTGGGCTTTTAGCTAACATTATTGCAGTTAAACTACGACTTTAGTACGATATTGATCAAACATTGTTCTAACAGTAAATACCGCCATTTTATATAGCTCCTCAATTTTATTCGATGCTCGGATAGCTTGTGACTTGTAGACTAAAGACAATGCGATCGCTCTTATGCCTAAAAGAATCAAAATATGTGTAGGCGATCGCCTACATGTGAAAGCTGTTTTATGATTCCGATTTAAACTCGCCGAAAGCGTCATCGAACTTGTTGATAATATAGATCTCGCTTACTCCTCAATTGAACTTCTTTACCGATTAGCTCCAGAATAGAAGCTTTCTGCTTCTGGTAGTCTTCTTCGCTAATCAGTTGATTAACATCATTGGGAATAGCCGCGATCACCTCTTGGATATCCCGCATTTTCTCTCAATCGTCTCTCATAAGATTACAGCTTCCTGCAAAACTTTTTTATGGATTCTGGCTTGAATCAATCTGAGATCTGTGCTTTTGAGCTAAAATGTACGGCATTACCGTACATAATTTACAGAAAAACAATAAAGTGGATAGCATCAGCGTCAATCAGTTTCGGGAAAAACTCAAGCATTGTGTGGAAACAGTCGTTCGAGAGCATCAGCCTTTAAAAGTAACTCGTCGCAACGGCGAGGATTTTGTCGTTATCAGCGCAGAAGATTGGTCAAGGGAGCAAGAAACCCTATATGTCTTGCAAAATCAAAGCTTAATGCAGCAAATAGCAGAGTCTCAAGTAACCCATCAAGCAAATAAAGGATACAAACCAAGTGCCGAGGAATTAGATGAGATCGCTGGTATTTGAAGGTAAAACTTGGCAAGTATACGAAGAACTTAGAATAAAAGACCGCAAGTTACATAAGAATCTCTGTAAAATACTTAAAGAAATGCTACGAGGCGATCCATCAGAGGGATTGGGAAAACCCGAACCTTTGAAACATAACTTATCGGGATTTTGGTCGAGACGATTATCTCAGAAAGATCGTCTGATTTATAAGTTTGACGATCGCTATATTTATATTTTTGCTATCGGCGGTCATTACGAACAGTTTTGATCTGCTTTTAAGGTAATGCGATCGCTTTGATTTGTTCTTTAATAGCTAGGGTCAAATCATCGAATGTCATGGTTTCACCTCAAGGAGTTTTGAGCTAACTTAATGTGCGTTATTTTAAATTAAGAAGATCGAGATACTTACTTTAAATGAGCTTATTTAACTTGCAAGCGCCTTTTGAACTAGGGGGAGCTCGACCAGAAGCGATCGCCTGCTTATGAGAGCTAATTAGGATTCTGGAGTTAGTACCAAGCCTCGATAGACTTGCTCGACGGGGAAACTCAGGTTGATGCTTTTTAGTTCTACGGTATCGCCTTCTTGATAGTTAATGATGATCCATTCACCCGTCTCTGTTTTATGATACAAATCAACTTCTATTTTGGTTGAACTCACTAATAAATAATCTTGTAAGACAGGATTGTTGCGGTACATTCTAAATTTGCTACCGCGATCGTATGCTTCAATGCTATCTGATAAAACTTCTACGATTAAGCAGGGGTAGGTAATATATTGGGTTGTGGTTTTATCGCGATCGTCACAGGTAATACTAGCATCTGGATAGGTGTAGTTATTGGTGGTGACAATATTAACCTTGATGTCAGAATTACCAATTATACAATTGCCACCCTCTAAATGATTATCGAACATGGCAGTAAATTTGATGGCAATGCGACCATGATTGACGCTACCGCCACTCATGGCATAAACTTCACCTTCAATATACTCATGCTTTTCTAGCTGCTTTTCTTCCCAGGCAAAATATTCTTCTGGGGTAAGCTGAGGGAGATTTTCTTTGGCGGCAGTCATGATAAGTTAGTCCCTGGTTGACTACTGTTTAGGATGAGGATCGTTTTTGATGGGTTTGGCTCTTTAATCTTAACAACTTACACAAACATTTTTTGCAGCAAGCCTTTTTTGAATTGCTCAGTCAAATCGATTTGCTGGATAACTGCTTTTTAAAACAAATGAACTAATGATTAAATTTGCGCTATAAAGAGTAAGAAGAAAGAAATACTTACTTTAAATGAGCTTATTTAACCTGCAAGCACCCTTTGAACCAGGGGGAGATCAGCCAGAAGCGATCGCTCAACTAACCGAATCGCTACAGCAAGGGAACCGTTTTCAAACTTTATTAGGGGCGACAGGTACGGGTAAGACTTTTTCGGTAGCTAATTTAATTAACAATGTGCAGCAGCCAACTTTGGTCTTGGCGCATAATAAAACCTTGGCAGCCCAGTTGTGCAATGAGTTGCGGTTGTTTTTCCCTGATAATGCGGTGGAGTATTTTGTCAGTTATTACGACTACTATCAGCCAGAGGCATATATTCCCGTTAGTGATACCTATATTGAGAAGACGGCTTCGATTAATGATGAGATTGATATGTTGCGTCATTCCGCAACGCGATCGCTTTTTGAACGCAAGGATGTAATTGTTGTCGCCTCCATTAGCTGTATTTATGGTTTGGGAATGCCTGCGGAGTATCTTAAGGCTGCCGTACCGCTTAAATTGGGCATGGAAGTCAATCAGCGGGAATTATTGCGCGATTTAGTTACAGTCCAGTATTCCCGTAACGATATTGAACTTGAGCGAGGGCGATTTCGGGTTAAGGGAGATGTTTTGGAAATTGTTCCCGCCTATGAAGATCGCGTAATTCGGGTGGAGTTTTTTGGGGATGAAATCGAAGCTATCCGTTATGTCGATCCTGTCACGGGAGAGATTTTAAAGAGTATGAACGGCGTGAGTATTTATCCCGCCCGACACTTTGTTACCCCGAAAGAAAGATTAGCAGCAGCCTGTTTAAATATTAGACAGGAATTGGAAGGGCGCTTAATTGAACTAGAAAGTGAGAACAAGCTACTGGAAGCCCAAAGATTAGAACAGCGTTGTCGTTATGATTTAGAGCTACTACAGGAAGTTGGTTATTGTAACGGCGTAGAGAATTATTCTCGACATTTGGCAGGAAAAGAACCAGGCGCACCACCAGAATGTTTAGTGGACTATTTTCCTGATGATTGGTTACTAGTAATTGATGAATCTCACGTTAGCGTACCTCAACTAAGGGGGATGTATAATGGCGATCGCGCTAGAAAGAAAGTTTTAATTGAACATGGTTTTAGATTGCCTTCTGCTGCGGATAATCGCCCTTTAAAAGCCGATGAATTTTGGGATAAGGTTAATCAGTGTGTTTTTGTTTCTGCCACTCCTGCTAAGTGGGAATTGGAACAGTCAGAAGATCGCGTCGCCCAGCAAATTATTCGCCCTACAGGAGTAATCGATCCTGAAATCTTAGTTCGCCCCACCGAAGGACAGGTAGATGATTTATATGGCGAAATCCATGAACGTATTGCCAAAGGGGAAAGAGTATTAGTCACCACCTTAACTAAGAAGATGTCGGAAGACTTGAGCGAATATTTTGCCGAACGAGATCTTAAGGTGCAGTATCTCCATTCGGAAATTAAATCGATTGAACGGATTGAAATCTTGCAGTCTTTACGTCGGGGTGATGTAGATGTACTGATTGGGGTTAACCTCTTGCGGGAAGGTTTAGACTTACCCGAAGTATCTTTAGTCGCCATCTTAGATGCTGATAAAGAAGGCTTTTTGCGTTCGGAAAGCTCAATTATTCAAACTATTGGTAGAGCAGCTAGACACGTCGAAGGACAGGCAATTTTATATGCCGACAACCTGACTAACAGCATGGCAAGGGCGATTGAAGAAACAGAAAGAAGACGTAATATTCAGGTTGCTTACAATAAACGCCACAATATTACCCCCAAGCCAATTATTAAAAACGAAGAGAATTCAATTCTGGCTTATCTAGATATCTCTCGTCGTTTAAACTCCGAACAACTAGAAGAAGTTTACGAAAAATCTTACGATCTGCCTCTAGAAAAAATTCCCGCTCTAATTGAACAGCTAGAAGCCAAAATGAAAGAAGCTGCCAAAAATCTAGAGTTTGAGGAAGCCGCTAAATATCGCGATCGCATTTTGAAATTGCGGGATAAACTGTTGGGGAGAAGTAACAAGTAATAGTTTATCAATCTAATTTGAATGAAGAAGAAAAAACTGCTGGAAAAAATCTTGTCAGGTTCAAAGAATATTCAATTTGATGAGATGGTTTCATTAGTAGAGGCTTTTGGGTTCAGATTAGATCGTGTTAGTGGTAGTCACCATATCTTTAAACACCCAGATATCCCCGATCTTGTCAATATCCAAAATCGTAAAGGTAAAGCTCAACCTTATCAGGTGCGTCAGTTTTTGGCTATAGTCGAAGAAAACAGTCTGAAATTGAAGGAAAAATAATGAGAGATTATCATATTAATATTTTCTATAGTGAGGAAGATGAGGCGTATATTGCTGATATTCCCGATCTAAAATATTGCTCTGCTGCTGGGGATACACCACAAGAGGCATTGCAAGAAGTATTAATAGCAAAACAAGCATGGTTAGAAACAGCAAAACAGGAAGGAAAGCTAACTCCTGTACCTAAATATAAACCTATAATTTATCAGACTGTTGCCTGAGCAATAGTAAAAAAGTGACATTGTAGAATACTACAGGCTTGTTTATAAATTCCTCGACAAGTTCCAGTATCTAAAGCTTAGAGTTTGAGGAAGCCGCTAAATATCGCGATCGCGAAGCGTAGGCTATGCCTAATCGCATTTTGAAATTGCGGAATAAGTTGTTGGGGAGAAGTAATAAGTAATCATAGAATAAAGTTTACAGAATGATCTCATCGAAGAAATATTTAGCTGAGGCATTAAATCCAAATGACATTACAAGAATTACAAAAACAGGTATTACAATTACAGATTCAAGAGCGATGGCAATTAGTGCAGGCTGTTCTTACCTCTCTACAGGAAGAAACAAGCTTAGAGAAGAAGCCGAAGAATTTGTCTCGACTGCGAGGAATCGCCAAGGGTACAACAAAGCCAAATGAAACTGATAATGTGGAAGATTATGGGACTTATCTCACCAAGAAATACCAATAATGCGAGTTTTGATCGATACTAATGTTGTTTTAGATTTTTTACAAGAACGAGAGCCATTTGTAGAAGATGCAGCAAAACTATTTGAGCGAATTGATGCGGGAGAAATTGAAGGTTTTATTGCCGCAATCACAATCACCAATATTTATTACATTGTTAGGAAAGCAGCAGGAATAGACGCAGCTAAAGATGCAGTCACTCAAATTCTCAGTGATTTGCAAATTTGCACGGTGGATCGAGGGATTCTGGAGCAAGCAGTTTCATTAAACTTTAGAGATTTTGAAGATGCAGTTCAATATGCTTGTGCAATAGCTTGTACTGTAGATGCCATAGTCACTCGTGATGTGTCTGGGTTTATTGGCGTAGAGATTCCAGTTAAGTCGCCAAGAGAAATTGTATGAAACTCCAATATTTGCTACTTCTTGAATTAGTTTACTCATTACAGCAATTTATGTTGTAATTGGCATAAATACAGAATTAACGTTAGTCGAGATGCTGGTATACATTTTGCTATTCAATGCGGGAACTGACAATGAAGGGATTCATACAATTCAAATGGGCGATCGCAATACCATTTTGATGTTTAAAGACGAAGATGATGCCCTGCGTTACTCATTGTTGCTAGAAGCGCAAGATTTTCCCGAACCAAAGGTAGAAGCCATTGATTCTGATGAAGTAGAGCAGTTTTGTCGTCAAGCAGATTATGATTCCAAATTAGTTGAGTCAGGAGAACTGGAAATTCCGCCAGAAAAGAACGTTGAGGATTTAAGCTGGGAAGAAGAAACCAAGGATTCACCGACCCAAGTGGATTCAATAGCTAATGATGAGCTAGAGCGGATTCGTCGTCAATTAGAAGGATTGCTTTAATTGTAAAGTTTAGGGACGAATGGTAGTTCGCCCATACTCAAAAAACATGGATAATTTGCAGTCGCGGGGACATTTGTTAACAGAACAAATTAATCCTCAGAGTCAGAATTTAGATCGTTTATCTAGTCTAGAAATTGTTGATTTATTTAATCGAGAAGATGTAAAAACGATCGAGGCGATCACTAATGCCCGTGTTGCTTTGGCTAAGACTATTGACGCAACCGCAGCAGCTTTTAAACAGGGAGGCAGATTGCTTTATATCGGTGCAGGAACAAGCGGCAGATTGGGTGTTTTGGATGCGGCTGAGTGTCCCCCCACCTTTTGTACTTCCCCCGAATTAGTCCAGGGGATTTTAGCTGGTGGTGCGCCTGCATTAATCAAAAGTTCTGAAGCTTTAGAAGATCGCCCTGAAGATGGCGCACAGGCAATTCGCGATCGCCACGTAACTAACTTGGATGTGGTAATCGGCATTACCGCAGGAGGAACAACACCTTTTGTTATGGTGCGTTACAAGAGGCTAAACTCCGAGGGGCAACAACCGTTGCCATGAGTTGCGTCAATGCCGAGCAAGTGACAATCGAGGCGGATATTGATATTCGTTTATTAGTTGGCGCGGAAATTTTGGCAGGCTCGACTAGACTCAAAGCAGGTACTGTAACCAAGATGGCGCTCAACATCATTTCTACGGGCGCTATGGTGCGCTATGGCAAGGTTTATGGCAATCGTATGGTAGATGTGGCTGTCACTAATGATAAGCTTCACGATCGCGCTTTACGGATTATTAGTGATCTAACCGATTTAGACCGCCTTGGAGCAAAAGAATTATTAATTAAAAGTCACAAGCAAGTCAAGCTGGCTTTACTGATGCACTGGACTGGTATGGATGCTGAAACAGGAATAGCGTTATTGAATCAAGACAAGAGTAGTTTGCGATCGCTAGTGGAGCGCCATTCATCAGATACCTAAATGTCCGTGAAGGCGTTTGTGATCATAAAATAAGGGAAACCACTGATTATTAACTATCAGCATCGGCTTAAATTCTGCTGCTAACGGTTAATGGTGGTTTAATTAATCAAAATATTAAAACAACGCATGTTAGACGGATCGGAATCTCTCGCTACCTTTATCCTTTTTGCTGCTGTTACAGTGATCCTGGGATGGGGCTATAACAGAGCTAAAACCTACGGCAGATTGGGAATTCTTGCTTGGCTGCAATCCATTGTGCTGATGAGTCCTTGGCTATTGTTCTTTGGCTTGTTTGCTTTGGGTATATATCTTAATTTAGTCAGTATCTTATTTTTATTAATAGTTTCAATTGCTATTTATATCTGGTTAGGTCAGCAACTGCGAGAGGCGGGACAAGATGCCCTTTTGCAGCAAAAGCAGCCGAAAGAATCAAACAAGCGACTATAGAATCAGCATCAGTTGAGGATTCAGAAGATACAGGAACGCCAAAACCAGAGATTTCGCCGATTCCCGCCGAAGATTTGGCGAAAATTAGGGAAATTTTTGGGATTGATACTTTTTTCTCCACTGAAACCATCCCTTATCAAGATGGTGCAATTTTTAAGGGTAACCTGCGAGGTGAACCAGATGTTGCTTATGACAAGATGAGCAATAAGCTGCAACAGGCTTTTGCCGATAAATACCGTTTATTTTTGGTAGAAAGCCCAGAAGAAAGACCTGTCGTGGTAATTTTACCTAAGACTAACGATCCGCAAACTACTACCCTGACACAAAAGAATTTGGCGCTCGTTTTGCTGCTGGGGACAATCTTGACTAGTTTAGAAGCAGCTAGCATTCTACAAGGTTTCGATCTATTTGAGAATTTTGGTCGCTACGCTGAAGCAATTCCTCTCAGCTTGGGCTTATGGTCGGTTTTAATTGCCCATGAAATTGGTCACAAAGTGCTTGCCAATCGCTACAATATTCGCCTGAGTGTTCCCTTTTTCCTACCCAATTGGCAGATCGGCTCATTTGGCGCAATTACCCGCTTTGAATCTTTGTTACCTAATCGCACCGCCCTATTTGATATTGCTTTTGCTGGCCCTGCTGTCGGGGGAGTCTTGTCTCTACTACTGTTGATTTCTGGTTTAATTTTGTCCCATCCTGGCAGTACTTTTCAATTGCCCACAGAATTTTTTCGGGCTTCTATTTTGGTCGGCACTTTAGCCAAAGTAATTTTAGGTTCGGCTTTAGAAGCGGCAGTAGTGGATATTAATCCTTTAGTCATCATTGGCTGGCTGGGTTTGGTAATCACTGCTTTAAATCTCTTGCCAGCAGGCAAGTTAGATGGAGGTAGAATTGTTCATGCTATTTATGGACGCAAAACTGCTCGACGCAGCACTCTAGCAACTTTAATTATCTTGGGCATTATTTCTCTGTTTAATCCCGCCAATCCTATTCCTTTATATTGGGCAGTGTTAATCTTGTTTTTACAGCGAGATCTAGAGCGTCCAGTCCAAAATGAATTAACTGAACCAGACGACAGTAGAGCAGCTTGGGGTTTATTAGCCTTATTTTTAATGTTGGCAACTTTAATTCCTCTAAGCACCAGTCTTGCTGGTCGCATTGGCTTAGGTTCTTAAAAGTGGGATTGAGTAAGCCATGCTAAAACAATAGCTGCGATCGCGCCAATTATGGTATTGATTAGATTTACGAGATCATTAGTCAACCAAGTCAAGCGAGATTCTAGGGTTGCGCCAATTATACTTTCAATGGTAGTGGCAATAAAGGCAGCAATTACGCACCAGATAATTCCTATGGGGCTAATTAAGCCAATTACCCAAGCAATTATAGCCAGGACGATCGAAGCTAATGCTCCTGCGACTGTCCCCTCCAGGCTTACTGCTCCTTCTGTACCTCTGGGGACTGATTTTAAGTTAGTAATTAAATAAGTTGTTTTTCCATAGGCTTTGCCCACTTCACTAGCAGTAGTATCGGATAGCTTGGTACAAAAACTCGCTACATAACCCAAAACAAATAATCCCTTAATTGGTGCTGGACAAAATAAAGTTGCGATCGCACAAATAGATGCAGCTAGTGCCGAACTCCAAACATTACCCGCTCCTCTCATCCCCGAACGTTCTTCCGCTATACCTTCGGCTTCTTTCTGTTCTATTCCTACAAAAGTCAAGCCCGAACCTAGCAAAAAAAATAGCATCACGATTAAATAACCACGCCAGCCTAAAGTTCCCCAAACTAATACTCCTAGTATTGCGCCATTAAGATTACCTATCGGAGTTAATAGCTTTTTCGGGCTAACAAAAGCAGCTAGCAGTAAAACAGTATTTATGGTTAAAGCGATCGCCCAAGGATTAGACCAACCAAGAGTGTCAAACATTACTTAAACTTAGTGAAAGATGTTTTATTAAGCTTATCAACCGACGATGCTTAATAATAAAAGATTGTTAATCTAGCTCACCGCAATTATGGCTCTTTCTAAACCTGAAGCAAAACAACTCTTAGAACGGATGATCTTTGATGACCAAGAACCCCGTGATTGGGTAGAAGACGTTTGGGGCATCACGCCCATCTTAGGAGATAGTGCAGCTAAACTATATGAAGCTTTTGAAGCCCTGATCGAATGTTGTCCTGAAGATAAGCTGGATGCTTTGTTGCAGACTTATTTGCAAGAGCAGATGGATAGCTAATCCTAAATCCGTTTCATATAGGTTACTTAAATTTTAAGGAATGGTATAAACTGCAAAAATTAGCTCGTCCTCATAGTAGTATTTAAATACTAATTAGAAGCGAGCATTAATAATTTTTCTAACATAACTTGTGGACAAAGACTCATTTAGTCTTTTAATATCTGGTCTTAACTGGTCTTAAAAAGTACCTAACAAAACTAAGAATGTAAAAGAACACACGAGGATCAAGGCTACTCCTATAATGGCTAGCCATGGTTCGTGATTAGTGCGATCAAGGTACTGATTAACTTTTTGATCCTGTGGTTCAGGATGCCAAATCATGGGTTTCATCACTGTTCCTCCCTGAATTTGAAATGACTGGGTATTCTGAAAACAATAACACCCAAGCTAAATTCACCGAGAGACTTCCTCATATAATTAACTCAATTTGGAGCAACACTGAATGAAAATATTCAGTAGGCTATCTCCCTTATTTCCAATTGAGAAAATATCAGCTTTTTAGTTGAGTGTTAATGTTTTGATTGAACGAGACAGATATTAGATAATACAGATTTTTAGCCTCCTTGATTGAATATGGATAAACCTGTAGTTTCTGTCAGGGAAGTCTCTTTGACTTCAATTATTAATTTATCACTTTCTTTTCTAAGTATTGCTAAAAGATACATAAATTTACTTAAAATCTCAATTTTGTTAGTTAATTTGTGAGCTAAAAAACCATGTAACTGACTTTAAAAATCAAGATTCAGATGTTTTTGAGGTTTTTATGGTCAAAATAGTTTAGTTTGGCTTTGTTTGGGTTCTTGAACTTCATAACCCAGGTGGCGGTAAGTTTTAGCTGTAACTGTTCGACCCCGATGAGTACGGCTAAGATAGCCATTTTGGAGTAAATATGGTTCGTATACTTCCTCAATGGTTTTACGGTCTTCTCCTGTCGCTGCGGCGATCGCTTCTAATCCAGCGGGACCCCCGTTAAACTGTTTAATAATCGTGTTCAGTACTAGGCGATCTGTCCAGTCTAGACCCTGTGCATCAACATCAAACAAATTCATTGCAGTAGCGGCCAAATCTTCCGTAATTGTCTCCACTTGTTCTACCTGCACATAATCTCGCACCCTCCTGAGCAAACGGTTGGCAATCCGAGGAGTCCCGCGAGAACGACGAGCAATTTCGATCGCCCCAGACTCAGAAATAGAAGCATTAAGAATTTCGGCGGTTCGTTTAACAATTAGAGTGAGTTCATCGAGTTCATAAAAGCGCAACCGTTGAATAATCCCAAAGCGATCGCGTAAGGGTGAAGAAAGCGCTCCAGCTTTAGTAGTTGCCCCGACTAAGGTAAAGGGAGGCAGAGGGATACTACGAGTTTTAGCCGTCTGTCCTTTGCCAATGGTGACATCAAGACGAAAATCTTCCATGGCTGGATAGAGCAATTCTTCTGTCATGCGGTTGAGACGGTGAATCTCATCAATAAAGATAATATCTCCTGGTTTAAGACTGACCAGTAGCCCTGTAATATCTCTAGGACGCTCTAAAGCAGGGGCGGAAGTGATTTTACAGTCCACCCCCATTTCTGCTGCTAGGATCAAGGACATGGTAGTTTTACCCAACCCTGGAGGGCCATATAAAAGCAGGTGATCTAAAGGATCTTCTCTACTTTTGGCAGCAGCGATCGCCATATTCAAAATACCCTTAAGTTTTTTTTGTCCAATATAATCGACTAACTTTTGGGGGCGAATTTTAGCCTCATTCTGTTCTGTCTCCTGAGGGTTTGCCTGGGGAGATAGTAAAGTTACCTCGTAATTTGATTGCTTGGCTATGTTTGTTTTGCGTGGTTGTTGAGGATCTGGAGAGTCAGAAGATCTTTTAATTGCCATTGATTGTATTTTGCTACTGCTTCATTTATATGCTGCTGGCTGAATTGCAGGATGTCTTTAAGTTGGTTAACAAGGCATAAAAATAATTGTCCTAGTACTAAACTAATTTTAGATAATAACGAAGTGTATCCTTTAGGATAAACATTTTTAGGAGTGATTTAATGCGTTTAAGTGTTCCGAGCAATATGATGGAGTTCTTTCGCAAAAGTGAGGGCAAATGGTACACCGAAAGAAGCGTACATCATTTTGATGTTGTGGCAGATGAATCTGGAGAATCTAATTTAATTGTTAAAGTGATTGAAGTTGATGACCCAAGAGTTAAACAAGCCTGCGATTTACAGGGTATAGATCCCCAAAAAGCTAAAGGAGGTGGAAGCTTTAGCTGGCAAGATAATCTAGAGGAAAAAGAGCCGAATCCGAACTATGCTGCGGTATTAATTGATGTTCCTGACGACGAGACAGGACGCAGTGGTAAACTAATCCGCGATAAGGGCTATGTTAATGGCTTGCCTGTAATTAGTCGCTATTGGTTTGGGGAAGATGGTATTTTAACAATTAATACTGACTACGATAATAATCAGGGTCAGGAACGCTGTTGGTTCTTAACGGATGATTTTCGCGTCAGAGTCAGCACGATTCAAATGCTCAATGGCGTGAGTTTAATGGCTTACTGTTCTGAGCGTCGTTGTGTTTCTCCAGAAGATATCAAGAAAATGGCGTTAAGTCACGCAGAACATACGTCATCAAAGTAGAAACTAGCTTAAATAAGCTACTGGGCGATCGCTTTTTACTGCGATCTAGCCTCTGTTTGTTAAACTAGTAGGCTGTAGTAATAACAGTAATAACTACATCGATCAAACATTTAGCTGAGAGACATCGCCATCAATGCAAAGAAAAAGTTCTTTTGATTCTGCTCATATTATGTATCGTTCTGAAGAACTAGTGAGCGCAGCTTCCAATCGCTATCGCATTACAGTTCAGGTGGCTAATCGCGCTAAACGCCGTCGTTATGAAGAATTAGAAAACTTTGATGACCCCACTATGAAGCCTGTGATTCGCGCCATTATTGAAATGTCTGATGAGTTGACTCAACCAGAAATTATTGGTGATTAGAGTCCAAACTAGATCTAGATTCAATGCAGCGTTTGCTTAAAAGTGGTGCTGGCTGGCGGGTTGGCTGGCATCCCCAGGAGGATAAATATCAAGGTTTAATCGGTGCAGATCATTGGGCAATGGAGCTAACCAAAGCCGAATTTGATGATTTTCATCGCCTGTTAAATCAGCTTGTAGATACCATGAAACAAATGGAAGCTGAGTTGATGGCGCAGGAGAAAATTAGTTGTGAAGCAGAAACCAGCCTGTTGTGGATGGAAGTAGAAGGATATCCTCGCAATTATTCTTTAAGAATAATTTTGAATTGCGATCGCGTTGTGAAGGAAATTGGTCAGAAAATATTGCCCCGCAGTTGTTGACAGCAATAAATTCATTGAGCAGTGAGCAGTGAGCAGTGAGCAGTGAGCAGTGAGCAGTGAGCAGTAACCTACTTTAGGTCGGTGTTGGGAGTGCATCACAAATCTAAGTTGTCAAATTCAGGTTTCAAATTGCGCTCCATCAAAGCTTTAATCGCTGATTGCGGAGTAATTTTACCTTGTAACAATTGATTAACTTGTTGGGCAATGGGAACGGCGATCGCGCCTGAATCGGCAATTTTCACTACCACCTTAGTTGTATTAACTCCTTCGGCTGTCCCTTCTAAATTTGCTAAAATCTCTTCCAGGGTTTGACCTTGAGCTAATCGATAACCCACCTGATAGTTACGGGATAGCGGACTATCACAGGTAGCAATTAAGTCCCCCAGGCCAGATAAGCCAAAGAAAGTTGCTCCCGATGCACCCAAATGCGTACCGATGCGAATCATTTCAGGTAAAGCGCGGGTGAGTAACGCAGCCTTAGCATTAGTCCCCAAATTCATGCCGTCACAAACCCCAGAGGCGATCGCCATGACGTTTTTGAGCGTTCCCCCTAATTCTGTTCCCAGGGGATCTTGATTAACGTAGGCACGAAAAGTATCCGAGGCAAAAATCTTTTGTACCTGTTGCGCAGCAGCTAAATTACTACTGGCTAACACCGTAGCTGCGGGTAAACCCTGGTCTATTTCTTTGGAGAGGTTGGGGCCTGAGAGTACCACTACAGGATTATGGGGTAATATAGACTGCCAGATCTGAGATGGAGTCTGCTGAGTTTGGGGATCTAATCCTTTCGTAGCAGTAACAATGATTTTATCTACAGAGAGATTGAGCGATCGCAATTTTTGAGCAGTAGCAACAACCCCTTGCATGGATACTGCTGAGACAATAATTTGAGCATTTTGAACCACAGATATCAAAGGCGTATTACCACGATGTGACCAACAACGGATATCATGATCATTATTTTGCACAATTTTGCCTAACGCTGTACCCCAAACTCCTGTTCCTAAGATCGCGACCAGATCAGATGGCGTATTCACAAACGTAACCTCATGGTAACTTTAATTCTGCTTAATCCTGTATCTACCCATATTTCAACTTACAAACCAGAATAGAAAAGGCTAGCAGAAAAGTAGCGGAGTTAGCAGCCAACACAGGGATATTATTAGTATAAAAACCATAAATTATCCACAGAATTACGCCCAGGCAAAAACTTAGAAACATCGCTAGAGAAATATCTTTAGTAGATTTGGTTTGCCAAGTTTGAATTGCTTGAGGTAGAAAAGAAATAGTGGTTAAAATTCCTGCCACAAGACCAACGTACGTCATTGCTTCCATAAAAAATGATTAAGATAATAGCTGCATAGATATTCTATCGAGATTATCTTAATCGTAACGATGAGTTCCCTAACTTCTTTACAACCGTCTGCTTAAGGTTCGGAAAACTACACTACCTAAGATCCTGCATCAACTTGCACTATATAGGAAGATGAAGTGAAGACTGAGGGGAGCTAGTCAAACCAAAAAGGGTCAAGAATCATCAGCACGATCATTGATAATGCGTCATTAAGTGCAATCAATTTTAGATTAATTTCTAAAAAATAAATTTAGTTTTTGTAGTTATCGGAGTATTTGTTTAAAGTATGGCAAAAGTTGTTGGTATTGACTTAGGAACTACTAACTCTTGTGTAGCAGTGATGGAAGGGGGAAAACCCACGGTTATCGCTAACGCGGAAGGTTTTAGAACTACCCCCTCAGTTGTTGCTTATGCTAAGAATGGCGATCTTTTAGTTGGTCAGATTGCTAAACGTCAGGCGGTAATGAACACAGGTAATACTTTTTATTCGGTTAAGCGCTTTATCGGACGTAAGTACGGTGAGGTAACTAACGAAACCAAAGAAGTAGCTTACGAGGTCATTCAAGATAATAATGGTAACGTTAAGCTTAACTGTCCTGCACAAAACAAGCAATTTGCCCCAGAAGAAATTTCGGCTCAGGTTTTACGTAAATTAGTCGAAGATGCCAGTAAATATTTAGGTGAAAAAGTAACCCAAGCGGTAATTACTGTTCCTGCTTACTTTAACGATTCTCAGCGTCAAGCAACCAAAGATGCGGGTAAAATCGCTGGGGTTGAAGTTCTACGGATCATTAATGAGCCTACTGCTGCATCTTTGGCTTATGGCTTAGATAAAAAAAGTAACGAAACTATCCTCGTCTTTGACTTGGGTGGTGGTACATTTGACGTTTCGATCCTCGAAGTAGGAGATGGTGTATTTGAAGTACTAGCTACTGCGGGTGATACTCACCTTGGTGGTGATGACTTCGATAAGAAAATCGTTGACTATCTAGCAGCAGAATTCCAAAGAAACGAAGGAATTGACCTACGTAAAGATAATCAGGCTCTACAACGTTTAACTGAAGCAGCGGAAAAAGCCAAAATTGAGCTTTCTAGTGCGACTCAGACAGATATTAACTTGCCCTTCATTACTGCCACTCAGGATGGCCCCAAGCACTTAGATGTTTCCCTAACCAGAGCTAAGTTTGAAGAACTCTGTTCCGATCTGATCGATCGCTGTCGTGTTCCTGTAGAGCAAGCTCTTAAGGATTCTAAACTAGCAAAAGAAGCCATTGACGAAGTTGTCATGGTGGGTGGTTCAACTCGTATTCCTGCGATCGTTGATATTACCCAAAAAGTTCTGAACAAACAGCCCAATCAAACTGTAAACCCTGATGAAGTTGTGGCAGTTGGTGCAGCAATTCAGGCTGGTGTCTTGGGTGGTGAAGTTAAAGACATCTTGTTACTCGATGTGACCCCTCTTTCCCTTGGTGTAGAAACATTGGGTGGGGTAATGACCAAGATTATTCCTCGTAACACTACTATTCCTACCAAAAAGTCGGAAACCTTCTCTACGGCTGTAGATGGTCAAACCAACGTAGAAATTCACGTTCTCCAGGGTGAGCGAGAATTTGGTAAGGACAACAAGAGTTTGGGAACTTTCCGTCTCGATGGCATTCCTCCTGCGCCTCGTGGCGTACCGCAAATCGAAGTAACCTTTGATATTGACGCTAACGGGATCTTGAGCGTAACTGCTAAAGATAAAGGCACTGGCAAAGAACAGTCCATCAGTATCACTGGAGCATCTACTCTGCCTGATGATGAAGTAGATCGCATGGTACAGGAAGCAGAATCCAATGCTGCTACGGATAAAGAACGCCGTGAAGCGATTGATCGCAAAAACCAGGCGGACTCCCTTGTCTATCAAGCTGAGAAACAGCTAACCGAGCTTGGGGATAAAGTACCTGCTGCGGATAAAGAGAAAGCAGAAACTCAAATTAAAGACCTTAAAGAAGCGATCTCTTCTGAGGACAATGAGAAAATCAAAACTCTCTTACCCGAACTACAACAAACTCTTTACAGTATTGGCAGCAGCGTCTACCAACAGGGTGAAGGTGCTGCTAACCCAGCAGCAGAAGCTCCAGAGGCTGAAGCTCCTTCTAGCGATGATGCTGCAAGCAGTGACGGTGGTGATGATGTCATTGATGCTGAGTTCTCTGAAACCAAGTAAGCTGGTTAATTAATGCTAACAGTATAATTTAATCTAGATATGAGACATATCCATAGCGGTATGTCTCTCTTTTTTTTGTTTTTTTGTTGTTATTTTTCAAATATGACCCAGCCAGAAGCATTACAAAAAATACTCCAGGCGATCGCATCTGGCGATCTTAGCCCCGAAATCGCCCTTGAAAAACTTAAGCACTTACCCTTGAAAGTCTCGATCAATTTGCCAAGATCGATCACCATAGACAGCTAAGAACAGGCTTTCCCGAAGTTATTTGGGGCGCTGATAAAACTCCCGAACAGCTAATTAAGATCATTACTGCGATGCAGTCAGACGCTACGGTAGTAATGGCAACTCGTATTGAAGCAGAAGTTTATCAACAGTTAAAAGCAGCAATTCCCGAGCTAGTTTATTACCCTACTGCGCGTATTTGCTCCCTGTCGAAGCCTCAAGCACCAACTCAGATAGGTACAGTTTCAATTTTGACGGCTGGTACTGCCGATATTCCCGTGGCAGAAGAAGCAGCTATTACCGCCGAATTGTGCGGTTTTGGGGTAGTTCGCCTCTGGGATGTAGGAGTCGCTGGGATTCATCGACTGTTGAGCAACAGTCAGGTAGTGTATGAAGCTGATGTCTTGATCGTCGTCGCGGGGATGGAAGGAGCATTACCCAGTGTGGTGGCAGGAATGGCGGATTGCCCTGTAATTGCTGTGCCGACAAGCATTGGCTACGGAGCTGGTTTTGGCGGTATTGCTCCCTTACTGACGATGCTGAACTCCTGTGCTGCGGGGATTGGCGTAGTCAACATTGATAATGGTTTTGGCGCAGCTATTTTAGCGGGGCAAATTTTGCGTACTGCTCAGAAAATAAATAAAGATCGAGACAAATAATAGTTAAACTAACAATTTTGGTAAGCAGTTTCCTGAGCTAATCTAATTCCTGATTTAGCAAAGCGATCGCTTACATAAATTACAGGAATTGGTGAAGGGGAATTATAGTCGTCAGCTTGTCTCAATTCCTCTTTCAGCGCATTTTTAACTTGTTCTTCTAGCGCAGCTATTTCAACTTCTAGCTGTTGAAACTTACTTTGTTGTCCTGGATTAAAAACTGGCTGGGATTTTTGCATAACTATGATCGAAATAATCTCTATAAAAGCTTGAGGGAAATCAAACTATAGTTTGACAATGTTCGATTTGTAATCATAGCCCAATGATTTTTAAAATTACAGTCAGGGTGGACATTTTGTTAACTGTAACCAGATTAAATATCTTGCACGAATTACCATTGTACAGCCGAACGCCCTAAGGACTAGCTTCGCGGTATCCTTTAGGGCATATCCTTTAGGACTCAATTTTTTAAGTAACCTATATAAAACGGGTTTAGTATTAGATATCTGCGCCAGATTTTGCTTCAGCACCTGCATCTACAGCTTTAACTAAAAATACCCTTTCTACGTCCATGACATGAAGAGGCGGTAACTTATTTGTGTAGCGATCAAAATGCGCCCCCTCATCTCCAGGCTGAATTACCTCTGCATTCCAGCTAAATTTTGTTAGTAATTCTTCTGGGCAATCAAAACCAGAGCGAAAATATCCTTTATAAGGTTCGTATTCTATACTTTTGACGTTCACTAAATCTAAACCCAAATAACTATTAGTGGAAGTTAGCTGAGAAATTGTTTGTAGCAATTGGCGTACTTGAGGTTCAGTTAGATACATCAAAAGTCCTTCTAGTAACCACACAGAAGGTAAGTTAGGCTGATATCCTTGCTCTAATAAAAGGTGTGACCAAGGTTGAGTTAAATCAGCGGGGATGCAGTAGTGTTGACAGGTAGGTGTTGCATCACCAAGAATTGCTTTTTTAGTTTCTAGCACCTGTGCTTGGTCTAGTTCGTATATTTTAGTTTCAGACGACCAAGGAAGTCGATATGCTCTGGTATCCATTCCCGAAGCTAAGATCACTATTTGATTAACTTCGGTACAGACATCTAGAAGAAAATCATCGAAAAACGGGTACGAACCGCTACATAAGATTGATCTTCTTCCTTTAATTTTTGCTCTAGAACAGTAAATGCTTCTTCACCAGCCAACTTAGAAGCAAAAGCATCATTAAATAAACGATCTGCCCGAGCCGTCTCTTTAGCTCTCATAGCTGCCATTAAACGAGCCGTAAAAGGAACAAATTGATCTGGCTCAGGTTTGGTTGGTACTGATGGAGTCATTTTTGGTTTAAAAAGATAACTAATTAACTAAATAATTTATCAGAATAATACTAATTGCCATAATTGCTGATTAACTAAAAAGCTCATAGCTGATAGCTACGAAGATAAAAAGCTACTTACTCCCAGTTTTGGAGCGCCATCGTTGTCTAAATTCAAAACAGCAGACTAAAACTAGAGCGATCGCCAGAGGCATTAAAAAGCGGATGGAGCGATAGACTAAAAGAGAGCTAAGAATGTCTGGAGCAAAAATGCTTTCAGGCAATAAAAATATAATTACGGTTTCAAAGACACCAATTCCTCCTGGAATATTGCTCATAATTGAGGCTGCCATTCCTAATTGATAAATACTAAAAAACTGAAGATAAGACTGATGAGGATAGCTGGGAATTAGGCAGTATAAAACTGCCGCTGCTAATAGCCAGTCAAGGGAAAAAACGGCAATTTGCATCATCGGAATACTGGGTTGAGGAAAACGCAAAATTTTGCTTTTTAACTCGTAAGCTTTTTTTCTGCCAACAAAAATAGAGATATGTTCCGACTAAAAACAGAGCAACAATTCCTAGATACTGCATCGCAATTGTTTTAACACGCAGAGATTCAGGTAAGTGTAGAGGATGAAGTAAAAAAGTAATTCCGTTTAGGGTAAGTAACCCTAACCAAAAAGTAAGATTGCCTAGAGCGGTTATTTTAGCGACGATTCGGGCAGGCACACCCCAACAAGAATAAAAACGATAGCGAATTCCACCGCCGATTAGCAGCGTAAACCCCGTAGTATTGCTGATTGCATAAGTAATGAAAGTAGTAAATAAAATTCGCTTGCGACTTAGATAATGATTGAGTTGACGAAAAGCAACCAAATCATAGGTACTGATCACAAAATAACCCGTAAAAGCAAAGCATAAAGCCCAAGACAATTGGCGATCGCTAATCAGGGCAAGACCTGCTACAATATCGTCAAGACTATAGCGACCTAACTCTTTTTGGAGAATGTAAAGAGAAAAAGTCAACAGTAGTAATACTACTATTGGATAAATCCAGCGAGTCCAGCTCCAGCGATCGCGCATTAGTCAGTGCAGTTAGAAATAACTCTTTCAGGGTAATTGGTAAAGATGCCATCCGCTCCTATTGCTTGCATAAGCTTAATATCATCAGGCTGGTTAACGGTATATACCCACACCCGCAGACCTTGTTGATGTGCAGACTCAATCAGTTCAGAAGTGACATAATCTAAGTTAGGCATAACTAAATCTGCCTGTAGCTGTTGAGCGCTGACTAAATATTGCCAAGGCAAACCATAAATTAGCATTCCCGTAATAATTTCAGGAGATATTGCCTTAACCTGATTCAGTTCATCATGATTAAAAGAAGAAACGATAAAATCTGAGTAAGACCACCCCATTTTTATATATGTTTGAATCAAATCCACTACTAACTTAGCGGTATTACTGCCCTTTAATTCAATATTAACTATGACTTGACGATTTACTGTCTCAAACACCTCTTCTAAAGTAGGTATTTGCTCACCTTTACCAGCATTAAGCGATCGCACATAGGCAAAACTGCTATTCTCTAGATAACCTATACCATTAGTAGTTCGAGCTAAATCGCGATCGTGAATTACCACCAAGTTATTTTCAACGTTGTAAACATCAATTTCTACTGCATCAACACCTAAAGCGATCGCCTTTCTAATGGATAACAAAGTATTTTCAGGCTCATGTCCCATTGCCCCACGATGTCCGATACAAAGCATATGAATTGATAATAAGTAATGAGTAATGGTACGGGCGAACGGCCGTTCGCCCGTACAAGTAATGAGTAATAAAAACCTATCTTCTTGTCCCCAGTCTCGTTATCTCATCCACACAGCAAGCTCTTCTCACTTTAATCTTTTATTTACAAACAGTCTCTAAGAGCTAAAAGCTAAAAGCGGTGCATCGCGGTCTTGTTGGTTTCCAACAAAGAGCGAATGCGCCAAGAAGCTAAAAGCTAAAAGCTAGAAACTAATAAATTTGGACCCAGCTATTCCCTAAAAACCACTATAAATGAGCATTTTAACTCTACAGAATATTAAAAAAGATTTTGGCATCAAAGAAATATTACGAGATGCCAGCTTTAGCATTGAACCCAACGATAAAGTAGGCTTGATTGGGGTTAATGGCTCTGGGAAGTCTACTCTGTTAAAGATGATTGCAGGAATTGAGCCGACTGATGGTGGTCAGCGCCTGCTGAAGTCTGGAGCAAGAGTTATTTATCTACCCCAACAGCCAGAAATAGATGAAAATCTTACGGTCATCGATCAGGTGTTTGCTGATAGTGGTGAGCAGATGCAGTTGGTGCGGGAGTATGAAGATTTATCCCACAAGATAGGTCGAGCAAAAGGAAGCAATTTAGAGGCTCTGATGGCTCGTCTAGCCACAGTAACAGAAAAGATGGCGACTCTTGGTGCTTGGGATTTGGAAACCAAAGCCAAGATTGTCTTGAGTAAATTAGGTATTGAAGATTTTGATGCCAAGGTTAAAGATCTTTCTGGAGGATATCGAAAACGTATTGCCCTGGCGGCTGCTTTGCTGAACGAACCCGACCTTTTAATGATGGACGAGCCAACTAATCATCTTGATGCTGAGTCGGTGGAGTGGCTACAAGAATACTTAGCTCGGTTTCAGGGAGCAATTTTATTAATCACTCACGATCGCTATTTTTTGGATAAAGTCACCAACCGTATTTTAGAAATTGACCGCGCCGATCTTTATGCCTACTCTGGTAATTATGCCTACTATCTAGAAAAAAAAGCCCTTCAAGAAGAGTCTGTCGCCAGTAGCCAACGTAAATTTCAGGAGTTTTAAGGCGAGAGCTAGAATGGCTCAAGAAAGGGCCTAAAGCCCGTAGTACCAAGCAAAAAGCTCGTATCGATCGCATTGGCGATATGCAGGATCGGGAGTTCAAACAGACACAGGAAAAGGTTGATATTGACACTCCAGGCAGACGCATCGGCAAAAAAGTCATTGAACTGGAGAATATTGCTAAATCCTACGACGGACATACCCTGTTTAAAGATTTTAGCTATGAATTTACTCCCCGCGATCGCCTGGGGATCATTGGTGCTAATGGTGCAGGGAAGTCTACTCTGATGAACATTATTACAGGACGAATCGAACCAGACCAAGGCAAGGTAGATATTGGTAAGACAATCCATATCGGTTACTTTGACCAGCATTCCGATAATATTTTGGCTGCTTTGGACGAAAATCAACGAGTAATTGAATATATCAAAGAGGTTGCCGAAGTTGTAACCACTGCCGATGGGACTAAGATCACTGCTTCCCAAATGTTAGAAAAATTTCTTTTTCCCCCCGATCAACAATATGCACCGATACATAAACTATCTGGGGGTGAAAAGCGTCGGCTGTTTTTGCTCCAGGTATTGATGGATGCCCCCAATGTACTGATCTTGGACGAACCTACTAACGACTTAGACGTGCAGACTTTAGCAATCCTTGAAGACTATTTAGAAAACTTTAATGGCTGCGTAATTGTAGTTTCTCACGATCGCTATTTCCTAGATCGCACGGTTGATTTTATTTTGGCGATCGAGCCAGATGCTCAGGTAAGGCTATATCCTGGTAACTATTCGGTCTATTTAGAACATAAAAAGAAAGCAGACAAATTAATTAAACAAGAACAAGCCGTTGCCAAACCCCAAGAATCCAAGTCCAAAAATATCAGCAGCAGTAAATCTAGCCCTCAAGACAAGGCAACCAAACCCCTATCTAATTTTGAAAAACGAGAATATCAAAAGCTAGAAGCTCAAATTGCTCAACTAGAAATTGACAAACAAAAGCTCGAAAACTCTCTGGCAAACAACTGTAGCGATTTCAACCTCGTACAGGAATTGTCAGCCCAATTAGCATCATTAAACGAAGAGATCGATCGCCATACCGAACGCTGGATGGTATTAGCGGAAAGAGAAATGTAAATCTCTGCCAATCTATTCAATCGAGAAGAGTTGATTCACATCAGACGTACCCCCATAAAGTAGAATACGGTGAGACATAAAAAGTTATTAAGGAATACAAAATATTATGAAGCAGCAGGGTGTAGTCGTTTGGTTTACGGGATTTAGTGGGGCAGGAAAAAGTACGATCTCCGAAGCACTTACGGACAAGTTGCAGTCTCAAGGATATCAATTAGAGGTTTTAGATGGTGACGAAATTAGAGAAAATTTGACCAAAGACTTAGGTTTTTCTAAAGAAGATCGAGATACTAACATCCGTCGTATTGGCTTTGTCGCCAAATTACTAGCTCGTAATGGAGTAATTGTTTTAGTCCCCGTCATTAGTCCTTATCGCGCCATTAGAGAGGAAATAAGAGCTAATATCGATAATTTTGTCGAAGTTTTTGTAAACGCGCCCATATCAGTCTGTGAAGAACGGGATGTCAAAGGATTATATAAGCAAGTCAGAGCAGGCAAAATTAAGCAGTTTACGGGTATTGACGATCCCTATGAACCACCAACCAACCCTGAAGTTGAATGTCGCACCGATCTTGAAGAGGTATCACAGAGTGTCGCTAAAATTCTGACTAAAATGGAAACCCTTGGCTACATAACCTAAACCAAGTCAGTTACCCATTTAGTTTAAATAAAATATGAGTCACATCATTTAGCAATGTTCAATGTTCAATGCTCAATGTTCAAAATGGGTCAAATAGTCTGTTTAGAGCATCAAGGTAGTAATCTTTATGGAGAGGTGATTCAGTTAATTCCCGATCGCCAACTATGCTGGTTTAGACCACTTTGTCTAGTCATCTGCGCTGATGTCCAAAGTAGCTTAAATTCTGAATTGAAAGAGCGATCGCTTGAATTTGGATTCGTGCAGCAGGAGGATTCATCCAAGTTGCTGCCAACTTCTTTTGACTCCAGAAACGCTGAAGAAACTAAATTAATCGACTTGCAGTGTGGTTCAGATTTATTGTGGCCAGCTCATTTGTTTCGACCTGCTCTAGACACGGAAGTAATTTATTTATTGCCACAATTAAAAGATATTAGTCATCATTCTAAAGATACAATATCCCAGCAAAAGTATCTAAATAAGTTTATTCATTTATTTTGGCAGACTCATCAAGATAAGTTTTAAATCTCGCTGAACCTGTTTTTAATAATATTTAGCTCCTTTTTGTTTGAAAGAATTCACTTTTTTCTAACTTTTTACTTTTTTAATCTATTTTTATTGATATTCCCAACAAATAAATAGTTATATTATGAAATTAGTAAACTCCAATACCAAATATTTATTTCAACTTAACCATAATAAACCTAGGTTAATATTGCTAGCATATTTTTGCAGATCAGTTTAAGCTTAAAGATTATTGATTGCGTAAATCTAAGCAGGCTATAATTAGCTATGAATTAATTAGCAATACAGAATGTTTCTCATATTTAGGGTGAATGGAGTTTTCAATACACAACATGAGTCTAGGGAATGTAAAGCATTATACCTAGAGCAAAAATCGAAAAAGTTTAAGGTGAAAGTTTAGAGATACTTTATTTACTTATCAAGATTGTGTAAATCAGACAAGAAATAGTAGCTCTCCGTAAATATACAGACTAATCTTAAATCATAAAACCAGTTTTTGAGCAATATCATAAAACGAGAAACAATAAAATGAGCAGCACACAAATACGTACAAAATTTACGACTTTTAGACCAGAAGGTTTCTTAAGCGCAGCAAATGCAGCCGAGTTTCTCGAACGTTTAACAGTAGAAGTAGAATCTTCAGTAGACTCTGCTTTGCTAGTTAATATGGAAGCTGTAGAATTTATGGATAGTGCAGGATTAATGGCACTAATTAAAGCCTTTCGTTTGGCAGAAAGTCTCGGACACAAGTTTGGGATTTGCTCTTTGGCTCCGTCGGTACGAATTATGTTTGAGCTTACTCAGTTGGACAAAGCTTTTGAGATTTTTGAAGACCCAAGCGCTTTTCAGGTAGCAGTCAACAGATAATCAACAAGCTAAGTTAAGTTAACTCCTAAGAAAATTAATCTATTGGGGCTAGTTAAAGGAAAAAGTTTACAGGATTTATCGATCTATTTTTTTAGCTTCATTAAAACTACTGATTTTTCGTTGTTCTGCGTAACGTCAGTTAGTTAAATTGACTTGTAACCTTGCCTAAAATATCAGAAAATTTTATAGTTCCCCAGTGGCGGCTATCGGTGCTAGCTGTGGCATTATCTCCTATAACAAAGTAACCATCATGATTGTTAATGGCGGTGATTCTTTTGACTATAGTTAGATTGCTCTGTAGGGGGTGCATGATAACTATAATGTCGCCAATTTGAGGCAAATATTTTCTGTAAGCATCAGGATCGAGCAGAATTTCATCTCCTGGCTGTAGTAGTGGCAACATAGACTCCCCAACAACTTTCAAACGTTTTCTTCTGCGTAACAGCAAAAGCAAGAGTTCTTGATAGGTTGTTTTCGGCAATGTTTTTGCCATATTTAGAAAAACTACGAGAATATAAGTCAGTAATCCTAATTATAAATACTGTCAACACTACTTTAAATCTACGCAAAAGCGATCGCTTTTTTAGAGACGATTTGATTAATTACCCAGTATCATGCGGAATAGACTTTTAAATCTTACTGGGTAATGAGTACTAATCGATTTCCTGCCCTTGGGCAACGACTGAGAAAAATCAGTAAATATCTAATTTTATTTTCTTTTTGTTTTATTTTAGCGATAGGCTGCAACAGTCAAAACAAGTCGGATACAAACCCAATTGATAGTAATCGCATTTCTGTCGGGACAACCTTAAAGCCACGCACTCTCGATCCCGCTGATAACTACGAGCTTGCAGGGTTAAATATTATCTATAATGTGGCAGAAAGTCTTTATACCTACGAAGTTGGTACTACAAATATAAAACCACTTTTGGCAACTGCTATGCCAACTATCGACAAAGCTGGTTTGACTTATACCATTCCTCTGAGAACAGGGGTGACTTTTCATGATGGTGCAGCATTTAACGCTAAGGCAATGAAGTTTTCTCTGCAACGTTTTATCGACAATGGCGGAAAACCTTCTTTTCTCTTGGGAGATGTGATTAAGTCAGTTGAGGTAACAGGGGAATACGAGCTTAAAATTACCCTGAAGCAACCCTTTGCTGCTTTTCCTGCCTTACTAGCTTTTCCTGGTGCTTGTGCTGTATCTCCCCAGGCTTACAAAATAGGTGCGGGAGCATTTAATCCTAACAAGCTGATCGGGACAGGAAGATATAAGCTGAATCAGTTTAAAAGCGATTCTATCAGCCTCGATCGCAATTCTAATTATTGGGGTGAAGCACCTGCTAATCAAGGCATTAATTTACAGGTTTATGGCGGAAATTCAGCTAATTTGTTTAACAGCTTTGAGACAAAAGCGGTAGACGTGGCTTATCAGTCTCTCGATCCCCAGCAAATAGAAAGCCTACTAGAACAGAAAACAGAGCATAAGGTTATTGAAGGTTCGGGAACAGTGGTTAATTACCTAGTCTTGAATTTACAGCAAAAACCCCTTAATCAGCCAGAAGTACGTCAGGCGATCGCCGCGAGCATCAATCGTGGTTTAATCAATGAAAGAGTCTTAAAAGGACAGGCTGAACCGATTTATAGTCTTGTACCCACAGCATTCGATACCTATGAACCGACATTCAAAAAACTATATGGCGAAGCAAATACGGCTAAAGCCAAAGAATTACTCACTAAAGCAGGGTATTCCGCGCAAAATCCAGCGGTCGTGGAAATTTGGTATCCTAGTGGGTCAATTACTAGAGGGATTGTGGCAGAAACGATTAAAGCCTATGGTTCAAGCGAACTAGGAGGAATTATTCAGTTTGTTCCCAAGAGTGTCGAGTCGGCTTCCTTTTTAGCAATCTCAGTCAAGGAATATATCCTGCTGCTTTAGTCGATTGGTATCCAGACTTTCTCGATCCTGATAATTATCTTCAGCCTTTTCTTAGCTGTAGCCAAGGTTCAGTCAAGACTGGTTGCAAATCGGGTGCCGCTCAAAGTCGTGGTTCATTCTATTATAGCGATCGCGCTAACCAGCTAATCGAGCAATCTCGACAGGAACAAGATGTGGCTAAACGCCAAGCAATCTTAGTTGAATTGCAGGAAGTAATGAGTCAGGATGTGCCTTATATTCCCCTCTGGCAGACTAAAGATTATGCCTTTGCTCAAAATGATCTTAACGGTGTAGTCATCAATCCCAGTCAAACCTTTCCTTTTTGGACAATAAAGCGCAGTAGCAATGAGCAATGAA
Organism: Pleurocapsaceae cyanobacterium CSU_1_1; assembly: GCA_012034765.1. GTDB lineage: Bacteria > Cyanobacteriota > Cyanobacteriia > Cyanobacteriales > Xenococcaceae > Waterburya. The sequence continues at coordinate 60,192 of JAAUOU010000004.1, read as the reverse complement.
CAGTGAGCAATGAGCAATGAGTAATGAACAGTGAGCAATGAGCAATGAGCAATGAGCAATGAGCAATGAGCAATGAGCAATCTAGGCTAATCTCTGCTCAAATCAAAGATGCGGTTTCTGTTTGAAACAAGAACACTATGAAACTGATTATTCAAATTCCCTGCTATAACGAGGAGGCAACTTTAGGTTTAACCTTATCGGAACTTCCTCGGCAGTTACCTGGCATCGATCAGGTAGAATGGCTGATTATTAATGATGGTAGTCGCGATCGCACTTTAGAAGTAGCTCAAGCTTGTGGTGTTGACCATATTGTTAATTTACAATCAAACCAAGGTCTGGCAAAAGGCTTTATGGCAGGAATCGAAGCTTGTCTAGAGGCGGGTGCAGATATTATTGTCAATACCGATGCCGATAATCAATATTGTGCAGCCGATATCCCTAAACTAATTGCGCCAATCTTAGCAGGAAATGCCCAGATCGTGATTGGTGCAAGACCAATTCAATCAATTAAACATTTTTCCCCGCTCAAAAAACTGCTGCAAAATTTCGGTAGTTTTGTCGTCCGTCTGGCTAGTCAAACCGAGATTCCTGATGCTCCTAGCGGTTTTCGCGCCATAAGTAGAGAGGCTGCTTTAAGGCTGAATGTTTTTAATGAATATACTTATACCCTAGAAACTATTATCCAGGCTGGTCAAAAGGGTTTAATTATCACCTCTGTCCCCATTCATACCAACGGCTTTCTGCGTCCTTCTCGATTGGTCAAAAATATCTTTGCTTATGTTCAGCACTCCATCTTGACCATTGTGCGGATCTTTATGACTTATCGTCCGCTAAGGTTCTTTATGATGTTGGGCAGTGTTCCCTTTAGTTTAGGATTTTTACTCTGCTGTCGTTGGTTATTATTATTTTGGGGAATTATTGGCGACGATCCTGCTAAACCCCGTGTACCTAGTCTAATTCTCGCTGCTATGTTAATTCTCATTGGCGTTCAGCTGTGGATATTTGGGTTAATCGCCGACTTAATGGGGGTTAATCGGCAGCTACTGGAAGATATTCAGTTGCGTTTACGTCGTCAAGAATATCAAAAGAAAAGCGATCGCCAATCAAAGAGAGAGAAGTTGTAATCGCTTGAAAAAGAAGCGATGAAATTTTTTGAGTTAGATGGGAACTATATGTATAACCATCAAAAAAAGCTCAAACAAAACAATGGATTTATTTGATCCCTCTATTGAACAGCTAGTCTCAGAAATAATAGCTGTAAATTATGCTTGGAAAAAAGCACAAGATTTATTTGATTGTGCTGATAACTATTTAGCTAATTCTCTACGAGATTTAAAAGCACGTTTGCAGCTCAGACTTTTGCGTAGTTATGCACCAGAACTAGTTTATTTAATGACGGATACCAATGTAAATGTAGACTATGACGAACCAGTTTATGGTTTGCAGTTGATGGTATCAATAAATGGTAGAAAAGATGCTGCACATATGCCTGTAAGAGTTGCACAAAAAAATTTGTCAGTACAAGAGTTACAACAATTTATTAAAAGCTAATTTTGAAAGGAGGTAATAAATAATGATTAATACTATATTTTGTTTAGCTGTTGTTGGAATAGCAATTTGGATTGGTATCAAGGAGCAAAAATTCTCAAGTGATTATCAAAAAAGAGATTTTGTCGTAGTTGATAAATCTATTAAAGAGTTAACAGCATACAAACAAAAGCAAAAGAATAATTTTATACAAGCTCAAAAAGAATCAACTGAAATTATTAGATGGCTTGCTCAACATCTCAAAGGAGAATCAACTTCATTAGCTTTCAAGCCAGAACAAGATAATAATGGGGATTTTATTTTACTTTCCTATCCATTTATTTTAGGAAAACCCGTACCTCGAAGTCCTGTTAGTTTTGCTCCTGCTTTATTAACCGCAATTGGTATTCTAGGAACTTTTACTGGTATTTTCTTAGGCTTACAAGGAATAGATTTAGGAAATCTGAGTGAAACCCAACAACTTATAACAGCTAGTCAAAATTTACTAGCAGGAATGAAAACAGCTTTTGTGACTTCTCTGTTTGGTATGGGTGCTGCTATTTTTTTCATTTTATATTTATCTTGGGGGGAAAGAAAGCGTACTGGAATTCGTAATAAGTTTCGTAAAGAATTAAGCAATATTGCTTTTTTAGAAAATCCTAATCGTCTTTTATCTCGTTTGGATAACGAAGGAAATATAGAAGTTGCTAAAACACTTCAGAGTGTGGCTGATAATTTATCTGGTTTTAATGCTGATGTAATTGCGAATGCTATTAAAAGTGCGATCGCATCACCAGATAGCCTTTTTATTCAAGAATTAAAAACTCTAGAGAAAATCGGGCAGCTTGTAGAAAATACATCAGGTTTATCTAATTTAACTCCTAATGCGATCGCGTCTGCAACAAGCGATAATTTCACAGTTTTAATTAATCCTATTTCTGAGGAGATAAAACAACTTCGAGAACTCCAAGAAAGCCAAGGACAAACTGTAGAAAGTTTAGTCAAACAACTACGTAATGAGCTAATTGAACCTGTAGTTACTCGATTAGACCAAAGTGCCGAATTAACTAAAGAAGCATCCGCAGCAGTAACAGATTTGAAAAATGAATTAGGCGGTATTAGTACTAGTTTGGCTGGTGCGGTACAAACCATTCAGAGTTTTCAACAAGATACTTTGACTCGTCTACAAGAATTTGCTGCTAATCTACAATCTATTCTCGGTCAATTTCGTACCGATACCCAAGGGGTAATGGAACAAGTTGCTGTAGAAATTAAAGAAGCAGTAAACCAAAGCATTACAGGAATGGAAGCACAACGAACTGCTTTTGAAGCCAGCGCAAGCCAAGCTTCTCAAACTTTTAGAGGAATTAGGGAAGATTTACAAGCAGCACTCAATACCCAAGCCGAACAACAAAGGCAAATGTTGCAGGATGTTCAAACTTCTACCGAAAGTGTTTTGGTTAAAGCTAATGAAGCCTTCTTGAATCAGTCTCATACGCTGACAACAGTAGGAAAAGAAGCTTCAGGATTAATGAGTGAAGCTAAAGATAATTTCCTCGGTACATTGAACAGTATCGACGGAATGCTGCAAAATACTCGTCTTACAGTGCAACAGGAACTAGAACAGTTTCGCCTCGACTATCAAGCAGCGTTACAAGATTTCTTTACTCAGCAAAACAATCTACTCAACGACACATTAGGAAAACAAAGAGAAGGATTAGCAGGAGTAGTAGTCAATCTACAGCAAACCTTTAGTGAAGAAGCAACGCAGAGGAAAGAAATGACCGTACAAGTAGACCAAAGTTTAGATCGCATTGGGGAAACAGTCAAAACTGTAAATACTTTAGCTAGCGCAATGGGTATGACTTCTAGCGAACGTTTAGGTCAACTGCAAGAATTAGCTCGCACTATTGGTAATGAAGCTCATCGCGTCGAACACAGCTATCAAAATATGACCGAGCAATTTAATGAAGCTCTAGTTACTGGCAACGAACAACTAAATAATTACCTAAAACAAGCTAATGAAACTTATACCAAGAGTATACAGGATGCAGATAAAGCTGCTGCTGAAGTTTGTAGCAAATTGAATGAAACCTCCCACGGTTTGATGAATACGGCTGATTTCTTGGTTACTGCTGCTAAAGAACTAAAAAACAGCAATGGAGGTAACTAAACATGAACAGTTTTGAAGATTTTGAACCAGATATAGAAGTTGAGGAAGATAATTCAGGTATTTGGTTATCTATCAGCGATTTGATGTCTGGATTGTTAATGTTTTTTGCTTTGTTATTTATTGTCGTACAAGTTCAGCTTCAGGAATATCAAGAATTATACAAGAAACTTCCGATTGCGATTCAACAAGCTCTTCAGCAAAAACTTGGAGATAAATATGCATTTGAAGTCGATCCAGAAACAGGCGGTGTCACTATTGGAGATAGCATTTTGTTTGATGAGGGAAGTGCAGAATTAAAACCCGCAGGAAAGCAGTTTCTCAAAGAATTTATACCCGTTTATAGCAATGTCATTTTCTCTGATGAATTATTTGATCGCCAAATTACTCGTGTTGTTATTGAAGGTCATACCAGTTCTAAAGGTTCAGATCAAGGAAACATGGAGTTAAGCTTGAGACGTGCTTTATCAGTATCCAATTATATTTTTTCTCAACAAATAAACTTTGATACAAAACAAAAGTTCAAGCAAAAAATGATGACATCTGGAAGAGGTGAAATAGATGCAAATCAGAGCAAGGATAATTCAGGCGATCGCAAGGTTGTTTTTCGCTTTCAATTTCGACGAGAAGACTTTGGCGAGTTACTAAAAAGAGCTAATACTGTAGACAAATCTATTACTAAATGAATATTCAATTTTGTAAAATACATTTACCACAACTTCCAGAAATTAATGCTGATGCTCTAATAAAATTAGCAGGAGATAATAATAGTGCTTTACAACCTCCTTGTTTACCTGTTGGTGTTACTCCCAGTATATTTATCTCTCGATCTAATCTAGATGAGATTGTTAGAGATATCGAAAACGGTAATGATAAAAATTTGACTATTTTGGAATGGCTTCACTGTCTTTACAATAAAGAAAAATGGGATACTAAAAATTTAAATAGAAGTATATTTACATCCAAAGCAATTTGGAAAGCAGCAGAACAAAACACTTGGTTAAAACAAAGATTATTTTGGAATTTAGTTCTTAATTATTATGGTAAAGAAATACTGGCTTCATCTTTAACAAAAACTTACTTATCTTTCTGTCCTCAAAATAAAATAGACAAAGAAAAGTTAGAAATAGTTCAATTTCTTATAACCCCAGAACCAGAATTAAAATTAGTAATATTATGTCTAAAAAAACTTATTACGCCTAATCAACTGTTCCAAAAATATCAGCTTCCAGGCAAAGCCTCAATCTTAGAGAAAACTCTAGATAACATTGTTACCGAATTTTATTCAATTGCTACTTTTAATCACCAACAAGTTGAATGGCTGTTGCAATGTTTAAAAGAAATGAAAACAACACAGCAAATAAAAGCTGTAGAACAATTGTTGATAAGAGTCGATCCAAAACTTGGTGCAGAACATCCAGAATTAATTAATTGGTTGCGTCAATATTATAGTTCTTCTGTAATTAACTCTCATTGGAATGAACTATCTTTAGAAGCTAAATCAGCAATGCGAAAATGGCTTGGTGCAGTCAGCTATCAAGATTTCCAACAATTAGTTAGTTTAATTTTAAATCGAGTACATCTAGAATCTTGGGAACATAACAAATTAGAAAGCCGTAGTGGATTTTGGTCAAACTACAGCGATCGCTTTGAACGCATTCGGATTTTATTACCTGAAAGTTCAGTTAGTATTTTAGGTAATCATCTTAGTAATCAAGATGTCAGCACTTTATCAGAAGATGGTAGCGATCCAACAGAAGTATGTATTTTTGATTTTGGCAATTGGTTTATAGTTGAATTTTTTCGCGGTAATGGTAGCGAAACTCGTATTTTTCTTAAAAATGCTGAAATTGAACAGCAATTATTTAACTCTCAATTATCGATTAAAAAGCTTCGTTGTTTAGACTTAAATAATCCAATTCATGATCATGTATTTTGTTGGCAATATTTCTGTGAACAATGGCTTAGACACAAAAATATTTTGCCCAATCAAGGCACTGAACGCTTTAAAGGTTTGTCTTATCAATACAATAAATACAATACTCAAACAGGACTGCCTAAACCTTCAGACGAAAATCGGAGGAAGCGCGATCACAGTTTAGGGTATTGGAGAGAAGATATAGCTAGATTAGAACGAGAAGCTAGAAGATCCTAAACTAGCGAGATAAAAAAATATAATTCCAGATATTCAAGATTACAAACTTAGTTAGGTTAATTACGATCAACTTTACGCTTCACAATGACAATTTTCCACTGTCCCAACTGACTCGCTTGAAAAGCAACTTGACTACCATCACCACTAATAGTAGGCTGCTGGGCAGAGCCTTTGACATTAACCGTTAACAATTCGGTTTTTTGCTGTTGGCGATCGTACACAAAAATATCACTTTTTCCCCTTTCTGTGGATACATAAGCAATATAGCGACCATTTGAGCTTAGAGAAGGTTGATCTTGTGTTGAATCTCGACGATTAAGATTGGGTAAAGAAATCAAACGTTTTGCCTGAAGATCGTAGAGAAAAATATCTCTTTGACCACGCCTATCTGATGCAAAAGCTAAATAACGACTATCTTGGCTATAGGACGGATATTCTTCGGGAGAATTACTGTTTATCCCTCCAGGAATAATCTCTGGCTGCGTTAATAAACTACCACTACAACTACTGCAAACGCTAACCAGAGTCACCGTTAACAGTAATCGTCTGACGACTCGATCAAGCATACGGTATTGAGATCCAACTTTACTATAAGTTTTGATCCTAAGCGATTCCAAGCCGTTGCAGGTTATCTTGGAATAGTTTTTATTCTAGATTTTCTTCGCCATAAATACGATCCAAGATACGGCGATTTTCAACTTGCAAACCTCTAATCTCACTCTGCATTTCTCGCATTACGCCCTTAGATTACTCTATCTATAATTTTCTATAAATGACAGGACAATATTCAATTTCATCTTCAAATCGAGCAAAAATCTAGTTTTATGAGGAAGATGCGATCGCACTTAATTAAAATTGATTGCCTGACTTTTGAGCTTATTGTATTGTGTTTGTAATTGAATATTGTTTAGAAAATTGAACACAGCCAGAATCATCTTCGTAAAAATCATATTCTTGGTTCAGCCAAAGTAATTTATGCAGCCTCAAATTGAAATGATAATTGTTGCCACTGAATAAATATATTAATTTGGTCTAGCGATCGCCTTACTGTCATTTCTTATCCATATCAAGTAGAATAGCGATCTCTGGAAAAATCAGATGCATCATTGGCATTTTCTACAAAGATTACTGAGCAGATAGCCGAAGAACATAGAGATCGCTCGATGAAAATTATTTATGAGGAAGATGCGATCACACCTAATTTAAATTGATTGCCTAACTTTTGAGCTTATTGTGTTCGTAATTGAATATTGTTTAGAAACGCTCTCTTTTAGAGAGGGAAGAAAGCTAATTGCGCCCTTCTGCTACAATGAATTCAGAGATTGTAACTCAGAATAGAATGGCTATTAAAAATATTGAACTTCCTCTAGACAAAATTACTGAATTTTGTGAACGTTGGAAAATTCAGGAATTTGCATTGTTTGGTTCAGTATTAAGAAGCGATTTTAAACCTAATAGTGATATTGATGTGTTGGTTAGTTTCTCATCAGATCATTCTTGGACTTTATTTGACTATGTGGATATGCAAGATGAGTTGAAAGCGATTTTTGGGAGAAAAGTTGATCTAGTAAGTAAAAAAGGAATTGAACAAAGCCAGAATCATCTTCGTAAAAATCACATTCTTGATTCAGCCAAAGTAATTTATGCAGCCTCGGGATCTTAGTTCTATTACTGATATTTTAATTGCAGCAAAGCTGATACAGCAATTTATTGAGCCTGTTAACCGAAATATGTTTGAGTCTGATTTGATGCGTCAATCAGCTGTAATTAGACAGTTAGAAATTATTGGAGAAGCAACCAAACGTTTATCTCAACAATTTAGGGTAGATTATCCTGAAATTCCTTGGCGACAGATGGCAGGAATGCGAGATATCTTGATTCATAATTATGATGATCTGGATTTGGATGCAGTGTGGAATGTTGCAACTAGATCAATTGCTCTCTTAATTCAACAAATTGAAATGATAATTGTTGCCACTGAATAAATATATTAATTTGGTCTAGCGATCGCCTTACTCCAATTTCTACTCAATGCGATCGCGCTTTTAAAATCTTAGAGTTACTAAGCGATCGCTAATCACTTAGTGTTACTCAATTTAATCGCTTGCCTGAAGAGCAAATAGTTGCTTAGTTATAGATTTATAATACATTTAAGCTATTATTTAATTTTAATAACAAACAGTCTCTAAGTAAATTAGTCTAATGTCCTCTAATGTAACTGAATTAAATAATTCAACATTGAATAAACTCAAATCGCTACCCCTAGAACAGCAACAGCAAGTATTTGATTTTATTGAGTTTTTAGCTAGTAGATATCAAGGTTCTCAATCTATGATCTCAAAACCATCTCGTATCATGGGATTATTTGAGGGAAAAGGTAAAATTAGTGAGGATTTTAACGAACCTCTACCAGATGATTTTTGGTCTGGTCAATTATGAATCTATTACTTGATACTCATGTCTTTATTTGGTGGTCAATTAGTCCTAAACGTTTGTCTTCTCAAGTAGAAAAGTTGGTATCTAATGTGGATAATACTTTGTTTTTAAGTTTAGCAAGCATTTGGGAAATGCAAATTAAATCTCAATTAGGGAAGCTCGATTTAGATGTTGGCTTATCAGAATTGGTACAAAAACAGCAAGAGGTTAATAGTCTTAATCTTTTGTCAATTGAAGTCAACCATATTTACGCTCTTACTAATCTAGCTGATCATCATAAAGATCCTTTTGACAGGCTAATAATTGCTCAATCTATAGTCGAGAATATTGATTTAATTAGTATTGATAAGGTTTTCGATCAATATTTAGTTAATCGTATTTGGTAAATGTATTTTTGGCTGACAGTGCTTACCTTACTCCAATTTCTACTCGATGCGATCGCGTCTTCTGAATTTTTAAGCTACCATGCGATCGCCTGACTCTTCAACTTATCCATATCAAGTAGAAAGGCGATCACCTGAAAATATCTTGACAAAGCTAATCTCAAAACTAACTATTCGCTAATTCCTTTAATTAAAGATGCAACTTTTAGAGAACGAGTAAAGAAGAAGAATAAATCATTTAATCCAGTTACTGGATCTACAACAAATACTTTTATTTTCTCAACCTCCGAACTAAAAACCTTTTCAAATCTTTCCTCAATATCTATGCCATACATTCTGTAATGACCATGTTTATTTTCATCTGGATATCCCCAGTCTTGCGTTTTCTTTAAGTAACAGGGATCTGGTACTGCTAGTTGAAAAAACCACTATCTGATGACACTCGCATTAACTCTTTTAATGCTAAATAGTCATTTTCAATATGCTCTAAAACATGATTGCAAATTACTACATCATATCTATTATCTTGTCTACCTATGTTTTGGATATCTATAGAGTTATCACCACCGTAAATAGATAATTCATGAGAAGCAAACCATTCTGGATCTATTGCCCGATCTTTAGAAATTTGTAGAGCAGACATTTTTTTGAAAGGCATAAAGTTATTTAACTGGAGATATATTTCTCTTAAGCATCTATGTCGCTCTAATGAGGAACAACCTTTACATTTTGGAGGTTTTCCTGTTAAGCTCAACCTTCCCCCAGGTCCAGATATAAATTCATTTCCCCCACAAATATTACATACCGACATATTAAGATCTTCCATGAAACATTACTTGATTTTTATACAAATTATTTAATAGCTATAGCTGTAGCGTATTGATTCTCACCTAATTCAGCCAACAATTCATCAATAATCATCAACAAATCCAGAACAAATATTTCAGAATGCTTGTCGATATTAGTAAGCATATCGGCTAGTATTGTGTTGTAGACCGCCCCCCCTGTATTAGTTATCTGTGCATCTGTAAAATATTTCAACAATGAGGGAAGAATATTTTCAGAATCTGCTGCCTCTGAAGGATCACGTTGGCTAACCTTAGATTGACTTTGGGGTCTTACTTCTATTGGTAGCAACTTTCCTGGTTGATTCTCATCAACTAAATATTTTTGGTAGGATATTTCTGATTCGAGTGCATATTTCTGATGTTTTAAAGTTAAACTGTAAATAATTCTTTCCGACATAATCATCCATATAAAACATTCCACCTTTCTTCAGCAATTTATAGCTCCATTTTATTGCCTGTTCCGTATCCAACATATGATGTAAAGAATTATTCCAGTGAATAAAGTCACAATACTCATCTTGCTTCAACATTTCAAATGCATCTCCTACTACAAAAGTCACTCTATCTGATAAACCCTGACTTTTCGCATAATTTCTACCTAGTTCGACCCGATATTCAGAAAGTTCATATAATATAAATTTTTCAACAAGACCTTGACTAATCAGGGACATTTCTTTGTCCCCAGCACCACATCCCACTGATACACCCAAAGAAAAAGGAACCGAAGTACCTGCCATTTCTTTGGCTTTCTGAACTAAGCCTGCTGACTGACCATCAAGTGGTAAACCAGCAACTCTCATATTAATTGCTCTTATGATGTGTTTGCTTTTCCACCATTTATTTTTGATTGTCTGAGGGTTTTGACTTTTTGTAGTCCACTTGTCAGCTATTTTCTTTTGAATAGATTTCCTGTTGACTTCCATCTTCCCTAATTGCTCCTTGAAACTTATTGTATTTAGGTTTTCTACTTACACCTGATTAAAATCATATGAAAATTTTTCTAAATCTAACGAGTAAGTCTTTTGAATTATTTCACGAGCTTTAGTAGTATAAAATTTTCTATAATCAGAAGGCTTACCTTCTGTTATATTAATAACTGGAATTTTGCCAGGATAAGGAATATTATAATCTTGCATTAGTTTCTCAAAATCTTCGTTTAGATATTCAAATCTAAGCACTCTATCTGTGTAATTAAGATACGTACCATTAATATGTCTTGCTATATCGTCTTGAGCTAATTTCTCATAGTTTTTAACAACCCAATCGCTAAAATCATGGTTTTTTATATACACCATATCTTTTAAGAAATCTGGTTTTTTGTAAACAAAAGAATTGGTATCTTTTAATAGCTTAGTATAAGTATATTTTTTTTTATACCACGCTGAATATAGTGATTCAAAGGGATTTCTAACTGTTACAAAAGTCAAATATTTTTTTACAATATCTTTTTGAATAATCTCATGTTCAATAAGGTTAGAAAATGTGCAATGCTTTTTATCTACCTTAATGTTTTTTCCTTCATCTAACAAATGGTCGCTAAGGATCCATTGACTAGAAAGTTTTTTGAGCAAATGATCTGCGGTAGCTGTACTAGCTGTTCTTGGTGCAAGAGTATAAATAAACTTATATTTGTGAGAAATGACTGCCATATATTTAATGTTCTTAGTCCAGTGATGACTTTTTAATTAACCAAGTTGAAAATAGCTTTTATGAAATACCTTTGATTTTGGAGTATAAACTATTTTCATAGCATCAATTTTATTGATAACATCAATGATTTCATTTTGCCAATCTAAATTATCCATATCTGCTAAATTTTGCCAATTCACATATTCAAGGATGTTTTTCTTAAAATAAAGACAAAATAGTTTAAATTTAGATAATCTAACTAATAACTGACTCTCATCAAAGTCAGGATCTAAAAGATTATTTTCTGATGGAGAAATTGCCACATCAATATCGTATCTATTCGTAGCGTAAGGAATTAACTCTAAAGCCGATAGATCATTTCGATGTCTAATATCTCTAGAAGTAACAATGGCAATATCGTCTCTACTCATAGCTGCTTCATTTAAGGCGTCAAGCCAGCCTTGAGAAACAATTGCTTGAGAAGTGAGTAAAACAACTGCTGAAGACTGTAACGAATTACTGATAGCATGAGCAAAAATTTGTGAGTATTTTGTAAAGTTACATATGCGAACTTCAACAATAGATTCTAAAATTAGATTTTTTTCAAGATCAGAAAAACTAATACCGCTACTTTCACTCAAGTAGATAATTATGTGAGCTTTTTTAGAGTCAGTATTAGTAATTAAGGCTTGCAAGCATAAAACAAAAGAATTAAGCTTACTTTCAATATCAGAAATAATAATGGATGTTAGTAAGTTTTTATGGGACACTATCTTAAATTACCTAATTTTTCTAATGTTTCTTGAAATTTAAGCAAATTTTCCACATAATCCTCCGTTTTAGTAATTTGATTACTACACCGACCCATATAATAATCCACAAGAAAAGCTGGAACAAATTTTGGAGCTGCAAAATCTGTATAGCGTACTATTAATTCCCAATCAACTAATCTGCGCATATCTTCGCGAAATCCACCTAATTGTTCATAAATTTTTTTCCAATGAATAAATACGTTCAAGTCAATATAATTTCTATTTTCTATTAAAGATTTATTAAAAGGTCCCAAGCGTATAGATACTAACTCTAGCTTAGACTGAAGGGTAGTATTGCCAGAATAATATTGCCAAATTTTGTCACCGCAATAAGCAATTTTTACCCATGTATTTTCTACTAAAGAATTAACCATAATAAGTAAGAAATTTGAATCCCAGGAATTATCAGAATCTAAGTAGGCAATTATTTCACCTTTAGATTTTTTTAACGCTTTATTTCTGGCTTGAGAAACACCAACATTGTCTTTTATTTCTATTAATTTAATTCTGTCTTCTTTATGTCGATGTATAAATTGTTTAACGACTTCAACTGTATTATCTTCGCTGCCATCATCAACAATTAATAATTCCCAATTAGTATATTTTTGTGCTTTTACTGAGCTAATTGCATCAATTATAGTATTTGATCTATTATAAGCAGGCATAATAATTGAAACCAAATAATCTTGTGACTTATTATTATATTTTTTAATCAACTTTTCTTTGTTTTTTTCAATATTTTGAATATAAATAGAATTACGGTTTTCTTCATGAATCATCGAAATTGTTCTATAGTGATACATCCATTGCCAAAAATCGTCCATTGAGGTTGCTGCAATTTTGTGATATTTGTCAGTAGACATTAATACACTTCTAGTTGATATTATTTCTTGAGTTTCTACAATTCTTAGGCTTAAACTGTGTTTATTTCCATCACAATATTTAATAGGTATAGAAATATTAAATCCTCCAATTGAAGTATTTAAACCTACTTTAACTAAATCAGGACGTAAAATATTAGACTGAGTTTCAGCGATAACGTTATCTCCGTCTAAAATCTGTATATCTAATATACGTTCTAAATTATTAATATCTAATGCCCAGCCTTTTACTTGAAGATCTTCAATCCCGTCAATTCGACCTTTATAAACAGAATTTAAAAAGTCAAAACAGACAATATTATTAGGTTTACATGGTAATTTATAATTTTCAACAAAAGCTTCTATACTATGCTTTTTTTGATCGTGTAAATAATTAGGTAAAGTTATTTTAAATCCGTAGTTACCAGTTCCATAGCCTTGGTATTTTAGTTCTTCTTTATAGTCATTTGCTACTACAGTACAATATTCTTTTTTATCTATAAATATTTTTACTTCCATGTTTTCCATTAGTTGAGATTTATTCATAATCCAACCACTAATTTCTTTTTGGTTAACTACTTCTAAAGAACCTTCCAGTATGTCTACCAATTGTGAAGTAAAATAATTATCAGAAAATATTCTTAATAAATTAACTTTTCCTGTGACTTGAGATAGTCCGTGTTCTACAGCTTTCTCTGCTAAAGCTCGAAAATAACCTAATTGCTGAGGAGCTTTATTTTCAATTTTATCTAGCCAAGGATTAATAAAATTATCATAAATGCTATTTTTAACCAGGTCTTCTTTTTGAGAAAAATACTTGAGCATAAAAAGAATTGAGCCTCTAATATAATAATAAAAATAATATTTTTGGGGCAAAACTCCTATTTGAGAGCGTTTATAATGATAGATTTTACAAGAAGGAACTACTGCTATTTTATGCCCTTTTTTTCTTGCCTTCAAACACCAATCAGTTTCTTCAAAATACAAGAAGTATTGTTCAGGAATCAACCCTACTTCTTGAAATATTTGACTGGAACAAAAAATACTTGCTCCAGTTACATAATCAACTTCATAAACGAATTCAGGAATAAACTCTATATCTTGACCGTTGTACATATGAGAAATATGTATTCCTTTTGTTTTTTCTTGAACTTGACCTCCAGCAAACCATATTTTACTCGGTCTCTGTCCCCAGCAAATTAATGAGCCAAAAACACTAATATCTTTATGTACCGTTGCCGCATTTACTAATTCACCTAAAGAACTTGGCTCTACTGTAGTATCAGGGTTGAGTATCCAAGTATAGTCAAATTGCTTATTCTCTATATATTTAATAGCAACATTATTCCCTCCAGCATATCCTAAATTATCAGGAGTTCTAATAATGGTGTATTTCTTAAAATTATCAATTAAATTATTAAAACTTAAATTGGGAGAATTATTGTCTACAATAATAATATTAAAATCACTAAAATCAGATTTTTCGATCGATTTAACTAATTTAATAGTATCTTCAATACAGCAATAGTTTAAAATTATAATCGCTACTTTTGTTGATTTAAATATTTGTTCTAATGGATTCCATATTTTACATTTTACAGATCTTGTTTCAATGGAAATATCTACATATTTGATTATAGTGGATAGTCCTGATAGTAATTTTTGGCTAGCTTCTTCCCAGGTAAAATTTTTGACACTTTCAAAAGAGTTTTTAAATAGCTTTTCTCTACCATTCTCTCCTATAAATATTGCTTTTTCCATCGCATCATATAGACCTGAAACTGAATTTAATTTATACAAAAATCCATTGTAACCATCTTCTATTATTTCTTCGATCATTCCTACTTGCGGAGCAATTACAGGACGATTGAAAGATAGAGCATTAAGGACAGAACCAGAGGTCAAGATTTTTGTATAAGGTAAGACTACAATATCAGCTGCGTTGAAAAACCATTGCAACTCTGTCTCATCTAAATGCTTTTCAATTACAGTTATGTTTGGAAATAATTTACTACGATTTGATATTGAGCCTTTGTTTATTGGAAATACTGGATTACCTGCAATTAATAAATAAACTTGAGAATATTTTTTTTGAAGCTTTGTAAATGCGGAAAATAGTTCATCTATTCCTTTGTATGGTCTTATTTGACCTAAAAATAGATAAACTATGTTTTCGGATGAAAAATTAAATCTTTTTCTTGCTAAAGTGCGAGGTACATAATTTTGATTTTCCTCCACGTAATTACCATGATGTATCACATGAATTTTATGCAGAGGAATATGAAAAACTTCCGTAATTTCTGTAATTGATTTTTCTGAGTGAATATGAATTTTATGTGCGATGGAACAAACTAAATTTCTTAGTGCTATTTCTTGCTCTACAAATTGACAATGATGAGGTAATGTATTATGAATTGTCCAAATAATATAACCCCCATCATAAACAAAATTAATAAGCTTATCTATAAAATTATTTTTTAAAACTTCAGCTTCTTCATGGCTAGCTGCTTTTGCTAAAATTGGAGCAGTCCAATGCAAATGAAAAACGACTTTATTTTCATTTTCTCTTAGGTGTTCATAAGCTTTAATGATATCTCCTGAATACACTGAAATATTATCTTTACAATGAGAATAAAGTAAACTTTGATATGAGTTAGTTTTTCTATAATCAGGAAAAAGGAATATATCAATTAAAAAACTGTTTGATTCTTCTTGAATTTTCCCTTCTGATAGCTTAGATAAGCTATCAGAAATACTTTTAATTCTTTTGTCTCTTGCTAACTGTTGAGATGCATGATTAAGTTTATTTTGTATCTGAGGTAGACATGATGATAACTCAGAGGCGTTTCTATAATAAAATATTGCTTTTTTCCAGCTTTTTTGTAGAGTTAAAACTTCTCCTAGATGATAATTAATCCATTCACTTTTAGGATATAATTTAACTCCTGCAAAGCCAATTTTCAGTGCCAGAGAAATATCTATTTTGATAAGATGATCTATCAAATGACAATATACCCATTCTGGTTGTTCCGCTTTTAATTCTATTGCTTTAAAAAATTTGTTTACACTATTTTCTATGTCTCCTTGAGATCGCAACAAATTACCTAAAGCACGATAAACTTCATCAGATTTTGGGTAAATATTTAAAGCTTTTTCTCCTAACTCCAATCCTTTCTCAAAACATTTTTCTTGGGAAAATAAAGTAATTACATTTCCATATAACCAAGCAGCTTGCTGTGGTTCTAATTCAATCGCCTCTAAATAAAAAGCGATCGCTTCTTCTAACTTACCTTCTTTATGCTTGGCAACGGCTTGAGTAGTTAACCATTCAATAGAAGAAAAATCTTCTATTTGTTTTTCATTCTTTTGATACTTCAGAAATGTCATATTGAACTTCAAAAAATAACTTAAGATTTAATATAATTTTCAGTAAAATACTTAGGATTGATATTGTGCAGTTCCTAAATGTACAAATATTTGCTATTTGTTATCTCAAAAATAATTTATGAGTAAGCTTCAAGTAAATCTCAGAAAATTCTTTTTAGATGACATGATCATATCTCAAAATAAGATGATGTCAATTATTTTGTTTGTTTTTGCTTTTGTCGTAAATTTATTAAAAATACAACTATTTTTATGTAAATTTACCTAGAAAATATAATTTACTCACTTTTTATTATTCTAAATAAAAATTATCAAGCATTTGACCTAATTCTTGTTTGATTACATTAGGAGTAAAAGGTGCGATCGCACTTGCACTATTAGCTGCTAATTTATGCCATAATTCTTCATCTCTATATAATCTAATTATTTGTTGGGCAAATTCCTGGGATTCATTGGCTTCCAAAACATTTTGCTCGTGAATCAAATTCATGCCTTCTATCCCCATGGTTGTTGCAACTATGGGCAAGCCATACTCTAAACTCTGACCAAGCTTACCTTTCATGCCCGCACCATATCTTAAAGGAGCAACAAATAGACGATGATTGAGAAAATAGGGAGTCACCTCAGCAAGATAACCAGGTACAGAAATACGTTCATTCTTACCTAAAGCCTGAACTTCCTCTGTAACATTGCTACCCAAAAGAGTAAGGGTTAATTCTGGTAGTTGTGACCATACTATGGGCATAATTTCCTGACACAACCAACGCACCGCATCAATATTCGGGGGATGGTTATAACTGCCAATAAAGAGTAACCCCTGACGTTGAGCGAAACTGGGTTGCTCTCCTGAATAGGGAACATGTATATTGGGAATTACTGCTAAATTATTAATTTGTTGCTGTTGTAAGATTTCTTGTTCTGTGGCAGTTACTGTAATGGTCAAATCTGCATCATGGGCAGCCTTTAATTCTCTTGACTGCATTCGTATCCATGAACGCATTTTGTCAATGCTTTGTTCCCCTACCTTTACAGATCTTTGCATTCTCAGATAATGCAGATCTACAGTATCGTAAATTAGCTTAATCTGGTCATGTTGACGAATTAACGGTGCATATTTCTCATATAACTGAGGACGACATACCCAAGCAATATCCACTAGAGGAAGCAATTCTTCTAATTGTTGTTCAATTGTCGTGCCATATCCTGACTCTGTATAGACTACTTCAATGGCTAAATCCTGGAGCATTCCTACATAGGGTTGGTCTTTGGCACCGTTATCTGGCACAAAAATAACATGGAGATCGAGCTGCTTAAATATTTGCATTAACTGCCAAAGACGACGCGCTCCTGATTCTTTGTCATAACAGGGGGCATAGATATCTATAACTAAAATAGTTTTCTTGCCTAGATGTCTTCTGCTGGCAGTTTTTACCCCAATTTGACCTTGATTTACAGGATACTTTTCTAGTTCGGCTGCCCATTTTTGCCTAAATTTAGTCATATTTACTGACTGATAAAGTTTGATGCCCTTAGTCAATTCAGTACCGCAACTTATACCTTCATGATGGACAACTACGGATTTGGGCTGGTAGATCACTTTTAACCCTAGTTGGTGTCGAATCGCAAAACAAAGATCGGTATCTTCGTAATAGGCAGGGGCAAGATTAGTTTCTAGACCATTTAAAGCGGTTAGCACCGATTTTCTGACCAGTAAACTAGCAGCAGAACAGTAATCTACAGAACGCAGATAATTATACTGAGGATCACAAGCATTCTCATTTCTACCATAATTCCAGCCTGAAGCATCCTGCCAAATAATACCCCCTGCTTCTTGCAAACTACCATCTGGATAAATTAGCTTCGAGCCGACTGCCCCTACTTGAGGATCTTGCTCACAGACTAATAGCAGTTGTTCGAGTGCTTCAGGTCGTAGTTCAGTATCGTTATTGAGAAAATAAACATACTCTCCTTTGGCTGCCGCAATACCTTGATTGCAACTATGAATAAAACCTAAGTTTTCTGAATTGTCAATGCGCTTTAAGCCTTTGATCTGCTCTAAAATTGTCACTGTCTGATCGGTAGAGCAATCATTAATCACAATCACCTCGAAAGCTAGTTCGGAGCTAATCTGCTCGGCAATCGAACACAGACATTTAAAGGTGTAGTCAATCTGATTATAGACAGGAATAATAATTGAAACCTGGGGAGAATCGTGACAAGGGAACTCCAGTAAATGCTTATGTTTCCCTGTTTCTTTAGACTGGGTTACGGCTACTTTAGATAAAAACGCGGCAGTTTTTTCTCCTCTGACAATCCTGGCAACTACATCTTGAGAATCTAATTCAGGATTTTTTGCTCTTAGTACCTCACTAAAACCCATTGCCAAATCAAGACTGCGGGGTTGTAATTCTAACCCTACTTGATAGATGACGATCGCCTCATCTAATTTATTTTGTTTAAACAGCGCTTTGCCTAAACCCAGATATAGTCGATGGTTTTGTTTATCTAAGGATATTGCTTGATGATAAAGTTCAGTGTTATCTGGATCTTGAGCAATTTGCTCTAAGGAAAAGGCAAGAGCTTCTTGTTGGGAGCTTTTAGTACGCTGATGTAACACCTCGCCGATTTTCTGACGCGGCTCAGGTAAATTGGGATCGAGTTTTTGGGCGGTTTGATATGCTTTGGCTGCTTCGTCCCACTGTTCTAATTTGGCTAGAGCTTCCCCTAAATTGTAATGTGACCAAACAAAATCAGGCTTGAGCTGAATTGCTTGGCGGTAACTATCGGTAGCTGACTGCCATTGCTGGAGCTTGAGTAAGGCATCCCCTAAATTATTGTGTGACCAAGAATAATTAGGTCGAATAGCGATCGCTTGGCGATAAGCCTGGACAGCTTTATCCCATTCTTGTTCACGGGTGAAAACTTCACCTAAATTGTGCTGTATGTCTGCATTATTTGGCTCAAACTCGACTGCTTTTTGATAACAAGTCAAAGCAGATTGCCATTGCTGCTGTTGGTAGAAAACTTTGCCTAATAAGAAATAACTACGAGCCTGATGCGGATTTACTTTTAACCCTTGGCGACAACAAGCCTCTGCTTCTTGATAGTTGCTAATTCCCAGTAAAACTTCTCCTAACTGCCAATAAGCCTCAATAAAATCGGACTTAATACTTATAGCTCGACGATAACAGGCGATCGCTTCTTCTACTCTATTGTGCTGGAGTAACTTATCTCCTAATAAATAGTGATTCTTCGCTGAGGCTTCCTGGGGTTTGAGGCTGAAGCCTTGATAGTAGGCTAAATTAGCTTGGTCATGATTATTGACTTTTGACCAGGCTTTACCTAAATGAACGTAGTAATGAGCTTCTTGGGGGGCAAGTTTGGTTGCTTTCTGGTAACAAGCAATTGCTTTTTGCCACTGCTGCTGCGCGAAATATAATTGACCCAACTCAAACAGAATCGATGCCGAATTAGGCTGTTGAGCTGCTGCTTGAAGATAGAGTTTGATCTTATCTTCTATGGTGGTTTTGGCTGGCTGTAGTTGAGGTAGGTTCTGACTTGCCTTATTCCCAGGTAGTCTACTCATTACTGATTGAGACGGGGTATTAGAGGCTTTTGTCGCATCAGGGTTAAGCAGAGCGCTAATTTGCTGCCAAGATTTTGATTGAGCCGGGGGTAGATTAGGTTCTGTTTGTAGTCGAGCTAGCTTTTGATAATAAGACAAAGCAAGTTCCGTCTGACCATCTTGTTCCAAAGCATCCGCCAATCTTGCATAAGCGTTAAGGAAATTGGGATCGAGATCAAGACAACTTTTATAGCAGGCGATCGCCTTGTCTCGATTTCCTTCCGCCAGCAGGTTATTAGCTAAATTGAAGTGGTTTTGTGGTGATAGCATATTCGGCTGGACGGCGATCGCCTTAAAAAAACACTCAACCGACTTATGATCTTCTCCTAGTTCATTCCAGACTCTAGCCAAGTTGCGATATGGGAGCGCAAAATCTGGATTAATTGTGCTGGATTTTTGATAATGCTCGATTGCTAGCTGCCATTTTCTTTGTCTGGCGAAAATACTGCCTAAGTTGCAGTAAATCTCTGCCATGTCTGCTTTAGCTTCAAGAGCTTTGGCATAAATGCCAATTGCTTCAGCGCTTTTGCCTGAACATTGGAGACAGTTTCCCCAAATCTTATACGCCATTGCCATTTTAGGCTGAACTCTTAATGCTTCCTGACAAGCAGCAATACTTTCTGACCATTGCTGTTGTTCAAAATACAATAAGGCTTGTTGAATATATAATTGCGCAGCAGGCATTCCTTCTGAAGGGAGGGAATTTACCTCTATTTCTGTTTGACGACACGAGGTAGGAAGACAAACTGCTCGCTTTGCCGAGATGGCAGATCAATGCTGTTATCATCGGCGGAAGCATGAACCAGCTCTGAGTTAGTCAAATTAGACTCTAAAGACTTATGGGGCATTTTTGTTGGTTAGCTTGTTGACTCAGTGTACTTGAAGTTAGATTAGGAGGTGAAGACTTAGAGAAATCTGTCACACTTTCTTGTCGGGAAAGATGCTTGGAGTTTGCTTTGTCTCTGACTATAGTTTTGGCTTAATGTTTAATGTTAATCAAAAGATTGTTTGTCAAGCAAAAAGCATTTGTTTGAGCAATTAGTGATATTAATATTATTTTTTGACTTAAATTTTATTGTTTAAAATTTTAATCTATAAAACTTCAGTATCTCCAAATATTCCAATTACATGATATTTATAACCTAAATATTGTCAATGGTCTTTAGTAATTAACAATAGTAAATATACGGAAAACCAATGTGATTAGCACAACTAGCATTAGTGGTAATCATCTTAATTTTTTTTTAAAAGATGTATTTACCAAATCTCTTATTACCAAAAAAGCTATTAGCTATTAGCTTTGAGCTTCAGAAGATTACAATTTCACAAAAAACGGCACAATAAAATTATGTGCCGACTTCAAAAAAATATCATTGTTTATACTTAGATAAACAGTAATATCTTAAGCAAAAAAATAACTGCAATTTATAGCTTAAAGCAATTCAAAATCTTCGGTAGAATTTACAGAAGCATCTAGATCTTCAAATTTAATTACTTCTTCACCATCTATGGAAACTATTCCAGTAGCAGCATCGAAGCTAACTGAGTTGTTGTTTGACAAACCTTGGATAGAGACTTGATCTTGATCGATGTCAAAATCAACAACTGTGTCCATTGAACCATCCTCAAAGTTTTCTAAGTCAAATACAAAGATGTCTTTGTCTTCACCGCCAAAGATAATGTCGTCGCCTTCACCACCACGGATAATGTCATTGCCATCACCACCATGAACTACATCATCACCTGTGTAGGCGAAAATTAGATCCCCACCTGTTCCTCCTAAGATGCTGTCATCACCATCGCCACCACCGATAGTATCGTTGTCAGCGCCACCAAGGATAAAATCATCTCCATCACTAGCTGAAATAAAATCATCTCCAGCCACGCCATTCATTAGTTCACCATCGTTGGTGCCATATAAAACGTCTGCATTTTCTGTTCCAATAATATCTAATCCTTCACCGTTAAAATCGGCAACATCAAGATTTACTACGATCGATGACATATGTTTTCCTCTACAATCTTTCTTTATCTACTAAAATTTTCCAAAGCTGCAAAGTAACAGCTTATTGTCCTTTTACCAAGGCTCAAAAGCTATGATATTGCCAAAATTTTTAATCATCAACTCAATGATCTTAAGCAAAAAAGCATTGTAATCTTTGTAACTCTTGATAACAAACATACTTAGATATTAATGGTGCATTTGTAGTACAAAAAACAAATTAATTTTTTTCGCCCTCTACAGAAGAAAAAAGCTTAAAAAAAGCCTTTTCGCTTTAATCGAGTAAATATTAATTTTTATAACAAAATCAAACTCTGGCTACATCTTGTGCGTAATTTTCACTAGAAGCAATTTTCTATCTACGTATATATATTTAGATATAGCTTTCAAGCTTTTTGTGTAATTAGCAGAATCCCACGGATTTTTAATTTGCTTAATCCTTTTTAGAAAATATTGTGATACTTTTTAACAATTCATTTATTGATAATACTTTGCAATAAGTTTTTAAAAATGATAGGTTATTTATGTCTGGTAGGTCGACTATTGCCATAGTACTTACACATTATTTTGCCGATTACTTACTAGATAAACCACATGACTAATTTTAAATATTACTAATAGTTAATTAACAAAAAGTAATCATGAACCCATCTAACAAGAACAATAAAAATAGACTTCCCGAATGGCAATCAGCAAAAATGAGAAATCTGCTTGAGGAACGTTGGTCAGAAGTATGGGAAATTGTCATAGCTAGAGAACGTTCTGCTCAAAATTCACATTGAGGTTTAAAGCAGTTTAAAGCGATCGCTTAATCGAGACAAGCTTCTTTTAATTACCACTAAAATCGATGCAGGATCGCTTTTTCCCTCAAATCAAAAATTAAGATTTAATCTACTTAGGATTTTTTTCTTGAAAAATTTCTCTCACTTCCTGCCAAAGTTCTTTTAATAGCTGTTTTACCTGCTTTTCCTTGCGTGCTACAGCGCTACCTGTCGACCCTAATTTTTCTTCAAATTCAGCTCTTTTACGCTTGGTAGGTTCGGTAAAAACTTCAGGATCTTCTTTGGCTTTGTTGTACCATACCTTTGCGTCTTCTAGGTATTTGCCAACTTCTCCATACTGTTCACCATAGCGATTAGCTAAATTTGCTTGTAGTACAGCGATTTGTGCTTTAAGACGAGCATAGTGTTTTTGAAGAATAGCAAACTCATCACTGTTGCCGATATTAATTATCGCCTCGGCGATCGCCTCTTTAACCTTATCAGGTTGAGTATCACTGCTGGTTTTAACTTCTGCCAAAGCCTCATCAATTTCAGTTTGTAATTTTTGCTCGTCTTCAACTACTTGAGCCTCTAAAGTGGTGATTTCCGATTGAGTTCGCGCAATTTTCTCTCTTCTGGCTTGACTAACACCATCAATTACCCCTTGTATTGATGCCGTCACTTCTTCTTTAACTTCGCCACCAGATTCTTTGACAGTTTCTGTCACAGCAGCGATCGCATCTTGCACTAAACTAACGATTTCACTTCTACCTGACTTAACTTCAGAGACTGTCTCGGCGATCGCATTTTTAATAATTTCGCGAATCCTTTCGGTTTTTAGTTCTCCCGTTTGTTTTGCCTGCTGTAGATCGGCAACAATTCTTTCTTTGCTTGATTCTGGCATAATTTAAGACCTCTTACTAGTTATATTTAAAGTACTTTTAATACTTCGATCTTAGAATTCTCACCAAAGTTTTGCACCTTTCTAAGGGTAGAAAAAACCCGACAAAAAAATGCGTTGATGATCGACATAGTATGATGTAAAGATAAAAAGACGTAAAATAAAAGACTTTAACAGCTTGCTAACAATTGGAGAATAATAGAGCGACCGTAGGTGATAATGAAAATGATGAACTAAGTTTTATTGAAGCTGAACTAAATAGTCCTCTAGATAAGATCGATTCGGCAAGCTCTGTAGGTGACATTCCCCCTCCAGATCCAGAACGGATGTTACAGTTGTTAGAATCTGCTGTGGCTTCAGATAGGATGCTTGCAGCTAGAGCATTTTGTGAGCTAGAAGATCGCCGTTCCATTCCAATTTTAATTGAACTGCTCAAGGATATTTGTCCTTTAATTAGGGTTAGCACTGCTTATGCTTTGGGACGTAATACTGATGCTACTGCCGTCGAACCTTTAATTAAATTACTAGAGACAGACTTTAATGGTTATGTCCGCAAGGGAATAGTTTGGGCATTGGGCAATAGTAAAGATCGACGCGCTCTCCAGCCGCTACTTCATGCTCTTAAGACCGATATCTCTGCCGTCAGACTATGGGCAGCTAGTGGTTTGGCGCAAATTGCTCCAGCCAACTACGAAGATATTATTGCTGCCATTCCTCCTCTGATTCAGGGGTTAAGAAGAGATCCTATTGCCGCGGTACGCAGTAACTGTGCTTGGTCAATTGGACACTTATGTCGCGAACTACCTTCCAACGTTGTTTACGCCACGGCGATCGATGCTTTGATTGAATCTTTGGTGGAAGATGATGATTATGGTGTTAAAGATGACGCGAGAAGTGCTATCCTCAAAGTCGGCGATCCTCGTGGCTTACAGATGATCGAGGAACTTGAATTTGAAGGACTAATTTAATTCTCATCAATATTACATGACCAAACCCTTAATTATTGGCGTTAGCGGTGCTTCAGGGCTAATCTACGCTGTGAATGCCCTCAAATACCTGTTAGCAGCCGATTATACGATTGAACTAGTGGCTTCTCGTGCTAGCTACATGGTTTGGCAAGCAGAAGAAAACATTCGGATGCCTGCCGAACCCGATCAACAAGAACTTTTTTGGCGAGAAAAAGCTGGAGTTAAGACAGGTATCTTAAACTGTCATCGCTGGGGGGATGTGGGAGACAACATTGCCAGTGGTTCTTTCCGCACTTTAGGGATGGTGATTATTCCCTGTAGCATGAGTACGGTAGGCAAAATAGCAGCAGGTTTAAGCTCAGATCTCTTAGAAAGAGCAGCAGACGTACAGATCAAGGAAGGAAAACCTTTAGTAGTTGTTCCCAGAGAAACCCCCTTTAGCCTAATTCATCTGCGCAACTTAACCGCTTTGGCTGAAGCTGGGGTAAAAATTGTGCCAGCCATTCCCGCCTGGTATCATCATCCCAAAACAATTGAAGATCTAGTTGATTTTGTGGTGGCTAGAGCTTTAGATACTTTAGATATTGACTGTATTCCTTTGGAACGTTGGAAAAGTAGCTAGTGGTAAATTTCTTTATGACTCAGTCACCTATATTTGATGAAGCAGTATATACAGCAAAATCTGAAGCAAAAATAAATATTGTTTCTTTGTTCTCAGGATGTGGAGGAATGGATCTGGGTTTTAGTCAAGCTGGATTTCGTATTCTCTGGGCAAACGATATCGATCAAAAAGCCTGTGAAACTTATGCGAAAAATTTAGGTCAGCACGTCGTTTGTGGAGACATACAAGAAATTGACTACTCTACGATACCTGATGCAGATTTAATTCTGGGTGGTTTTCCCTGTCAAGACTTTTCCATGATCTGGAAGCGTGGAGGAATTACAACCGAGCGAGGTAATCTATATCGAAACTTTGTCAATCTTGTCTCGCTAAAAGAACCTCTAATGTTTATTGCCGAAAATGTTAAAGGTTTGATGACTGCTAACAAAGGTAAAGCTATTAAACAAATTATTGAAGATTTTTCTTTAACGGGGCGATACGGATACGAAACTAAACCTTATCTAGTTAATTTTGCTGATTATGGAACGCCTCAGCTTAGGAAAAGAGTCTTAATTATTGGTATTCGGAAAGATATAAATTGTACTTTCGATCTGCCCAAACCAACACACCAATGCGAAAACTATGTTTCGTCGAGTAAAGCACTTGCTGGTGTTGAAAGAGTAGAACATAACAACGAACATCAAAACATTAAAAGTAGCACTGTTGAGAAGCTCAAGCTTATTCCTGCTGGGGGAAATTTTACAGATATTCCCAAAAATTCTCCTCATTATGTCAAAGGTATGATCTCCCATGTATACCGACGT
This sequence comes from Pleurocapsaceae cyanobacterium CSU_1_1, assembly GCA_012034765.1. GTDB lineage: Bacteria > Cyanobacteriota > Cyanobacteriia > Cyanobacteriales > Xenococcaceae > Waterburya. The sequence goes on along the minus strand of JAAUOU010000004.1, from coordinate 34,306 downwards.
TTAGATCCCAATAAACCTTCCACAACCATTATTGCTGCTGGTGGTGGGGGTACTTGGGGTTATCACTACTCAGAACCCAGACCATTAACTAATCGAGAAAGAGCAAGACTTTTTGGCTATCCCGATGATTTTGTTTTTGAGGGTACAATCACCGAAGTGAGAAGGCAAATAGGCAATTCAGTCCCTCCTGTCGGTATATTACCTTTTGCTCAGGCTATCAAACCTTATTTAGAGAAAGTAAAAGCAGAATTATGTTTACCAATTTAGCTGCTTTTGGTGGTAATTTTTTTACTGTGCTTAATTCAGAGTTTAAAAAAGCTACAAAGGTAAATATTACCTTGAGTTTTAGTAGTTTAATTTTTCAGTAACATAATAAGCGATCGCTCTACCAATCTCGTTTTTTAAATAATCAGTATTATTCTAATTAATTCTTTGAGCATTTTCATTAAGATAATGAGTTTTGGCTAAACCTTTTTCCTGAATTACATTTTTATGTACAATATATTTCATGTTTTTTAATTGTCTCGATTCACTTACTAAACAAAATGGAATTTATTAATCTATCGGTTAAAATTCTGTTAACCTTTGACTGAAGTTAAAATATGTCTGAACCCGTTCTTGATGTTCGCCATCTACAAGTCCAATTTATCACTCAAACTAAACCTGTAGTTGCGGTTGAGGAACTAAGTTTTCAGCTAAGGAAAGGAGAAAAGCTGGGCATTGTCGGTGAGTCGGGTTCGGGTAAATCGGTAACATCTTTAGCAATTATGGGTTTAGTACCTACTCCTGGGCGTATTACCCAAGGGGAGATTTGGTTTACTCCTGAAGGCAGATCGGCAAGAGATTTATTACAGGTAAATGAAGCTGAACGCAGAAGCTATCGTGGGGGAGAAATCGCCATGATTTTCCAAGAACCCATGAGTGCATTAAATCCTGTCTATGATATTGGGTTTCAGTTAACCGAGGCGATTTTCTTGCATCAAAAGCTATCCTCTCAAGATGCGAGAAGAAAAGCGATCGCTTTGTTACAAGAAGTTCAGCTTTTGGCTAGTGACGAAACGTTGCAACAGCAGTGTCGACAAGCACATCCAAACTATAGCGATCGGGAAGTATCCAGCTATATTAATCAACACAAGCAGTCGATTCTTAAACGCTATCCTCATGAACTATCTGGGGGGCAACTACAGCGAGTTACAATTGCCATGGCAATCTCTTGTAATCCTAGTGTGTTAATTGCTGATGAACCTACAACTGCTTTAGATGTGACGGTGCAGGCGACTATTTTAGATTTGCTGCGCCATCTGTGCGACGAAAGGGGGATGGCGTTGATTTTTATTACTCACGACTTGGGAGTAATTGCTGAATTAGTTGATTCAGTGGTGGTAATGTATCAAGGAAAGGTAGTAGAAGCGGGAAAAGTTGCGTCTGTCTTTAGCCATGCTCAACATCCTTATACGAAGGGATTGCTAGCCTGTCGTCCCCGTTTGGATTGCCGATTGCAGATTCTGCCTACCGTAACTGATTTTATGGAGGTGACGACTACTCCAGCAGGAAAGATTCAAATTACGGAAAAACAAACCGATATTAATCGTAAACCGAAGGTTGTTACCGAAACTGAACAACAGGCAAGATTAAAACAGCTTTTGCAGCAAGAATCCTTAATGTCTGTTAACCAGCTACGGGTAGGCTTTCCAACCAAGGGCATGTTTGGCAAGACTAAAAAATATCTGATGGCGGTAAACAACGTCTCCTTTAAAGTATATCCAGGGGAAACTTTAGGTCTAGTCGGTGAATCGGGCTGCGGGAAATCTACATTAGCCAGAACTCTCTTGCGCCTCATTCAACCGCTGGAAGGAGATGTGGTGTTCGCTGGCGATAATATTACCAACTTAGCCCTGAGAAGCCAAAAATTGCGATCGCTCGTCGACAAATGCAGATTATTTTTCAAAACCCCTATAATTCTCTTAATCCCCGCATTAATATTGGCAAAGCGATCGCCGAACCCTTAGTTGTCCATCAAATAAAATGCGATCGCCAAAAAAAGGTATCAGAACTTTTAGAACGGGTAGGTTTAAATCCCGATCTGATCAACCGCTATCCTCACGAGTTGTCAGGAGGACAAAGACAACGGGTATGTATTGCTAGGGCTTTAGCCTTAGAACCTCAGTTTATTATCTGCGATGAGTCCGTTTCCGCCCTCGATGTCTCAGTACAGGCACAGGTATTAAACCTGCTCAAGAAGCTCCAGGCAGAGATGGGATTAACCTATATCTTTATCTCCCACGATCTCAGCGTCGTTAAATTCATGAGCGATCGCATCATTGTCATGAATCAGGGAAAAATCGCCGAAATCGGTGCTTCAGAGGAAATATACCGCAACCCCAAAACAGACTATACCCGCAAGTTAATTGATTCTATTCCGACAGGATTAACTGCATACTGACTTTAAATCCATAATTTTGTTGGGGCAATGGGTTCGATATCTTCATCCCACCCACCTACCTGATAGGTTTGAAGTAACCAAAGACTTGCACCATGATTGAGGAAAATTTCGGCTAGGCTATCGTTGGCTAAACGGGGTAAAAGCGATCGCCAACTAGTTAAGGCATTAACCACAGTAGTTACAGGACTATCTGCCAAGCGAGTACCAATTAAGGATTGATAGGGATCGACCCAATCTGCGCGAGTTTGCCAAGTGATTAGTTGGTCTTCAATGGCTTTGTTGAGAGTTACTAGGCGTTGTAGTCTTTGGGTTTGAGGATGTTGGGGGTTCGCTGTAATCCAGGCTTTAATTTGAGGGTTCTGCTCAATTTCGGTCAGAGTCATATTAATCGCTTGATAGAGAGCCTGACAGGAATCTTGTACACAAGAATTGGCAGGACCGACAAATGTAGCTCCTGTACCGTCTCCAGTCCGATAACGCGCCATCATGCGGTCTAATTGATAGGCTAAAGCATTGAGGGGAAAACGGCGTAAGCCATCAAAATTATATTCGTCAAAGACATCTAGTTTGACGACTATATCGGTAATTGGGCGACTCCCCAGCCAACCAAACTGGCGATCGCCAACAAAGTTTGTCCAGTCTAAACTAGCAGCAATAATTCCTGTAGTGTTTTGGGTATATACTTGCGCATAGCCAATTTTGAAACGTAATTCTTGGGTCAATGGTTCACGGACGACTCTGGCAAGACCAAAGGAGAAATGTCCAAAAAAGAGTCCTAGAGGAGCAAATTCTTGCTTATTTCCCCCAATTCCGCCATAAGTGTGCAGAACTAAAAGGCGATCGCCTTCTTGATAAGAATTTATTAATTCTGTGTCTGATAAGTTACGCGGGTTCAACAGAATCGAATCAATCTGACCTTTTTTTGTGTTGCTCCCTGCCAATATTGATTATGAATGTAATTGGTAGTTTTTTGCATCCCAGAAATGATTTTGGCTGGCTGTAGCTGGAATAAAGCGCGAGGAGCGATCGCCTGTACTGTAAAGATACCCTGGTCATTTTTTGCCCCATAGATATACCAGCCTGTTTGATTTAGAAGAAATTCAGTAATTTTATTGGCAGTAGTAGGTAATACTCCATTGCGATCTGGCACTACTGGGGGTAGATAAACCATGTCTTCTTTACCATTGAATTGCCCAGAGTCAGGGTTGTAGTGGCGTACCATCGCGCAGTTATTGGGAAATACTTCCGTAAAGCTGACTAAGGCGTAATACTTGCCCGTAATTAAAATCGGTTCACGGCTGATCGATAAAATAAGCTGAGGTTCTCTAATTACCTCAACTGAAGTTAAGGCAACCATCACATCATCATTTGGTCTAGCACCAGCCAAAGATTCTAGCGCCTGTACCTGTCGCCAATGATTTAATCGCGTGGGCAAAACTATACCCTGGTTAATACTTTGATAAGCCTGTTCAGAAAAATCAATCCTAATTTTGACCTGATTAACATAAGCCTGAATATCAGGGCGATCGCTCCAGCGCAAGTATACTTTTTGACCAATTAAGTCTAATTCTGGTGCATGATGTACTTCTAAATAAACTCCACTAACTTGAGAACGTTCGGTAACCGCTGGCAAGATTAAACGTCCTATCCATTCAGCTACAGGAAAATAGTTATCGGAATATGTTTGTGCCAGCGGATAAAATTCTGGTCGATTGAATTTAGCTTGAACGTAATTTTCATAGTCACTAATTATTCGCTCAGATCTTGCTGAGTAATCGGCAACAGCAGCAGGATAGGGTTCGTAACCGTCGATGCGAGTGATGATGCGTAAAATAATTTCTAGAGTTCTGGTGAGATGATTGCAACCATCAGGGAGAAAAGCATCTTCATCAAAAGGGCCATTTTTAGAATCGTGTCCTACTTTGCCCAAAGAAATAAAGCTTATTTCCCCTCGACTTTTAGCCAGATTCCAATTTGACCAGGTGATAATTGACCATCGGCGAGGGAATAAACAAGGAGTAAAACGAGTGACACGATCTTTTTCACCGACTAAATGATAAAGATGCTCTACCTGAACCACCTCATTATTGCCACTAATCACTCCTGCTAAAGAAATTACTTCTATTGGTGCGGCTAACACTCTTTTGATATATGGCACTGCCCCCAGAGATATTTGTCCCCCACCGCTATAGCCAATCAGAGTAATTAAAGCACCGCTGCCAGGTTGATAGCCCTTGGTCAAAAGGCGATCGATAATTATTTCTGCCGTACCTCGATTATAGATTGGACCATAACGACTATCCACCGATACGGCTACCTGAAACATATTGCGAAGTAAGACCAAAACTTCAAAATTGGTTGTACGTTCAATCCATTGCCAAAGTCTAGCCAACGGGCGATTAAGGGTTAAAGGCAGATTAATCACCGAGTAGGGAATGATATTGTCAATCAAAATGCGATCGCTCGGTAGAGATTCTGTTAACCTTTGTAAAAACCTTGCGCCTCGAAAGGAATATTTAAACGAGCTTTTACCAATCCCGTCTAGATAAACTATGTAATGAGGTGAAGTAGTTACCTTGCCCAGAGTGGCATGAGTATGTTTCAAAGATAAAGTGGTTGGATCTTGTTTGCCACCATACCATCCCGCCCACCAGCCCAGGGCTTCAAACGGGGCTAATAAACCCGCCAATACTAAAGAAATCCCAATAATCCGTCCACTATCAAGCAGTAAATTTAATAATTGATTTTCGACCACAGCGTACCACTGTATCCACCAAGCATTTGCTGGAGATAATAAGGCAACTATACTTAATGCCAGTAAGATAAATGCTACTCGTTTAAACATGGAATTATATTTATCAAAAAAGCTGTTAGCTTTTAGCTGTTAATGGACTTTTTGCTCAAGGAGTATTTTTGCTTGAGTCGCCTAATAAATCGGGAATATTTGTTGTCTGAGGAGGGATCGGCAAGCCAGTATAAAGCATCTGTTCAAGATAATCAGGTTCAGTAATTAACTCGACTCCCGCCACCCAGTCAACTATACTGCTGGTAATCCGTGCGATCGCTTTTCCCACGACTCGCTGAGATAATTGCAGCGCCAACCATCCCCCCAGACAGCATTCAAAAGCTTGCCAAATAGTTAAATTAGAAATTGCGCCTAAGCCATGGGCGATCGCCAGTAGAGTCCAAATCGACAGCACGATTAAAATGGGCATTCCAAAATAAGGAATTACGATCAAAAAACCGAGTAACAATGGTGCATAGCTAAAGCCTAATGTTTTGATAACTGCGATCAGGGGAAAATTTACGCCAAATAACCACCCCGCTACTAGCCAAGTACTAAAAACCCAAAAATTGTAGTTAAAGACGAATAAGACGGCAGCGATCGCTACTGAGAGCAAAAACCGCAGAGGACGCACTCGATTGATAAACAGCATTACGCTTTGACCAAAAGTTTGCGATAAACCAGCTAACAAGACAACTACAATGCTGGCAATTAAACTTAGAGGTAAATTATTAATCGATTTAAAAGTTTCGGCATCTAATAACAAAACTCCAGAGACTAAACTCCAAAATTGATTGATAGCCGTATCTGTCGTTATGGCAATAATTAACATTATTTACTTAGAGAATTAACTTGCTGCTATCACCTGATTAAATTCTGGTAAGTGCTTCAGTCTTTATGCTCTGTGAAATGAGCAGCGGGACAACTTCTATTCTGATGTTTCTCAATTTCCTCAAGATAAAATTTAGTTTCTTTACCCCAGCTAGCAGACTCATACCAGCGCCTGAGCCAGACTTCTGCATCAATATTCATTTCTGAATGACCAGGTACTTTGCAGAGATGTCGAATAGCCTCTAAAATTTTATCTTCCTTACCTAACTGTGGCGCAGCTATTACTCTCAGTTGATTAAGTGCTGTGTCGCAGCTAGCAGGAAAGTCACCCAGAAGTTGTTGTTGATTTGTTTCCAACTTCGTTATCAAGTTTAACGAAGACTTAGAGCTTGCATTTAATCCATTACAAAACTCTTGGAGTTTATTGATTTTTCGAGCAGAATCAGCAGCTATTTTTGCTGCTTTGAAAGATGCTAAATAGTTATTAATAATTAAAAATAAAGGAATCAGTAAAGCGATCGCGGCTAAAGGTACAAGGGAGTTTATTCTAGTTAATGATGATGGAGTAGTTGCCGTCTGCTTGGGGACAGAATTAGGTTGAACTTTGGCATCAGTCTGAGTAAAGGCGGGAACTGCTTCTTCAATCGAAACTTGGGGATTGTATTCAATGATTGAGCTAGCAGATTTGACAGGGTGAGAATTATCAACATCAACTGCGTTGCTGGTTTGAGGAAACTTTTTCTCTAATTCATTAGCAACAAATTCTTGATTAAAAATATGTTGATAAATTATATTGCTAACTTTGAGCCAATCATTTTCTTGAACAATTAGACCTAATAAAAGTAATTCTTTTTGTTCCTTATTGCCTTGATACTTTTTGTTGTCTGAAATTAAAATATCTTGATATTCTTTAAGCAATAACTTAGAATCACAGCGAAAATTATTTAGTAAACTGTGGCTAATTGCCCTAATTGATGATGCCGCTTTGCTGGTTTGCCATTTTCTGATCAGCGTTACCTCCACAAACCGATCGACTGTATTAATTTCTTTCCCTCCAGGAATATTAAAATCAGATTTGGCAAATACTTGTCCAATACTTTTAGTGAGATAGGGAATACCGCCAGTCCAAGCTAAAATGCGACTCAAAATCAAAGAATGATCGGCATACCTTTTTTCCAAATGTAGCTTTGCTTGATTATATTTTTCCAAAGCATCTAAGGACATCGGTTGAGGTGGCTTACAGGACAAGTTATCAACAAAAAAATTAATTGTCTCTTGTTTAATCCAGCCTTTTTGTACGGCAATAACACCAAACTTTTGCTGATTATTTTTTTGTTCCTGAAGTATGACTTTAATTTGCTGTTGATTCAACAAATTTGCCTTTTGTAGATGATCTTACTTTCAAGCGCAAAAATTAAATAATATCTCCAAAAAGAGATGAGATTAAAATTCAACAAAATTACAGTTTGAATAATAATTTATTTTACCTAGCTCCTTAATTCTACGATTGAGATGGCAGCCATCAGCAATAACTTTTTGAATTGGGGTCAAACGATTTTGCCATACTTGAATGCTTGGATCTTGGCTCAATCCATGTTCAATAAACAAGAATTTGCCTCCTGGTTTTAAAACCCGCTCTACCTCAGCGATCGCCTGTTCCACTAACGGAATACTACACAACGTCCAAGTACAGACAACCGCATCAAAAGTAGCATCTCTCATCGGCAAACTTTCACCATTTACAACCTTGTAGTCTACCGTAATCTGAGACTGTTCGATTCGCGATCGCGCAAGTTTTTGCATACCAAGATTAGGCTCTACCGTGGTAATCTTAGTTACCTGTTCGGGATAGTGAGGTAAATTCAAGCCAGTACCAAAACCAATCTCTAAGATCTCGCCCGACACATCTTTTAATATTTCCTGTCGATATTGCTGTAGATTAGAGCCAGACATCGCTAAGTCAATGCAGTAGGGAATAACGAAATTAGAATAAAATCCCATCGATTTTACTTTGTATATACATATAATTTATCAGCAACCTACCATTGCTCATTGCTCATTGCTCATTGCTCATTGCTCATTGCTCATTGCTCATTGCTCATTGCTCATTGCTCATCTAATCATCCTCTGCCATGAAGTTTCAAGAACTTGTTACCAAACTTGGTATAGCAGCTGATCATAACAGTTTCGCTCAACATCCAAATTTTAATCCCGAGTTAACCAAGGTAGCTGCAATTGATCGCGCAGATCCTAACTCATTAAGCTACGTTGAAGGCGGAAAGTTTGCAGCCATGGTGGCGACAACTCAAGCGACTGCTCTAATCTTGCCTTTAGATGAAACTCTACTAATCCAAGCCTCAGACAGAAATATTGCCTGGATTGCTACTTCTGACCCCAGATTATTATTTGCCCAGGCGATCGCTCTTTTTTATCAGCCTTTTAAACCAACTCCAGGTATTCATAATAGTGCAGTAATAGACGCAGCTACTATTGTTGGGCAAGATGTCTATATTGGCGCAAATGTCGTAATTCAAAAGGGAGTAACGATTGGCGATCGCGTGACGATTCATCCTAATGTAGTTATTTATCCTGATGTGACTATTGGTAACGATACTATTCTTCATGCCAACTGTACCATCCATGAACGGACTCAAATTGGCGCTGGTTGTGTCATTCATAGTGGTGCGGTGATCGGCTCAGAAGGCTTTGGCTTTGTGCCAACTGCAACAGGCTGGTATAAAATGGAACAGTCAGGCTATACCGTATTAGAAGATGGTGTGGAAATTGGCTGTAACAGTGCAGTAGATCGTCCTGCGGTGGGAGAAACCCGTATTGGACGCAATACGAAGCTGGATAATTTAGTACAGGTTGGACATGGCTGTCAAATCGGACAGAATTGCGCTATGGCTTCTCAAGTAGGATTAGCAGGGGGAGCAATTATTGGTAACGGAGTTATGCTTGGGGGACAAGTCGGGGTAGCCAATCAGGTAACAGTAGGCGATCGCGTTATTGCGACAGGACAAACTGGAATTACTGGCAATGTAGCATCGGGAGAAATGGTTTCAGGTATGCCTCATATTCCTAGTCGGTTGTATCGCAAGCTATTTGTCATGTATAAGCGATTGCCTGAAATGTATCAAATGTACAAAGAGTTGAATAAGCAGTCACGATAGGGGCAAGGCAATTCCCGTACAAGACGATAGGGGCAAGGCAATGCCTTGCCCGTACTTAGGAGTTCAATAAGGTTTAATAGATTAAGGCTATTTATTTTTGAATCAAAGGTCAGCATCATGCAGCAAATTACAGGCAAAACCAAACTGTTGGGTATTATTGGCGATCCTGTGGAACATTCTTTGTCTCCCGTGATGCATAATGCAGCGATCGCTAGTTTAGGGCTAGATTATATCTACGTCCCTTTCCCTGTCAAACAAGGAGATTTAGCCACAGTACTTGCAGGTTTTAGCGCCTTCAATTTAGTCGGATTTAGCATTACTATTCCCCACAAACAAGAAATTATCCCGTTGCTGACAGAAATCTCTGATGATGCAGCCAATATTGGTGCGGTAAATACAGTCTGGCGTACTGCATCAGGCTGGAAAGGTACAAATACCGATGCCGAGGGTTTTGTTGCGCCGTTAAAAGCTATGTCTCGTGACTGGAGCAAAACAACTCCTGTAATTCTGGGTAATGGTGGTGCAGCCAGAGCCGTAATTGCTGGCTTGACTAACTTGGAATGTCCAGAAATTCATATTATCGGACGCGATCCTAATAAACTAGCAAGGTTTTATCAGAGTTGGTCACACTCCACCAAGATCACTTCTCTACTTAAAATCCATAACTGGAATAATCTTAGTAGTCTAATTCCTGCTGCTGACTTACTAGTTAATACCACCCCTGTAGGAATGTCACCCCATGTAGATGCTTCGCCTGTAGAAGAATCCTTAATGGAGAAACTTAAACCAAAAGCGATCGCCTATGATCTTATCTATACTCCTAATCCAACCCAGTTTCTTATACAAGCTCAGGCTCAAGGCGCAACTGCGATCAACGGCTTAGAAATGTTAGTGCAACAGGGAGTAGCTGCTCTCCAAATCTGGCTTAAGCAACCAGTCCCCGTTGATGTGATGCGCGATTCCCTCAAAGATTATCTGAAACTTTAGGGGAACTCCTGCCTTCTGCCTTCTGCCTTCTGCCTTCTGCCTCCAAACTAATTATCCTATTCCAGGAATAAACTTTAATTTCTGTGTTGCTTTTTCCGCCACTTGGGAATAACTTAATTCACCACAGAGAATTTTGCCCATCAATTGACCCGCAGCAGGGCGTTTAACCCCCATTTTATAGGCGATTTTAGGCGCTTTAAAGAACAATCCAGCTAGGAAGTCTGCTTTAGCCAAATTTGACCCCCATTCTTGATTTATGGACTGGGTATAGCTTGCCAGAGCATTAGAATCACCTTGTAGCGCACCTATAACCGCACCTGCTGATTGAACTCCTGTAAACATAGCGGGACGAATTCCCTCGCCAATTAGAGGATCGACTATTCCTGCTGCTTCTCCAACTAATAAAGCGCGATCGCTATGCAAAGCACGATCTTTTTGCCAAAGATTCAAAGAATGCTCTTTATATTCTCCGCGACTAGCATCTAAGTCAAATAATTCTGCGTATTTAGTTAACTGTTTTTTTAATTCATCAGGCTTACCTTTGGGATCGCGCACATAAGCAGCACTAAAAGAATAACCGTCCGCTTTGGGAAAACACCACATAAAACCATTTTTCAACGAGCCGAAGTCAAAAATGCCGTCATTTTACGGCGATCGCTGACATCCCCAGGTACTTGTAAACTAGCTGCTGCTACAGTTGGTGTTACATCCATTCCTAAAAGCTTGGCGACGCTACTATTAGCTCCATCGGCGGCAATTAGATATTTACCCGTAAATGTTCCGTTACTAGTTTCCACTTGCCAAGTTTCACCTTGTAAGCTAGCACCCATAACTTCTATACCGCTTTTAAACTCCGCACCTTTTCCTGTTGCCTGCTCTATTAAAAAGTTGTCAAACCGATCGCGCTGCACCATCCACATGGGGGTCACATCCTGTAACTCTACTTCAGCAGGATCGCCCATTTTAAAAGTATATTTAACTTGGGAAACATGATTTTCCACTATAGGCGAAAAGTCAAAATCAAACCATTTAGCGATCGCGGGGGAAACTCCACCACCACAGGATTTATCACGGGGAAAATTTGCTTTCTCTAATACCAAAACCGAGTGACCTTGCTTTGCCAATGATAAGCAGCACTACTACCAGCAGGGCCAGCACCTACAATAATACAGTCAAACATACTAAGTAATACCTGTTTCAAGATTGTTGTCAAACCTTTAACAGATTAGAGCAAGCAAAACAAATCAGTCAACTTTGAACATTGAGCATTGAGCATTGAGCATTGAGCATTGAGCATTGAACATTGCTCATTAATTTAGTAATCAGTAATCAGTAATTATCAACTAAACTAATATCAATCTGGTTGTATTCCTGCACCGACAGGAGCGATGGACTTTAACTCTAATTCAGGTAAATCTTGTTCAATTTGGCGTAGATTCCACTCATTTTTGAATAACAGAACTGGTCTACCCCAGTTATCCTTAACAGCGATCGCATTAAAGATTCGACCTGCTTTGTCTAAAGCGTCCCAGCCACCATGTACCCAACGAGCCACACTATAGGACAAGGGTTCAGTAGTAGTTTCGACGTTATATTCATTCTGCATCCGAAACTGAACTACCTCAATTTGCAGTTGTCCTACCGCAGCTAAAATGGGGTCGCGTTTGAATTCATCAGTAGAATACATTACCTGTACCGCACCTTCTTCTTGCAATTCCTTGATGCCTTTTTGAAACTGCTTAAACTTAGAAGGGTTAGGGTTTTTCAAGTAAGCAAAGATTTCGGGAGAAAAACAGGGTATCCCTTCGTATTCAATCTTCTTGCCGTTATAGATGGTATCGCCGATCGCAAATACTCCAGGATTATTTAGACCAATAATATCTCCAGGAAAAGCCTCGTCTAATGATTCTCTACCCTGAGCAAACAGCTTTTGGGGACGAGACAGACGGACTGTTTTACCTGTACGAGCGTGCTGTACCGTCATGTCTTTTTCAAACTTACCAGTACAGACGCGCACAAACGCCACGCGATCGCGATGCTTGGGATCCATGTTTGCCTGAAGCTTAAAGACAAACCCCGTAAATTCTTCGTAGGTAGGCTCAATTACGCCAATCGATGAGTTGTGGGATTCGGGCGGTTGGGCATATTCTAGAAAGGCTTTGAGGAATAACTCTACGCCAAAATTAGTCATGGCACTACCAAAGAAAATTGGGGTCATTTTCCCTGCATGAACCTGCTCTAAATCAAAATCTACGCCAATTTCATCGAGGATTTCTAATTCTTCTTTGAGCTGATAATAAAGCTCTTGTTCGAGCAACTCCTCAATCCGCGGATCTCCTAATTCAATTACTGTATCTTGAGCCACTTTACTGCCGTGAGAACGACGTTCAAACAGGTGTATCTTTCTTTCCCGACGGTCAAATACGCCTTTAAAGCGATCGCCCATCCCGATCGGCCAATTTACTGCATAAGTCTGCAAACCAAGTTCCTGCTCAATCTCATCAATCAGTTCAAAAGCATCTCTACCAGGACGATCTAACTTATTAACAAAAGTAAAAATGGGCAGCGATCGCAACTGACAAACTTCAAACAGCTTGCGAGTTTGTGGCTCTAACCCTTTAGCAGCATCGATCAACATCACGGAATTATCCGCAGCAGCTAGGGTTCGATAAGTATCTTCACTAAAATCTTGGTGTCCAGGGGTATCTAATAAATTAATCTGAAACTGATTATAGATAAACTGCAACACTGTAGAGGTAATCGAAATACCCCGTTGTTGTTCCATTTCCATCCAGTCGGAAGTGACCTTACGCTGCTCCCTACGAGCTTTAACCGCCCCTGCTTCATGAATTGCGCCCCCGTATAGTAGGAGCTTTTCCGTGAGGGTTGTCTTTCCCGCGTCAGGGTGGGAAATAATTGCAAAATTACGACGACTGGATACAGCCTGTTCGATTTCAGTCTGGAGTTCTGCGGGCATGAAATACACTGGGCAACAATTGTTAAGGATATTATATCTCTTCTATAGATCGTCAGGGCGAACAACTATAGATAGATCGTCAGGGCGAACAACCGTTCGCCCCTACTGGATTTTCCAGCCTAATCTGGTTGGTTGCTGATAAATTTTCTTCAAGGTATTAATATCTCGCACAGAAATAGCAGGAGGATTCCTTACCTGGGAAAAATATAGAGCGTCACCTGATTCTGGGCTATGTCCCCAAATTCCTAGTGCATGACCTAATTCGTGACGGATGGTAGCCAACAAGGATACTCCCGTGAAATTTGGGCTGATTTGCATTGTCATGCGGAGGGCGATCTCCACAGGATTGTTGGTTAAATAGAATTTATAGTTAGTTTGAGCACGATCGCTTTAGGAATATTATATAGTCCTGTATCAGGATTTAACTTGACTGCTCTTTCTGGTTGCGATCGCAAGATCAATATATCTGCCTGCTCTTTTTCTGCTACTTCCTGTAAAGGTAAATAAACATTCCATTCGGCGATCGCTTTTCTGGCAGTCACTGTCCACTGTTGAAAGCGCTGATTGGCTGCGGTATTTTCTGGCGTTATAGAGTCTACATATACTTTAAGCGGAAACTGTGACCACACTAAATATCCCAAAGGCGTTGATTTAATCTTCTGAAAATAATCTCCTTGGTTATTTGGTTTCCAAGTAGCTAGAAACGGGGGTAAAGCATGAACTTTTGCTGGAGGTAAGCTAGAAGTATCCTGTGGTTGTGAATATACAGTCTGATGAGAAATTAAGATAATTAAGCAAATGGCGATTACGACCCGCGTAGTAGGGGCGAACGGTTGTTCGCCCCGAAACCATTTGCTCCGACGACAATTAAATACCCAATCTTTGATAAATCTCATCCAAATTTTTCAAATGATGGTTGGGATCGAAACAAGCATCAATTTCCTTGCTGGATAAAGTCTTAGTCACAGTTTCATCCTGAGAGATTAACTTACGGAAATCACCATCACTTTTGTTCCAGGCTTCATGAGCGCATCCTTGAACGACACGATAAGCTTCTTCACGATTCATCCCTTTTTCCACCAAAGTAAGCATAACTCGTTGACTAAAGATTACCCCACCATAGACATTCATATTGCGTTTCATGTTTTCAGGATATACCAGCAGGTTTTTCACCAAGCCAGTAATTTCTTTAAGCATAAAGTGAGTCAGAATACAGCTATCAGGCAAGATCACCCGTTCGACAGAACTATGAGAAATATCTCGTTCATGCCAGAGGGCGACGTTTTCTAGGGCAGCTACAGCATTTCCCCGCACAATACGCGCCATTCCCGTCAATCTTTCCGAGCGAATGGGATTGCGCTTGTGAGGCATGGCTGATGAGCCTTTTTGTTTTTTAGAAAAGAATTCTTCTACTTCTAGAACATCGGTACGCTGGAGATTACGAATCTCCACGGCAAAACGCTCGATCGAGGCGGTAAGTAAAGCTAGTTGCTGGACATAATCTGCATGGCGATCGCGAGAAATTACCTGAGTAGAAGCGCAATCGGGTTCTAAACCTAGTTTTTGACAGGCGATCGCTTCAATCTGCGGATCTACGTTGGCATAAGTCCCCACAGCACCTGAAATTTTACCTACGGCAATCTCTTTCTGCAATCTTACCAGGCGATCGCGATTACGCAATACCTCTGCTAACCAACCAGCTAGCTTAAAGCCAAAGGTGATCGGTTCGGCATGAATACCGTGCGATCGACCAACCATTACTGTATAGCGATGCTGTTGTGCCTGATAACGAATTGCCTGAATTAATTCTTCGAGACGCTCTAAGATCAGATTGAGACTAACTACCATTTGTAGCGCTAGTCCTGTATCTAAAACATCAGAGCTAGTTAAGCCTAAATGAATATATCTTCCTGCATCACCAACATATTCATTGACGTTGGTTAAAAAGGCAATCACATCATGGCGCACTTCAGCTTCAATTTCTAAGACCCTTTGGGGGTCGAAATTAGCTTTCGCTTTGATCTCGTCAACAGCTGCTTGAGGAGTATAACCAAGTTCTGCTTGTGCTTCGCAAACTGCTATTTCTACCTGTAGCCAGGTTTTGAGTTTATAGTCATCAGTCCAAATTTCGCCCATTTCGGGCAGAGTGTAGCGTTCAATCACAGTTTGTTTAGCAAAATACAACTGTTAATTGTACAACTATGTTTGTCCATCTAAACTAATCTATTTCTGAAGCTGGCAACAAGACTCGAACTTGCGACCGGCTGATTACAAATCAGCTGCTCTACCAACTGAGCTACGCCAGCACTAGAAATATATAATAGCAGACTATTTAACTAACGGGGATTTTTTTTGCTTCACACACCTAAATGATGAAACTTAAAACTCTATACCATGCTGCTTTCAATCGACCACCGTGCCAATTCAGTACGGTTGTTTAAACTAGTTTTATTAAGCATGTTAGAAACATGGCTTTCAATGGTGCGCTGACTAACGCTCAATTGATGAGCAATCTCACGATTTGCCATCCCTTTGGCTACTAGTTGAACCACTTTGGTTTCTGTGGGGGTTAGTTCGACATTGTGAGGAACGACAATAGTTGGTGCGCCATCAAGACCTTTGGGTCGGCCATGTTCCCAACGTTTGATTTGCTTGAGGGAGGACTCGACCTGAGCAACTAATTCTTCAGGTTCAAAAGGTTTAGACATATACACATCAGCACCTTCATTCAGACCTTTAACTCGATCTTGGGTTTGTCCCTTAGCAGAGAGAAATAATACAGGAATACGATTGGTTACAGGCTCTTCCCGAATGTGCTTGACTAAAGTGTATCCGTCCATTTCTGGCATCATGACATCGCAAATAATCATATCTGGAATCAGATGATCCAAAATTTCTAAAGCTTCTCGACCGTTCTCAGCGGTATCGACGTTGTAGCCTCTAAATTCAAGATAGTCTTTTACAAGTAAAATTAAGTTAGGATCGTCATCAATGAGCAGCAGTTTTTTATTGTCTTTTAGAGAGTTATCTTTCATAGGTGTTCATGCTTAGTTTCTTGCTTATATCTGGTTGTTTTCGGCGCTAATGGCGCATAACTACTTATATTTAAGTCTGGAAATAATCGCTGAGTGAATAAACTTAAGAATATGTTAATTACAGCAAAAATCAGTCAAAGCTGATGAGCTGAGTTTACGGTGAAATTACACAACCCCCAATTTAACCTTAATTTTAGTTTTCGACACCCTTTTGATAGTAAATAGACTTGTAACGTTTAAAACTGATGTTTTAGATTTAATCTATAGCGTTACTTTGGTTCTAATTAATCAATTAATCGTAATTACTTTGTTTTTCATCAGTATGGTTATTTTCACAGAACAATTCAATACACTGGTTAAATCGCGCCGTTCTACTAAGCCTAGACTATTTAATGGTAAGAAAATAGCTGATGAGATTATTTGGCAGATCTTAGAAAATGCTAATTGGGCCCCTAATCATGGTTTGACTCAGCCTTGGAGATATAAAGTCTTTGCTGATTCGGGGTTGACTAAATTGGCAGAGTTTCAAGCAAATTTATATCAAAAAATCACTCCGCCAGAAAAATTTAAGTCTGAGAAATACACCAGAATGAAAAATAATATTATTCAGTCTTCTCATGTAATTGTTATCTGCATGGAACGGCAAAAATCAGAGAAAATTCCTGAGATAGAAGAAATAGAAGCTGTAGCATGTAGCGTGCAGAATATGGCGTTAACCGCAGCAGCTTACGAAATTTGTAGTTTTTGGGGTTCTGGTGGGGTAACCTACACGACTGAACTAAAAGAATTTTTGGGACTGGGAGAAAAAGACCGCTGCTTGGGATATTTATATTTAGGTTATAGCGATAGTCCAACTACGACCAGTCGGCGTAATTCAATTAAAGAAAATACAGTTTGGATTACGTAAAATATATGCTTAAATAATAGATAACATATTCAATAATTCTGCTTCACTAAGTTGAGCGATCGCCAGTTGTTCAGCTTTAGCTAGTTTTGACCCTGCATTTTCTCCTAATAATAGATAGTCGGTTTTTGGCTAATTGAGCCTGTTATCTTTCCTCCTGCCTGTTCGATCAGCTTTTTAGCTTCGTCGCGTTTTAAGGTAGGTAAAGTACCCGTAATGACAAAAGTTTTACCCGAAAAAGCCTGGTCAGTTTTGCTCTTTGAAGCGGTTTTAGCCGAGGAAAACTGTAGTCCAGCAAGCTGCAACTGTCGAATCAAAGTTTGGTTAGCAGGAATTCTCACCCACTCAAAGACAGACTGAGCGATTTCTGCCCCAATGCCATATACGGCTTCAATAGATTCAAAAGAGGCTTGGGACAACTCCTCAATGGTGGAAAAATTTTCCGTCAGAATTTTGGCATTGGTACTACCCACATAACGAATACCTAAACCGTATAACAGCCGATCATAAGTTTGATTTTTCGATTCGGCGATCGCACTGACTAAATTCTCGGCTGATTTTGTCCCCATCCGTTCTAAACTAGCTATCTGTTCAACAGTTAAAGAGTAAAGATCTCCAACAGAAGCAACTAAATTATTTGCCAGCAATAAAAACCGCCATTTTTTCGCCTAAACCCCTAATATCTAGAGCATTACGAGAAGCCCAGTGAATAATACTCCCCCGTAAAATAGCAGGACAAGATATATTGACACAACGAGTAACAGCTTCGGTTTGAGGACGTACTAAAGGGGAACTACACTCTGGGCAATTACGCGGCATTTGATAGGGAACAGCACCAGCAGGACGCAGATCGGTTAAAACTTTAACTACTTCGGGGATAATCTCCCCTGCCTTGCGAATAATTACCGTATCACCAACACGAAGATCGAGTTGAGCCACGCGATCGCTATTATGTAAAGTTGCCCGTTGTACCGTAGTACCTGCAAGCTGGACAGGCTGCATTACTGCCATTGGTGTAACTGCCCCCGTACGCCCCACATTAACGATAATGTCTTTAACTATTGTGGGAGTTTCCTCCGCAGGATATTTAAGAGCGATCGCCCAACGGGGAAACTTCTGGGTAAATCCTAGCTGCTGCTGTAGTTGATAGTCGTTGAGCTTTACCACTACGCCATCAGTCATATAGGGTAAAGTTTTTCTAGCTGTATCCCATTCATTAAAATATGCCTCTACTTCTGCTAAAGAATTACATAGTTTACGGTTAGGATTAACCAAAAACCCCATTTTTTGCAGTAATTCTAAAGACTCCCACTGAGAACTAATTGCTTGATTTTCAATATGTAAAGTGTAGGCAAAGAAATTTAGCTGACGTTGGGCGACAATTTGAGCATCCAACTGACGCAGTGTACCTGCTGCTGCATTACGAGGGTTAGCAAATAAAGCCTCTCCAGATTCACTTCTTGCTTGATTAATTGTTGCAAATACGTTTAAAGGTAAAAATGCTTCTCCCCTAACTTCTATTTTTGACGGGGGATTCTCTAAATTTAACTTGAGGGGAATTGTGCGAATCGTCCTGATGTTTTGAGTAATTTCTTCTCCCGTCACCCCATCTCCACGGGTTGCACCTCTGACAAGAATACCGTTTTCGTAGGTAAGAGCGATCGCGCTACCGTCAATTTTTAGTTCACAAACATAGCTAAATTCTGGGATAGTTTCTAGCTGCTTTTGCCAACGAGTCTCCCATTTAGCCAACTCGCGATCGCTAAAAGCATTTTCTAAACTATATAGGGGAATATTATGTTTAACAGAGGTAAATCGAGTGGCTACTTGATCGCCAATTCGCTGGGTAGGACTATCAGCAGTAATTAATTCTGGATATTCGGTTTCTAGATTCTGTAGCTGGCGATATAGCTGGTCATATACCCCGTCTTCCATAATCGGACTATCCATGACGTAATAGGCATAACCCGCTTTCTGCAACTGTTCTCTAAGTTGGGCAACTTTTTTTTTGGTTTCTGGGCTAATAGTCATACTAAATCCTGTTCGTAATGTAGGGGGAGAGTCTAAAGGTTATATTCGCCAATTTTCTAGATTTAAATGTTCTATTCGTTTAAATTCCTGGATATTGCTAGTAACTAAAGTTCAATTATTACTCACAGCGATCGCTGTGAGTAATAAGTCATAAGCTCCTATTAGAGTAACAGCTTGGTAAGCAGCGTCATAAGAAAAGCCGAGAATTTTAGTTTTACTATAAATTGCTTGTAATTGCGGATTATCGCAATAAGATTAATTTTGTAATTTAAGCAAGATTTTTTGTACCTGTTGATAAAAGCTATCTTGGCGATCGTATTGGGTTTTAACTCGTTAAAGCGGCTTATGCTCAAATTATGTCGCTGGACGATTTGTCGCGACTCGGTGCAGTAGCGATTAGCAATATTTTTTACTTCGGGTTTGAGGTTATTCAAAGTCGATCGCTGATCGCAGACAATATTTGGTGGGGTTTCGTCGAGCAAGTTTTTAATTTCTTGGTAGACTTCCCTCCTAAGTAGCTCTACTTCATAACCTGCTTTAGCATAGCTTTCGGTTTCTGTGGAGGTGAATTGCTGTCCGTAGGCATTGTCAGAGAGGGAAACGGTAACTAGAGGCTCTAAATCAGACGATCTTAGTGATATTTGAGGAGTCATCCCCAGCATGATGCCGAGAGAGGCTAAAATGCTGCTGCCGATCAGACGAACACATAGTTGGTTTAATTTAGGTGAAGTGAAATCAACGTTTAACATCATTAATAATAATTACTAATATCAAAATACTGCTACCTAACATGGAGTTGATTTAAAGACAATAAGTTCCTGTTTTTGGCTTATTTAGCGAAAAATTTACTTAAAGTGCGTTTCTTACTTACCAAAAATATCCTTTTTGTACAGTAGTTTGACGTTTTTCTGGATTATATTTAAGTAGATATTCTTGAGCGATCGCCTCTTGTTCTCTTAATAGCTTGACTTCTTTTTCAGCTATTTCTGTATCGGTTGAAAGGAGAATTACTTGATGGGATGCGGTGGGGAAATATCGCTCAACTAAATTATGTCGATGGGATGAATCTAATCTACCTAAAGGAGTATCGATCGCAATGGGTAAGTTACGTCCTGATACTCTAGCAAGTCCCCATAAAAAAGCGATCGCCAGTAGTTGTTTTTCTCCTGCTGATAGACGCTGTTTGGGAAATAGTTGACCTTGATGATCGTATAGTTCTAGTTTAAAGCGATCGCTATCTATAGTAACGCGGTTAATTAGGTTTGATTTGTGTAATAGATAGAGGAAACAATCTTTAACTTCTGTTTCTAATTTATTGAGTTTTTTTAGGGTTAGTTTTTCTTTAAAAAGCTTAAGAGTTTCCTGAACTTTAGCAGATGTTTTAATAATATGTTCATCGTTGATATTATCAATCGCATCTTCGCTATAGTTTTTTAATTTACGATTTAATTCTTGTTGAATCCGTTCGATTTCTCTGGTTAACTGGTCAAATTTTTCTTGCTCAAGTTTATATAAAGCCTTACAGTTACTTACCTCTTGTTGCGTAGTTTCCACCGCTTGTAGCAGTTGTTGATAATCTTCTGGGGAAGCAGCGATCGCTAGTTGACTTTCAGTCCGCTCTTTTTCTAGTTCTAATTGCTTTATTTGTTGAACAACATTCTGAGTAGATTTAGTTTGGAGAGGTAAAATATCTTGAATATTACTAATTAGCTGCTGTAATTCTAGTTCTGTTAAATGTAAAAAACTATCAGCTTCATTATCTATCGATTCAGTAATTTTTTTATTTTCCTCAGCAATAAAAAACTCAACCTTACTAATAGATTCATCTGCTAATTTAATGCTCGCTAAATAATCTAACAACTTGCGATCTCTAACTGCCAAAACACCTTGAGCCTGTTTGAATTGTTGAGTTTCTAGCTCTTTTTTACCTTGAGTAGCTGCTGCGGATAACAAAGGTGCGATTAGCTTTAAAGGTAAACAGCCACTGGCTAAGATAATTAACTCTTGTCTTTTGGCTTCCAAATGAGCATTGAAATCTCTTAGTTTGGCTTCAACTTGTTCTCTTTCACTAGCAATTTTTCCCCCTTGCTTATTAAACTTATTTCGAGCGCGATCGCGTTTTTTATTAGCTAGCTCTAATTGATGCTGTAGTTCAGTTAATTTATGATTTATCTTAGCTTTTTCTGCTTGTTTAGCTACTAACTTATTCTCAATTTCTTCTATAGTTAACAACTGAGTTTTATTAGCTAATGCTTTACGCTTACGATTAACCAATACTTCAAGATCTAAAGATAATTTCTCCGCCAACTCCAAACCCAATAAATTATTGATCGCCTCCACTACCGCTGGGGGTGGAGTATCTAATTCAGCTAACTCTTTAACCTGTTCACCATCAAATAAAAACAAATTAGAAATACCTAACGGGAGAATATTTTCAACATATTCATCCCAATGCTGTTCTAAATTACTATCAAACCTTGATTCCCTTTCAATACTTAAACTATCCTTACCATCTTGAGGATTTCTTTGCCAAGCACGAATAATCTTAAACTCTTGCCAATGTCCTTCAAAAATATGCTCAAAAGATAACTGTACTTGAGTTAAATCTACTGAATTTGCCTGACTATTTACCGACTGAGTTAAAAAATCACCATACCCCAAATTACCTCGCGTCGAACACCTTGCTCTTTGCCCATATAAAGCCAAACGAATTGCATCCATTAGGGTAGTTTTTCCACCACCATTCATGCCACCTAATAAAATAATCGGCCGAATAACACCCTCATTTTCTGGACGCAGATTAATCGTCTGCTTCCCTGCATACGCACCAAAATTCTCAATAACTAACTCAGTAAAGATCATCTAGTATTTATCCATTTATCCTAAAGGACGACGCGACCCTAAAGGGTTAGCTAGCGCGTCAGCTAGTGCTTTAGCATACACTTTCGTTATTATTAAACATAAAACACTCAATCTTTATTTTGAATAGTAGAAAACTTAATACTTCCCCAACTTACAAGCTCTTCTTCCGCATCTTTATGCGGTTTATTCAACTGTTTCACTTGTTCTTTCACTGCTGCAATATCACCTTGTTCAGCGGCAGTTTTTAAATCATGTTTTTGATGTGCATTTGCGATCGCTTCTTCCTTGCTTCTAGAACTAGTATCAAAACATTTTGCTAAACTATCATAGATACCTAAACGACGGTTTCTCGTATAAAATTGCCTCTCCGTATCTAATAGCTTCGACATCAATTCCAAGTGCATTTCATCATTACATATCTCTGCCAAAGTTTCCCACTCATCATTACCTAATAATTTTTCATCCGCACCAACTCTAATATCTTTAAACACTTCCCCAGTTGCTTCTTGATAAATGCGAGGTAAACTATCATCAAACTCATGTTTTTCTTCTAACCAAATTCTTCTAATTTCGCTCAACTCTTCAGGAGTAATCAAGTTAATATTTTTATATTCATCTGGCGCATTTTGTCTAACTTCAACTTGTGCTTTTAATACTTTTGTCAGCCAAATCTCCCGCCACTTTCTTACATAAGGACCAGGAATATTTTGAATAGTTTTTTCTCCTTTTTCGTTCACGTTCAAAAAGTTGCACTTTCCCACGAAGACGACGAAAATCTCTTCTATGACGGTCTGGATGAACATCAAGTTCATTACGTATATCTAACAAAGGTTGTAGCCATTCCTTATCTTCATCGTTCTGAATCATGGCTTCCATTGATTTATCTTTGTTTACTAGAGTGCATACCCAACAGCCAAACCTTGAATCCCCACAACTAGGTGTAGAAGTGTCTACTACCAGAGGACACTCATTATCCTCAGTCGCTCCACGATACATATTAAATAAGTCTTGATTGCTTTGTCCCCAAGGGTTTTGGCATTGCATGAGATACATCCAAACTTCATCATCTCGCCATTCTTGAATCGGACTATAAATCACAGCATTGGGTAATGTATCGCTATAACGTAGTGAATTGGATAAATTAGAATCAGACTGCAATAACTCACTGACTTCGCCTATCTCATACTTAGCCATTGTCGCTGCCCGATTACTACTCTCAGCCTTACGAGTTCCCAAAACTAAAACAACTTCCCCGCTAACTCTAATTACATTACGAATAAAGTGATTTGTCGGATGGATTTTCAGTCTTTCTGTACACCAACGAAATCCATGACGAGGTGCAGGATAACCTTTCCCCATCAAATTTACCCAAAATGTATTCTTGACATCTGGAGCAAGTAAATGAGGTTCTATCGGTAAATTTTGTTCTTCAGCAGCAAGCTTCATTTGTTCTAAAGACTTGCTCACCCAGAAAGACACAATCGGGTTTTCTACTAAGGTGTCTGTAGTGATGACATAAACTTTTTTGGTTCTTTGTTTTTGAGGCAATGCAGCCAAAGCATTCCAAATAAGCTGCAATGTAACTGTAGAATCCTTACCACCCGAATAACCAACAACCCAAGGTACGGCATCAAGACAATACAATGCTTGAATTTCTTGAATTAATTTATCGATGAGAGCAAACAACTCAGTTACATTACGCGAAGCTAGCAATGATTTTTGCGCTTGTGCCATGCTGTATAGAATAGGTATTACTATCTAAAATTGTTGAACCACTAAACTTAACGGTAGCAAGAAAATGGTCGATTTAACTGACTCATCTTTAAATAATTAATAAATCTAAGTGCATTGATTTAATAGTTTTAGTGAACCGTCTTTTAAATAAGATTTTCCTTTTGAACATCTGTTAGACATATCTAGAATTAAAACCCTGCACAAAGCTACTATAAAATTACAAGCATGAATAAACAGGTCTATTGGTTTACCAGGTTGAATAAGTAAGCTAATATTCATAGGATCATCAAGCCACATTGAAGAGTCCCTAAACATATCTTGCACGCTTTGTTGACTCCATTTTCTATGTGGAAACCAAGCATTTAATTCGTGTCGATAATTTACTTGATTACGTACTGACGAAAGCCAATTACCACCATTAAATCCTCGATAGCATAGAATTTTACATAACTCGTCTAACTTTTTAAAAACATCTTGGCTTCGTTGAACGACTATAGGTTTAGTCAGTATTGATTTACTTAAGTTTTGAATGCGCTCATAAAAAATTTTCCAGAAGCTTTCATGAACACCACCTTTAGATTTAATATTCTTAAAAGATAGTTCGTAAGTATTTCCATCATAGATACAGCTATAGTAACTAGAAGGTATATTTAGCACATTATTGTTTTGGTTTAACTGAGAAATTTCACAAAGTTTACTTGCTGATTTTTGATTCAATTGAGAGCAGCTTATTCCAAGCATTCTGATAATTGCGTGACCTGCATAATAAGCAGCATAGTATGACTTTATAATCAGCCAGGCTACAGAATTAGGTAATTTTGTACTTTTTTCAATAGAATACATGGTCTCAAATGCTGCCGATGCCATACGATTGCAATCAAATGCAAAAGCAAACAACATATTTTGTTGAAAACTTTTACCAGATAAATCTAGTGTAAATTGGTCTTGGAATATAGGCGAAGATATATAATAATACTCGCCTTTTGAAATCCACTCAGATAAACCAAACTTCTGATTACCAGCAACTTCATTTAGCTCAGGCATCCAAAAAGGTCTAATCTCACTTACTGCAATAGACATAGACGAATCAGTAAAAAAATAATATATTGCTACAATGTGAAATCATTAAGCTCTTTTTCTAGCTTTTCATATAAATTATTAATAGCCCTGGCATGAGTAAACCAAGATGGTTTTGCCTTTACAAATGTAGGATTTAGCACATCTAAGAAATTATCTACAGTGTAATCAGAGCCATATCTGTCTCTAACTCTTGTGACAACACTTTTGAACAACTGCATTGCAGCTCTAAATACAATTGGTTTAGTAATGGTTTGTTCTACATCTATTTTAGCGAGACAAGCTATAAATGCATGAATATAGTCTCTTATTATTTCATATATTTCTTCAATTTCTTTTTCTTTAAAAATACTAAATAGAGGTTTCAATGCAGCATTAAAAGTTACTCTAGTCAACTTAGTAGTTGATTTTGTAGCAGGACTCATCAAGCCTAATAATGGACTATCTGTTCGTTCATTAAAAAAATCAAATATTTGCATAATCAAGTGTTCTGAATCTGTATGATATTCTGCAAGTCTTTTAATGTCTAATAATAGTTCGTTAGAAACAGGTCTTTGCTTTGTATTGATATCAATGAATAATCTAGACTCTTCTTTTTTTGTTAAATTATTATATATAACTACTGGAACACGAAGCTTACTTTTAGCCAAAGAAAAGCCATATACTCTATGTTGACCATCTAATATTAAAAAAGAACTAGATTTTTCAACAAATTCAATTATCTTACCATTCTTAATTAGTTGCAAACTAGCTTCTGGTTGTGCAGATAGAATAATAGAATTAGGAATTGTGCCTAATCCACTATCAATGTAATCCGCAATCTCCTGCGCTCTTTTTTTATCTAGCACTCTTTGAAATCCTGTTTTTGGATCTTCTTCTCTTGTTGTGACAAAACAAATTTTTGCTAGTAAATCGCTATCTAGAGTTAATGAATAAAATCTGTATTTTCCTTGACGAATTAAATTAAATGTGAACCTGTGCTTTTGTGATGTTTTAGATTCAGATTGTTCTTCAACCATATTTTATTATTAATATCAACTTTATAATTTTAAATACTTTTGGACTTTACAGCAAAAAAGTCGTAGTTTTACGTAAGAAAAAAAAGCATCGCTCAACTACTTTGATTCAATTTCTGCCACTTTTGAATCCAGGTAATCAATTGAGCATCACTAATTTTCTTACCAGCATTACTTACTTGTAATAACCGACTTAAATCTATCTCTCCTCGTTGCTGTTTATAGGCTGCAAGTAAAGTTTGCTCATCTACCAAAGACTTACCCAACCCTAGGGATTGTTGTAGCTTACGCTGTTCATCTTTAGCGATCGCTTCTACCACAAAATCCGTACTATTGGCT
This sequence comes from Pleurocapsaceae cyanobacterium CSU_1_1, assembly GCA_012034765.1. Classification (GTDB taxonomy): domain Bacteria; phylum Cyanobacteriota; class Cyanobacteriia; order Cyanobacteriales; family Xenococcaceae; genus Waterburya. Next base: position 8,112 of record JAAUOU010000004.1, on the reverse strand, counting down.
TTCTCTAAGACTCCTGCTAGAGCATTAATATAGGCGGTACTATTATCAGCGATCGCAGTTTTGGGCTTAATTGGCAGTCCAAAGCGACGAAAAGCAGTAACAGCAGCAATTATGGCAATTAAGACTGTTTGAATCAGGAGGAGAAACCAAGGAGTTTTGGCTAAATAACTGAGGATATCTGACTGTTGTTCTTCGGCAATGTTTTCTTTATCTTTGTAGCCATGAATATATTCATCTACCCAGATAGCTTGATGATCATTAACTAAATCTGCCAAAAATTGATAGTTGTCGAGATTGTCTTGATAAGCGTTGGCAGCTAAAAAGGAGTCGTACAGTAAATGATTTTTCCCTTGCCAATTTTTTCTTGCCAAACTACCGCACCATAACGATCCTGGAGAATGCTTTGCTCTTGCTTTCCCTGTCGAAAACGACGAGTAGTTGCTATTTTAATTTGATTATTAGATAAAGTTTCTTGGCGATAGGGAATTGAGCTATGAAAGCGTGCAGCCGTAGCAGCTTCATACTTGCCAATAATGACTAGAGTATTTCCCTGACTGATCCAGTCTAATTCTGTTGAAGATACGTCTATAAAACCTAATAAATAATCGCTCTTGCTCAAAATTTTTAGATAGGTAGCATCTTGAACATCATCTTCAATTAACTGAGAAAAAGGTTTGCGCCAACGCTTAATGGGGATTTCTTGCTTGGTCATATATTTATACCAAGCGCCATAACCATCAGGATTCCTGCCATAAGTTGAGCCACTGTCATTTTTACGACCACCACTATTAGGTGCAGCAACCAGAGTTAGAATAATAATTACCGCGATCGCAATTCCCATCCATAACCATTTGCGTTGACGAAAATTTGGCATTATTTAGTAAATTTTAAAATATTTTAGCGTTTTATGACTGATTTTTAATCTTTTGATAAGCCTGTTCGCACTCTTCAAACAAAGCTCGATCTGCTTCAGCTTGACTAAAACATAATCTTTGGTGAATCGATAATAATAATTCGTAGGAGTTTAAAGGAGAAACGGGAATTTTTAAGAGCGATCGCCGATATTCTTCATCCGTGAGACTTAACTGAGTAGGAACTATTCTCCGTTCGTCCAATAGCTTCAACATCGCCTGATAGAGACAAAAAATTGCCTGACGATAGTTGCCGTCTACTCTAGCGGATTGCGATCGCTCTACCCAATCGGCTGCGGATAGTTGAGTTGTATTAGTCGGGATAATTACTGAATGGCGATCGCTTGGTCTTTGCCAGCGCTTCCAGTAGACACGCGATAATAACCACAGTTGCCAAGTCATCCAAACCAGCAAGATGGCGATTATTGACCACAGACAAAATTTAATTATTTGCCATAGCAGCGTCGATTGCCAAGATTTTAAGTCCCAATCAGGCTTTAACTGAGAGGTCTGATATTCCATCCATTCACCAAACCTTTGCTTAATTAAATCGATGCGCCAGTTTAAACCATCTTGTTTGAATGACCCTGCGGACATAATCTGAGTCTATGGGGTGAAAATATTTACCATCTATCATTAAACATTGATATTTCTTGATTGGGTAGGCAGCAATTCCTATTGACCAGCCAAAAAAACCGAAACAAGATATCCTAACATAAAGAAAAAGAAGCCAACGAATTAGAAATTAAAGCGGTGTTAGACCTCAAACTAATCAGAAACAATCCCAAACAAGTTCAAGAATTGATTAATCGTCGCCACGGTAATTATGATATTCAACCCATTGTCTCATTAGACCAAGCTTCACGGGAATTGGAAACCAGCCGTAGTCAACTCAGCGCTAGAGGAAACGAAATCGGTAAACTGATTGGTCAAAAAATTGCTCAGGGTAGCAACCCCCAGGGAGAAGAAATTGCCCAGCTTAAGATAGAAGGAAATGAGATTAAAATAAAATTAGGTGAACTAGAACCCCAAGAAAAGGAATTAAAAGCCAAGATTGAAGCGCTACTTTTAGAATTACCTAACTTGCCTGATGAGGCTACTCCATTAGGGAAAGGAGAAGAAGAAAACGTAGAAATCAAACGTTGGGGAGATGAATATATTACTGGTAACCAGAAGGTATTGCCTCATTGGGAAATTGGCGAACAACTTGGCATCCTCGATTTTAAACGTGCGGTAAAGGTAGCTCAAAGTCGCTTTGTTAATTTAGTTGGTGCGGGGGCAGCTTTAGAACGAGCCTTGATTAGCTTTATGCTAGATACACAAATCGCAGCAGGATATGTGGAGGTGATGCCTCCTGTTTTAATTAACAGCATTTCTCTTCAGGGTACGAGTCAGCTACCCAAGTTTGCGGAAGACAGTTTTCTATGCAGCAATGATGATTTGTGGCTAACCCCCACGGCTGAAGTTCCTGTAACTAATCTTTATCGAGATGAAATTATTGAAGAGACAGAATTACCAATCCGCCACTGTGCTTATACTCCTTGTTTTAGAAGAGAAGCGGGTAGCGCAGGCAGAGACAGCAGAGGTTTGATTAGACTACACCAGTTTAATAAGGTGGAATTGGTTAAAATAGTTGCGCCTGAAACCTCCGATGCCGAACATCAGGCTTTAGTCGAAAATGCTGAAGCAATCCTGCAAGCTTTAAAACTACCCTATCGTATTTTAGAACTATGTACTGGAGATATTGGTTTTGGGGCTGCAAAATGCTATGACCTAGAAGTTTGGTTGCCTGCTGCGGGTATGTATCGAGAGATTTCTAGCTGTTCTAACTTTCGCGATTTTCAGGCGCGTCGAGCAAATATTCGCTTTAAACAGGCAGGACAAAAAGGGACACAATATGTTCATACTTTAAACGGTTCGGGATTAGCGATTGGTCGGACTATGGCAGCAGTTTTGGAGAACTACCAGCAAGCAGACGGTACTGTTAAAGTTCCTGATGTGCTTCAACCTTATTTGAAGCGAGCAGTTCTATAATTCACGTTAATAATTCTCTATGAAGAAAATTTCCTTTAAAAATGAAGATTAGATAAAATTACGGACATTGCCTTTAAAATTTAGGAAATGCTTGGGGTAAATACTAGCTTGTTTGAATTGTAAATTTTCAATCTCAGTTAATTAACTTAAGTAAAATTATTTATATATTTTTTAACTAGCTAATGTTAAAGCTATTTCTAAATCTTTTTTCCAGCGAAGCCAAGCCAACGCAGACAGCTATCGTTAAGTCTGATGTTTCCAAATGGGAGGCGCAAATTGCTCAAGCGGATACTTTCTGGGAACAAGGAAAAATAAGCGAAGCTGTAGCAATTTATGATTTAGCAATCGAACAACATCCTCACCTGCCAGAAATTAAGCAGCGTTTGGCGGGGCAGATGAAGCACCAGATAGACCTTGCGATCGCTTACCAAAAATTAGCTATCAGTTTAAAAAAACATGGCCAAATTGAACAAGCAGCTAATTACTATCGTCAAGCAATTAATCTTAAAGCCTTAACAGGAAATAGTAAAAATCAATTATTAGGTTCTCATGTTGCTCCTGTCAAAAAACCGCCGATTTCTATTGCTAGCCTAAAGGAAGCTGCCTTTTCTTTTCAGCCTTTGACTAATAATTCGGCGATCGCCAGAGTGAGATCGGCATCCCCAAGCTTGCCAAACCTTGAAGCATTAGTTGACCCTACTCCACATTTTTCACCTCGCATTAAGGCAATTAATCCTGAGCAGGCAAAACAAATAGATTGGGAAACGGCACAGGTTTACTTCCAAAAAGCACTAGATCATCTTGAAAAGCAAGAATGGGAACAGTCAGCACTAGCCTGTAAACAAGCCACGCAAATCATGCCTAAGATGGCGGAAGCATATAAAATTTGGGGTAATGCTCTCCAAAGAATGGGTCAAACTGGAGAAGCTATGGCTTGCTATGCTAGAGCAGTAGAGGTTAAACCTAACTTAGCGGATGTATACGCGGGTATTGCCGATATTTATGCTCAACAATTAAAATGGCAGCAGGCAATCAATCATTATCAAAAAGCGATTATTATCAAGCCCAGTGCCAAAACCTATCGCAAACTAGCAGCAATTTGGGAAGAAGTTGGTGAAACTGAGAAAGCAGAGTTTAGTCTTTACCAGGCTTCAGAATTGGAGTTATCTGACAGCTCAACTAGAAACGCCCCAAATCTAGAATTAGCAGCAGTCAACCACAACAACATTGAAGAGGCTGTAGCGTCGTATTGTCAGGCAGCAAGGCAGTTGGAGCAAAATAACCAGTGGCAACTGGCAGCAAAATACTATCGGCAAGCTGTCAACTTAAGTATGTCACGCCCTGCTTTGGCTGCGTCTAAATTAACTCACAATCAGTCAGAGTTATCTCAAATGCCTTCGTTTTCACAGCAGCCTCAAACAAAAGATGTTTTCAGCCAGTTAGATAAAGCAATTCAACGTTATCATCAGCAAGCAAAATTGCAGCCTAGTTCTCCTAAGATTTATACAGATCTTGGCAATCTTTACGCTAAGAAGAATAAGTTCTCTGAAGCGATCGCCTGCTATCATCAAGCGATCAAGTTAAACCGTAAGTATCCCAATGCACACCTAAATTTAGCCAGAACCTTACTTAAAGCTGGCAAGCAGCAAGAATTTGTTAAGGAGATGCAGCTAGCTTTGGCTTTACAGCCCAATATTGGCACGGCAATAGATCGCTTCTGTCTGGCAGATGCCTTAGTTGAGCAGAATCAAGAACAACAGGCAACTGGTTTTTATGATCAGGTAATAACTCTCGATCCTACATTTTCTCCTTCATATCATCGTTTAAGCAATCTTTTAAGTAGGCAAGGAAAACACGATCAGGCGATCGCATTTTTAGAACGAGGAATTCAGCAAAATCCACAAAATCCCGAATCATATTATTTATTGGCGCTTCAATGGGAAAAGCTGGAAAACTGGGACAAGGCGGTCAAAACTTATAGTCAGGTACTGCAAATAGAGCCTCAATATCCTGAAGCATCGAAAAGTTAAATTATGCTTTAGCGCAGAAACTGAAGCATAATCTCCAAATGCAAAATAAATCTAATCAATAAAAAAAACTTTTTTTATTACTCTCACCTTGCAATAGACAACATCATGTTTGAAATATGATCTCTAATGTGGTTTAGGTATATTTGTGTTCTACCGATCGCCAGGAAATGCAAACATATACTTGTATTTAATTAGTTATTTATTTGTAACTTAAGAGAAACTTATTATTTTCTTTTGTCACTAAGTTGAAATAAATTAGACTATGGATCAAGTTGTCTTTGTTCTAAGATGAATGCTCTGGCTTCCTGCAAACTTGCTAAAGCATATTTAAGCTCTTGTTTCAGTCTGAGGTTTTCCATAGCTAGCTGAAGATTCTCTGCTTGAAGATTTTCTAGATTATTTTCTTTTTTGACCTGTTCTATAATAACTTTTAAGTCGTCTTCCTCCCTTATTTTTGCTTTTTCTTTTTGTCTTATTTTAGCTTCTCGATTCGCCTTTTTTGTTGACTGATGATTAACTATTAAATTGTATTTTTGCTGTTCTCTTAAACGTTGAATTCTATAAGCTAATTCAGGATGTTTATAGATATAGCTAACGGAAACTTTTGCTTCTTTAGCTACAGAACGAATGGTTATCTTTTGTTGTCTATTAGTTAACGTGGCGATCGCCGTTTCTGTTTTTAGTAAAGCTTCTTCGCTTTTTTTGATACTTGCTTTGGTTAGCCCTGATAGCTGTTTATTAATCATTTACTGACGTTGTAGACGTTGTAGACGTTGTAGACGTTTTTAGATATATAACCGATAATTACAGTTATAGGAAGTTAGATTTTGTTTGTTACTCTTGGCTAAAATCTTTATATGACAAGGCTTTGTTGTAATTGTAAATCTATAAATCACTCAAAACTATGGTGCGTGTTTATTTTGATTTGCGCCCTGAAAGGCAGTTGACATTTGACTGTTTATTTATTTAAATTAACAACTTAAAAATAAAACTAGCAGCCAATTTTGATAGTTAGCTTTACTCTTTCCAATAATCAAACTCTGATTCGTAACAAGTATCTTCGAGGTCACTCAATTTATCTTCCATAAAAGAGCGTGCGTCGATAATTGCTTGATTATAAACACTAGGGAAAATTTCTTGTAAACAAAAGTCGAGAAATAGTAAAGCTTTGAGGTCGCCTATTTCTTCATCGAGTTCTTCTTTAAAGTATCTTTTGATGGATTTAATTAACTGCTGTTTTGTTACTTTAGATAATTTTATAGTCATGTCTTTTAAACAGGTTTATTATTTGTCGATTTAATTAAGAAATCGTAGCTACAACCTCAAATACCCCCGCAACAGCACTTTTCCTCTGATTTTAACAAACTACCTTTAGCGATCGCGTTCGTTTAAACTTAGATACTAGCTTTACTGGCGAAGATCGCCTGCGGACTCGCCTACAAGCCAGTACCGTACCTCGACTATCGAACGCGACGGGAACGGATATGGCTCGCTTGGCGTTCGATGCTGGTTCTGCCTTTGACGATAATAATGTTGTCGTTGACGACCTTTACTATCGATTTCCTGTTGGCGAGAGCATTACTGCTTGGGTCGGCACTTCTGGCATGGATTTAGACGACGTTTTCGATCCGGTCAACCCCTACTTATCCGATAGTGGAACGGGCGCTTTATCGCGTTTTAGCCGTTATAATCCCACGGTTTATCGCGGGCCTCAAGGGGCAGGGGTCGGCATCAAATATGCCTTTGGCGATTTTCTTGATGTAACAGCCTTGTATCTATCCGATGTAAGTTCGGCTAGCGACCCAGAAGAAGGCAGAGGGATTTTTAATGGTTCCTACAGTGCGGGCGTGCAAGTCGGTGTCAGTCCGCTTGAGGAAATGAAGCTGGCGTTAACCTACATCCACAGTTACCAGCCAGAGGGTTTAGTGGATCTATTCGGCAGTACGGGCAGTCAATTAGCGAAAAGACCTTTTGGCGACGTTTCGACAACAGCCGATCGCTTTGGCGTACAAGGCAGTTGGCAAGTTATCGACCAAATTAATCTTGCTGCTTGGGGAGGCTATATTTTAGCTCATGCCCAAGATGGCCCGTTAGAAGATAATAAAGCCGATCTCTGGACGTGGAATGCCAATCTTTCTGTTGTCGATTTGGGCAAAGAAGGAGCCGTTTTATCGTTTGGCGGCGGTTTAATGCCTCGTGCTGCTTATGTTGAAGGCGGCGATCGCGATGCCAATGCTTCCTACATCATTGAAGCCGCTTACAAGTTTCCTGTTACTGACAACATTATCATTACCCCTGGCGGTTATGTCATTCTTGACCCCGAAGGAAATAACAACAATGGCGATATCTGGGTAGGCGTTATTCGTACTACCTTCAAGTTTTAATTCATAAAGTTCGCGATTTTGTTTTGGGAGGCGATCGCGAACTTTTTTTTATAAAAATTTAGGGAATTTCCCACTTCTAACAAGTTAACTTACTCATAATCTACGTCCTTTATACTGTGTCGCGATCGCAAGTTGGGAATTAGAATTGGTTGATTTATCATTCTTTCTAGGGCGCAAGCCTTGCACCCCTACTGCCCCACTCTTCTTATACCAGTTCAGGACTAATCACTAATGACTCTTAAACGTCGAGAATTTTTATATTTTCTAGGAGCAAGTGCTGGGGCGATCGCCCTGAAAGCGTGCGGGCAAGAAACATTCTCTATGCCTTTTAGCCCTCCCAATTCGGATTCTGTCAATAAAATTAGTTTTAAACCCGTTCGAGTCCCTATGCCACTCGCTCTTGATGACATGGCAGCAGCCGAACAAAAATCCGTCTACAGCACTTATGAAGTTGTAGACGATTTGAGCTTGCCAGAAAGCTTTACTTACGATCTAATCGCTGCCTGGGGAGATAAGATAGGGAATTCTCGCTTCGGTTATAACAACGACTACTTGTCGTTTATCGCAACGAATCCTGACGGAAGGGTTTTTGACGATTAAATTTTTGAGTATATTAGCGGCGGAACTTGGATGCAGACTTATCCAATGGTAATTGGGAAGTCCTTGCCGTTTGAAGAGGTAAAAGCCGCGACGAAAAACGCAGAAGACGGGATCGATGCCTTTGCATTGACAGAAAATGACCCTATTAAAGCA
>JAAUOU010000108.1 GCA_012034765.1 Pleurocapsaceae cyanobacterium CSU_1_1 | reverse complement strand
ATTCACACTCCGAGGAAGAGTTCGCTTATTTCTCTGATGCCATCTCTGATTGAGAGTTATTAACAAATCATTTAACACCTTTTCAAACATCGATGCAGGGAAAGTTAAAAGTCTTTGAGACAATGCCCATTGGTCACAAGTTAAGGCTGTAAGCTAGTTGTCAAACTGGGTTTGAGAGGAAATTGAAAGAAAAATTGCTCAGAACCTCGCTGTTTATCTGGAAAGGGAGCAACGATTAACTTTTTCTTCGGTTTTCTCTGTCGTTTAACAATGCCCAAACATTTCACAAGATCAGGATGAGAAAAATATTTGACGGGATCTTGAGATTCTCCACGCTTTGAAGCACCATGAAAATAATCAAGACCGCATGGGAATCATCTCTAAGGAGACACAGTCAAAAGGAAGAGAAATTTCATCAGCAACAGCATCTCCTAAATCGACTAAAACGGCATAGAATAGCCAGGTAGCCCCAATCTGCAATTTAATGCCATTAATTGAACCTGTCCAAAGATAACTTAACCCTAAATATGGATTAGAAGAAGTTAACATGGCGATCGCTAACTTGAAGTTAAAGTTCATGGAAATTATCTCAAAGCGCGTGGGCTACGGTCGGGTTTCCCGACCATGTAGAACCACGTAAGACGCTAATAGCTGAGAGCTGCGGACGCTACCGCGTCCCAGTCGTCTTACGACGATCTGCGCTACGCGCTGCGCTAAGAGCTTAAAACCGATTGACTTTAAGCGTAGTCCCTTAACTTGTCACGAATGGGCGATAGTATTTTACGAACGGGCGATCGCGTGATGCAGTTGAAAAATGACTACAACAAAGAAGTGTTTAACGGTGATTTGGGAATGGTGATGAACATTGACCATACAGAAAAGGAAGTTACTATCGATTTTGATGGCAGAGATGTAGTTTATGATTATGCCGATTTGAATGAAATTACTTTAGCTTGGGCGACAAGTATTCATAAAAGTCAGGGTTCTGAATATCCTGTAGTAATCCTTCCTCTATATACCCAACACTACATCATGCTGTCTCGGAATTTGTTTTACACAGGACTGACTAGGGCTAAGAAGCTGGCGTTAATTGTCGGTTCGGAGAAAGCTATTGCGATTGCGAAGCTAGCCGAAGGCATCGCCGTGAAGCAGGTCAAACAGCAGCAGAGGTATACGAGATTGAAGAAAAGGTTAGAAGTTAATTTACCTTTTTCATCTTCTGACAACTCTTGAAGTTCACGACGACGTTGAGCCTTAAGCTCAAGCTCTTTTTGTCTTAAATCTCCAGGTTCACAAATGTAGGCTTCTGTCTCCACTGCATAGTTATTAAGCAGGCCTTCTTGGTCAACAGTGTAGCCATCTCGGTTGTGAAGATGTTCTTTATCGCCAGGATCGTCATGGTCAACATGACCAAAATGCTTACCCTCTCTCTTCGCCCTAGCTACTGATTCGGATGGGACAATATGCGGGTCGTAATGCGGAATACTCGAACTAGAATCACTTTTAGCTTTCATCGATTCCTCCTTGCTGTTTCTAGCAACAAAATGAGGTTACTTAACCTTATTTTAGCTCTGATTTACTCTCAAAATTGCTCGATAATTACAAGTCTTTAAACATCAAAATCCATCTGTTCAATGAGCGCTCGCTAGACTTCGCTTATCACCCTATTCATTCATACAATAAAACGCCTCTAGAGAAGAAATAATGTATCTCAAATATTAAGGCTTCGCTGTGCCTATTTAAATAAAGAGATTAGCTTAAGTATTTGTACTTAGTTAAAAAGTGGGATGCTCCCCCTACCAAGTCTCTACTGATAAATTTTCATGGTTTATCCTCAGCTTTAAAAAATCATGAGAAAAAAGTTCATCTATGATATTTTAAAAAGACAATTAATATCTATTAATATCTATTGGCATGAAGAAGGTTGCTGCTTTAGGGCTTGATGTCGGTCGAAAACGAATGGGGGTGGCAGGTTGCGACGGCACTGGTCTAATTGCCACTGGTTTAACTACAATCAAGCGGACTTCTTGGGTAGAAGATGTACGGCAATTAAAAGACATTGTGGCAGAAAGGCAGATCGATATTTTGGTAATCGGCTTACCCTATAGGCTAGATGGAACATTGGGTTCTCAGGCAAAACAGGTACAGAAATTTGCCGACAAAATCTCTCGAACTTTGCAGCTACCTTTTGAATACGTAGACGAGCGTTTGACCTCTGTGGAAGCAGAGGCACAGCTAAAAGCTCAAAAACAATTTTCTACCCGCAATAAGGGGGCAATTGACCGCCGTGCAGCAGCCATCATTTTACAGCAGTGGTTAGATGCACGGCGCGCTAACAGAATGAGTAACTAGGTAGATAGATTCAATTGATATTTCAGCCTAGATTGGCATTGCGTCAGTTATGTTGATCTTAGCGATCGCTTTTTCAGTCAAGCAGTGCCAGTGACAGGTAAATAGATCGGGCTGCTGTGTCTTCAAAGTAATCAGGGCTGGTGCAGCGGGAAAAGGCCATAGTCGATCAAAGACAATTTCGCCGTTATATAAGCTAAATTGCAATAGATAGGATGCGGGAGTTGCTGCCAAAGAATCTAGTAGCTGCTCTGCTAGATTATGAAGAGATTGTTGCTGGCGCTTAGGAATAGCCACAGGATGTTCATAGGAGTTTGGGATCGGACCTTCGCCAATTACTTCGCCAAATACTAGCTTGTCTGTCAGGATAATTGGCAGCCAAAGGTGACCCAGCCAAGAATCACCAACACTAGTTTTGCAGCCGAGATTTTTTTCTACCCAGCTTCTGCGGGCATTAATGTCTTTACAGGCAGCATAAATTTTTCTTTGAGGAAAATCAAAATAATCTGGTAATTGAATTGTCAGAGGACAGTAAATTGTGTCGGCGATTCTGTCTCTTTTGATGATTTTCGAATTTTTAGACCAAAGAGTAGCAGCAGAAACTATTTCTACTACTCTAGATGGTGAGCTTTTAAAAATACTTTGCTGTAAAGCTTCGACCATTTTTTGAGTCACAGGCGACGCTGAGATAAGTTGATCTTGATCGCCAACTTCAGCGTTGATAATAATTACAACTTTTTCCATTCCCCTTCCGTTATGAGATTTTGCCATAGCTGTTGTAAATCGAACAATATTTTTCCCTGATTTGAATGCTTTGCCGTTGATTTGATGGAGTCTGTTACGCGAAAAAATCGTCCGTAATGTTAATGGGCATAGTTGAATTGTGAATTATCTGACAGTTGAGAGTGCCTAACTAGAACATAATCTAGGCGATACTAAAATACAGTATAGCTAGGTGGAAACCTTAAAGTCTTATCTTGCGTTAACTACTTTAGAACAACTATTTCCTTGGGGAAAGGTCGGCTTTTGAGCAGTAATTATCATAATCGCTTTGCCCCTAAATTTTCAAGACCAGAAGTAAATAAGTTAATAATTCTAACTAATTTAACAATTTACACAAATTTACACATAAGATAACAAATTAGCCGAATAGTAATGAATTAGCTACTCTAAACTATAAGAAAATGTAACTAGCTGATTTATGGAACTGTTAGAGTATCAGGCTAAAGAACTATTTAGAATGGTAGGAATTCCTATTTTACCTTCCTTAACTATTCAAGATGCCAGAAAAATCAAGCAATTACAAATTCCCTATCCCGTAGTTTTAAAGTCTCAGGTTAGATCTGGAGGGCGAGGTAAAGCTGGTGGGATACGTTTTGTAGCGAATACTATTGATGCGATCGCTGCTGCTCGCAGTATATTTAATCTGTCTATTTTAGGGGAATATCCCGAAGTGATTTTGGCAGAGGCACACTACAACACTGAACGAGAGTTATTCCTGGCAATAGTGCTTGATTATGACCTAAAATGTCCTGTACTGCTAGGTTCTGCCTGGGGAGGTATGAATATTGATTCATTGTTGAGCAATTTACAGCAGGTTGCGGTAACTGAAGAGTTTACGCTTTTCTATGCTCGTCAGTTGGCTACTCGAATGGGTCTATCAGGAAACTTGATTTGTTCGGTCAGCGAGATTATGGCTAAGATGTATCGCCTGTTTAAAGAACAAGACCTAGATCTGATTGAAATTAATCCTCTGGGAGTTAATAACCAAGGTGAGTTGATGGCTTTAGACGGCAGAATCAAAATCAACGACTATGCTTTAGCTCGACAGCCAATTATTGAAACTCTGCATTTTTCGGCACAACAACAAGCTATTGTTCACCAAAGCGTTTGGAAAACTAATAAAAATTTTAGTCAAGTTAACTGGCGTTGGCTTGATTGGCACCAAAAGAATGGCAAGATCGGGATGATCTGTAGTAGTTTTGACTCAGCTTTACTCACCTGGGATTTATTGGATCAAAATAAAGTTGTGACTGCTTGCGGTGCTTTAATTGAGAATAGTTTAGTTGCCGAAGTAGATAATCTTCAGTTTTATCGAGAGCAGTTACTCAGTATTTTGCGGGAATTAGAGTCTTTCACAGAAATTGAAGTCATCATCCTGAATATTTGGGATACTGAAGCGGTCGATCGCCAGATTGTGCAAACTGTTGTTGATTATTGCCAGGTTTTAGAGGAAGCTGCTGTATTGGTTGCTTCAGAACAACTCTTGGTTGATCAAGAGCTGGATCGCTCTCAATCACCGCAGGTTTCTCTAGTAACTCACCGTAAACCATATTTTGTCCTGCGTTTGCTAAACCACAGCAACATTAATGATTTAGCGAGTTCAGAACAAATTTATTTATCCAGTAGCTTAGAGGACAGCATTGATCAGGCGATCGCCGTAATTAAATCTAGTTAAAGTAATTTTACCCTCAGATTTGATTCAGCTATTCAATCCACTTCTCACTGTAGTTATTCCCTCTATGAATTGGTTTCATCCCAACAAGGTTATTATTCAAGGAATTATTGATGATCAAGCCACTTTTTGCGCCCTGCACATGAAGACTTTGGGGACAGATATTATCGCTGGAGTTTGTCCTGGTAAAGGTGGCACTACAGTAGAAGGGATACCTGTCTTTGATCTGGTGGAACAAGTCCAGACGGAGTTCGGCAAAGTTGAGGTTAGCTTAATTTTTGTTGACCCCTATCAGGTGCTTGATGCTGCCCAAGAAGCGATCGCTGCTGGTATTCGTTGCATTATTGTCTTTACTTCCAAAGTCCCTCCCCAAGATACTATTGCCTTGATCAAATGCGCTCAACAAACTAATACTTTGGTTTTAGGTCCTGGGAGTCATGGGATTGTTATTCCTCAACAGGTGTGCTTGGGTAATTTACAGCCTCAGTTTTATCAACCAGGAACAGTAGGCTTAATTACTTCTAGTCGGCATCTTGGTTATGAGGTCGCAGCAGAATTAAATGCAGCTAAATTGGGCAGTCGATGATTGTCAGTGTGGGCAATGACAGTATTATTGGCTCTGATTTAGCTTACTGGTTGGCAACCCTCAACAAAGATCCTCACACTAAAGCAATTGTTGTGATTGGACAAAGAATTAGTCAAGTTGATTCAATTATCGCCTATAAGAAAAACCATGCTGACAAGAAGCCGATAGTGGTCTATTTAGTCGGGCTAAAAGCACCCCAGACAAAAATTTATCAGGACGCTGTGACTATTATTACTAATCATCTATCCACTTCAATTCCCGTTGTCAATCGCGATCGCCAAACCGCCACGGAATTACGCAAAATTGGGCTGAAAATAGCTAAAAGCCCCAGTGAGATTACGCAGCTCATTAAAAAAGCTCTCGCTAAAAATAGCTAAAACCCAAGCTCAAAGAAAATAATCATCTTTAGGCAAAAATTTCCAGGAAAATCTTTGGTAATTAAAACTCAGAGTAAGTATTTAATATACGCTAAAATCTAAAGATTAAAACCATATTGGAAATGTCTAAAATAATTAATATTGCCATTATTGGCTGCGGTTTTGTAGCAGATTATTATTTAACCACGCTGAAAAATTACCCAGAACTTAAAATAACAGGAGTTTACGATTTAAATTCAGCTAGATGTCAAGATTTTGCTCAACATCACGGAGTAGAGGTTTATCGATCCCTAGATGAGTTACTAAGCGATCGCCAAGTTCAGCTAGTAGTAAATCTGACTAATCCTAAAAGCCATTTTGAAATCAATTTAGCCTGTCTATTAGCAGACAAACACGTTTATTCGGAAAAACCTCTGGCGATGCAATTGGAGGAGGCAGAAAAACTGGTGGAACTTGCCGAACACAAAGGACTGCATTTATCATCAGCACCCTGTAGTCTTTTGGGAGAAACAGCACAGACAATCTGGAAGGCATTACGGGAAGATATAGTCGGTAAGGTGTATGTTGTTTATAGTGAAATGGATGATGGTTTAGTCCACAAAATGCCTTATAAAGCCTGGGTTAATCAATCGGGTATTCCTTGGCCGTATAAAGACGAATTTGAAGTAGGCTGCACTATGGAACATGCAGGATATTATCTTTCTTGGTTTCCTGCTTTTTTTGGGCGTGCAGAAAGCGTTACAGGCTTTAGTTCTACATTGGTTGAAGATAAAAATACTGATATTCCCTTAGACCATAATGCACCAGATTTTTCGGTCGCCTGTATTAAATTTGCTTCAGGAGTAGTAGTTAGATTGACCTGTAGTATTGTGGCAGCTCACGATCATTCTTTAAGAATATTTGGCGATCGCGGTATTTTAAGTACTCCCGATTCCTGGTTTTACAATGCTCCTGTACACATTAGAAGAAGATTCAGCATCCGCAGAAAGATGATCGTCAGCCCAATCAAACAAAAATATCCTTTAATGGGTACTAAGACGAAATATAGTTATCGTGGAGCTTTTCAAATGGATTTTGCCCGTGGCATTGCCGAAATTGCTGATGCCATTAGAGAAGATCGTCCCTGTCGTCTTTCGGCAAGATATTCTCTCCACGTCAATGAATTAGTCCTCGCAATTCATCATGCAACAGAAAGTAATTCTACTTATCAGGTTAAATCTACCTTTGAACCAATTCAACCAATGACATGGGCGATGTAAGACTACCAATCTTTGATTTATTCTAAAATAAGAAATAACGTTGCGCCATCGGTAAAACTTGAGCAGGTTCGCAGGTTAATAGTTCGCCATCTGCTTTGACTTCATAAGTTTCAGGATTGACTTCAATATTGAGTAAGGCATCATTGAGTTTCATATCTGTCTTCCCTATTTTGCGGGTATTACTAACAGCTACGGCTGGGGTTTTGATCCCAATTTGTTGGGGAATATCTGCATCCAATGCCGCCTGAGAAACAAAGGTTAAAGAAGTTGCAGCAGTTGCGCCACCAAAGCTAGCAAACATAGGACGCATATATACAGGCTGGGGGGTGGGGATACTAGCATTAGGATCGCCCATCTGCGCCCAAGCGATCGCACCACCTTTGAGTACTATTTCTGGTTTTACACCAAACATAGCGGGTTTCCAAAGGCAGATATCGGCTAGTTTACCCTCTTCAATTGAACCGACATGACTGGCAATACCATGAGTAATCGCAGGTTGATGGTGTATTTGGCAATATAGCGTTTAGCGCGAAAATTATCGGCTGATTGCTGATTCTCAGCAGTTAAGACACCCCGTTGTACTTTCATTTTGTGGGCAGTTTGCCAAGTACGAATAATAGTTTCCCCAACTCTACCCATTGCCTGAGAATCTGAAGAAATCATGCTAAATGCTCCTAAATCGTGCAAGATATCTTCTGCTGCAATTGTTTCCTGGCGAATACGAGATTCAGCGAAAGCCACATCTTCAGGAATGTTTTTATCGAGGTGATGACACACCATCAACATATCGAGATGTTCTTCTAGAGTGTTGACAGTAAAAGGACGAGTGGGATTAGTAGAAGAAGGCAAAACATTACTTAAAGCGCAGACTTTAATAATATCTGGTGCGTGTCCGCCTCCTGCACCTTCAGTATGATAAGTATGAATTGCTCGATTTTTAAATGCGGCGATGGTATCTTCGACAAAACCCGATTCATTAAGGGTGTCGGTGTGGATTGCTACCTGGACATCATATTCATCGGCAACACCCAGACAAGTATCGATCGCAGCGGTGGTTGTTCCCCAATCTTCGTGGAGTTTTAAACCCATTGCGCCAGCCTTGACTTGTTCGACTAATCCTTCTGGTTTGGCACTGTTTCCCTTGCCCAAAAAGCCCAAATTCATCGGGAAAGCATCGGCAGCTTGCAGCATGATCGCGATATTCCACGCGCCAGGAGTACAGGTAGTAGCGTTTGTACCAGTAGCAGGGCCAGTACCACCGCCGATCATCGTCGTTATTCCAGAGGCGATCGCCGTTTCAATCTGTTGGGGACAAATAAAGTGAATGTGGCTATCTATTCCTCCCGCCGTAACAATATGTCCTTCTCCTGCAAGGACTTCTGTAGCAGGGCCAATAATAATATCAACGTTATCTTGAATATAAGGATTACCAGCTTTACCGATCTTAAATATCTTACCGTCTTTGATGCCAATATCGGCTTTGACTACACCCCACCAGTCGAGAATTAAGGCGTTGGTAATTACCAGATCTACCGCACCATCTTCACGAGATATCGGTGATTGTCCCATACCATCGCGGATTACTTTACCGCCACCAAATTTTACTTCGTCACCGTAAGTAGTGTAATCTCTTTCGACTTCGATAAACAATTCTGTATCTGCCAACCGAACGCGATCGCCTACTGTTGCCCCAAAGGTATCGGCATACGCCCGTCGATCCATACGATAACTCATAGTTTTAACTCCTCTCTAATTACGTTGTTAATTTGATGTGTGAAATTGTTAATGACAGTGTTCGTATTTCTATCTCAAAAAGATAAATGAGTTTAATCAATTAGTATTAGTAGTTTAAATTTACTAATTAACTGGCTAACAGCTTCACGGTTTAATTAGCAAATAACCTCTGAGCCAATTTTGGATGTTGCATCTGTGCCAGATCAATCGAGGGAGTACAAGACCACATCTGCTCTAGATTCATTGACTTAGCAGTAGACCAGACTGCCTCAAGATCTGGTGCTAGCGATCGCAAAATTTGCTGTGTCTGGATGTGTCCCAAAACACCCAAACGAATAGCTGCGCTCAAGATACTAGTAACCAGGCTGTGCAAAAAAGCCAAGACTGTATTTTGTTCGCTCAAACCTGCGATCGCAGCGACTGCACCAAAAATAACTGGATGTAAACAGTGTATTTTACCCGTAGCAGCTTCTCGGTTAAGAATTTCTAATCGTTCGTCTTGCCAAGTAGAACTGCTGACCATTAGCAACGCTCTTCCACTTTGACGCTGAGTTTCTCTGATTTTAGCGATCGCTGTTTGAGCAAAAAGCTGCCGATCTGCTTGTCTTGCTGCCTCTAGATTACCGTCTTTAATGCCTCGATGACTGTGGAGTAAGGCTACTAGATCGGTCGTTCCTACCTTGTTATGTAACAATAGCTGCAAAAAAACTTGTAAGTCTTGCACCGACTGAATTTTTCCAGTTTGAACTAAGCTTTCTACCCCGTGAGAAAGAGTAAAAGAACCAGTGGGGAAAAAAGAATCGGCTAACTGCATCAAGGCAAGCTGCTGGGAGATTTGGGATTGAATCATTAGCTTTAATGATGAGGATGAGTATGGTCGTAAAAGTTGAGGTATTCGCTGGGCGATCGCAATTCATAATCTATTTTCAAACCAGGAATTTGAAAATCGGCGATCGTCTCTTCCATTACGGCTGCATCTACTGTTAGCTGAAGATAAATTTTGTTTTTTCGGACAATTATCGGGCAGTGATGATTGCCTAAAACATGACCTAGATGGATTAATTTAGTAGGTAAAGTATCTGCCGTTGAACTAGAGAAACTCAGCACCATTAATTTTTGTGACTGTAGATGAATTAAGACTAATTTTCCCGACTCGGTTTGAAATACATCCCCTTCTTGTAAAGAAAGTTCGCGACTTTTAATAATCCCCACGGCAACACCAGAATCAGTATGGGCGTGAATTCTACCTTTAACGCGATCGCTTGGGCTTAGATGAACTTCTAAACAATTTTCTCTGGCTAATCGTTGAGATAGTTCAGCATTTTCTTGGATATTTCCTAAATATTGATTAGCTACTTCTGTCATTTCATTTATCATTTATCATTTATCATTTATCATTTATCATTTATCATTTATCATTTATCATTTGGCTATGAAAAATAACGTGACTTATGATAAAGCTTATAAATTTGCTATCAGAGTTGTGAAAGCATATAAATATTTAGTAGAAGAAAAAAGAGAATTTGTTTTATCCAAACAGTTATTAAAAAGTGGTACAAGCATCGGCGCAAATATAGCAGAGGCTAATGGAGCAATTTCTAAAGCAGATTTTTCAGCTAAGATCTCCATAGCATATAAAGAATGTTTGAAAACAAAATACTGGCTCTCTTTATTAAAAGATACTGGGTATATTGACATAAAATCTTTCGATAGTATTTATCAAGATGCGGATGAAATCGGTAAAATATTGTTCTCAATTCTCAAAAAAACAGAATAGATCGATAACAAATACTCAATGTTCAATGCTCAATGTTCAATGCTCAATGCTCAATGCTCAATGTTCAATGCTCAATGTTCAATGCTCAATGTTCAATGTTCAATGCTTAATTACTTGGGAATATAAGGTAAAGCAGGTTGACTAATTAGATTACGAATATGCTCTAATGCCAGCTTAAAATATTGTTTGAGCTGAATAGTTTTATTGGCAAAGGCACGAATTAGTAAACCACAATCCCTCGGTAAAATTGAAGTAGAAACCATAAGATTAGGAAAATTAGTTACTTGGATCTCTTCTAATGCTTTACTTAATAATTTTAGGTTGAGATCGGGATAAACTGCGATCGCATTGCCCATAATAGGCAAAGGTGCAAATAAATGATTATCTTTAAAAAGATTAGATTTTCCTTCTAGATGCATGGCATCGGTAAATAATAATTCTCCTGTTAGATCGGTAATTTTTAAACGATTAAAATAATAACGAAATTGATAAAATTCTCCTCTAGCTAATCTTCCTGGTAAGATAATTTCGCTTAAAAATAATTTAGCAGTGCGATCGAGTTTGATTGAGATATTTTGAGTTAAAGCAGCATCGCTATAAAGGATAATTGGTTCTGGCACTAATTCTAAATTAGCTTGCGATCGCAATTCTATTTGGTAATCAACTGTTGCCTGACTATGCTTAATTGGCATGGGATGAACTTTAGTTGCAGCTTGGTCTGTAAGATATAAATTAGTATTATTTTCTAGTTGCAAAAATATTTTCAATTCATCTTTTGCCAATAAACCTGGTGATGTATTCATCGTATAAAGATAGGCACGGTTGGTATTCGCACCATCTAAACGAAATACAGTCGATAAACGCAGGGGATAAGTCGTATATTGATGGGTACAAATGGTTTTATTAGTGCGATTGCCTCCGCCAGCGCGATCGCATTGAAGATTTAATTCTAAATTGTTTTGATATTTGTCGTGAATCACAATTTATATACAGGCGAATGACGACGCGATTGCATAGCAAGTCGTTAGACTCAGCTAATCTTTTAGGGCATTCGCCCCTACTGGTTCAAACAACAATGTTTCTAAAATAAAATCCTTAACTGTCTCTAAACCTTCTCCAGTTTTACAGTTAGTGTAGATAATAGGTTTACCCCTGCGGTGTTCTGGTGCTTGCTGACGAATCAAATCCAAGTCTGCACCGACATAAGGTGCGATATCAATTTTATTGATGACTACCAAGTCAGCTTGAACGAAACCAGGGCCATTTTTACGCGGAATATCATCCCCCGCACCGACATCGATCACAAAAATATAAGCATCTACTAGATCGTAACTAAAAGTAGAAGCCAAATTGTCGCCACCGCTTTCAATAAAAATCAAATCCAACTGGGGATAAAGTAATTCTAAATCCTTTACCGCCAATAAATTCATCGTCGGATCTTCTCGGATCGCCGTATGGGGACAACTCCCAGTTTCGACACCGATAATTCTTGCTGATGCCAGAAATCCTTTACTTTTTAGACGATCTGCATCTTCGGTGGTTAAAAGATCGTTAGTGACAACAGCCACTTCAATCCCTTGTTGCGTCAACATAGGGACTAAACATTCTAATAGCGCAGTCTTACCGCTACCAACTGGTCCCCCAATACCCAATCTTGCTACAGATTTATTCATTAGTTGTTAGTTATTAGTTATTAAATCTTTCCTTCAACTAAGGCATTAAAACCATATATTTCTTTACTCCCTGCTACTGCAACTAAAGTTACAGTTTTTTCATCCCCTGGTTCAAATCTCACTGCTGTACCTGCGGGAATATCGAGTCGCATTCCTTTAGTAGATTCGCGCTCAAATTGCAGTGCTGTATTCACCTCATAAAAGTGGAAATGGGAGCCAATCTGAATTGGGCGATCGCCTGTATTACTAACCTCAATTGCAATAGTTTCCTTTCCTGCGTTTAGTTCAATTTCCCCTGGCTGGGTAATAATTTCACCTGGAATCATTTTTATCGTTGTCAATTTGACTGTGAGTTTGCTAGTGATAATACTTGTAGCTTTTAGCTTTTAACTGATAAATGTTCAATGTTCAATGCTCAATGTTCAATGTTCAATGTTCAATGCTCAATGCTCAATGCTCAATGTTCAATGTTCAATGTTCAATGCTCAATGTTCAATGTTCAATGTTCAATGAATAGGATTATGTACCGTCACTAACTTAGTGCCGTCAGGAAAGGTTGCTTCTACCTGTATTTCATCAACCATTACTGGTATTCCTTCCATTACTTCATCAGCTTTTAAGAGAGTTTGACCGTAGCTCATCAATTCAGCCACCGCTCTTCCTTCTCTAGCACCTTCTAAAATAGCAGCAGAAATATAGGCTACTGCTTCAGGATAGTTTAGTTTGATGCCTTTTTCTTTACGTCTTTCGGCAACTAGAGCAGCAGTAAAAATCATTAATTTGTCTTTTTCTTGGGGTGATAATTGCATAGATTTTGTTTGCTTGAGTGACAATGGCGATTGTATCAGTAGATAAATAATAAAAAGGCTCTGTTGTATACATATTTAATCAACCATTCAGTTCAGCATAAATTGACACAAAATTACTACTATGGAGGACACCTAAAGGTAGTAGTCTAGCAAACACCAAAATACCTTTTTAGTAGCGCGTCTAGGCTAAAAATGCTGGGCTGATTCCCCCAAGCTTGGGGGTTAGGGGGCTGAAAATAATTTTAATACCCAACAAATTAATTTGGACGCGCTACTACATTTCAAAGCTCATCTATCTAGCTAGTTTCGAGAAATGGTATTAAGTTTAGGTTGTTAGCTTTAGCTTTACATCAGCTAATTTATCTCCTATAAGCCCAAAAAGCCCTGGGCTTTCGCAACTACATCTGCCAAAGAGCCAGATTTAAAAGGAGAAATTAAATTAGCTGAACTAGTTAAGCTCTCAAAAGGTGCTTGACCACCACGCTGACATAAGGCGATGTATTCGGTTAAAGCGCCCTGAAAATCAGATTCAGCCTTGACCCAAAACTGCATTGCACAGCATAAAGCTAAAGTGTAGTCGATATAGTAAAAGGGAGAGCAGTAAATATGTTGTTTCTCTTGCCACAAACCTCCATGGGCAGGATATTCAATGTCTCCATACTGTCGCCAGGGAAGATAGCGCGCTTCCATTTGTTGCCACATTTGATTTCTCTCCTGTGGGGTAGCTTCAGGGTTGGCATAAACTAGATGCTGAAAATGATCTACCGCACAACCGTAGGGTAAAAACAGAATTGATTGTGCTAAATGAATTTCGCGAAAACGGTCGGCATCATCACCAAAAAACTTATCCATTTGTGACCAGGTAAGAAACTCCAGACTCATAGAATGAATTTCACAGGATTCTAAAGTTGGCCAGAGATAGTCAATTAAAGATAGATGACGGCTTTGCCAAGCCTGAAAAGCATGACCCATTTCGTGAGTAAACACTTCGACATCACCTTTAGTCTGATTAAAATTGGCGAAAATATAGGGTACTCCTTTGGTGGGGAAGCTAGTGCAAAAACCACCACCAGCCTTGCCAGGACGAGTTTTGAGATCCATAAAATCACCCGCAACCATCATGCCAAAGAAACTACCTAATTCTGGATGCATAGCATCAAACATTTGCTGTGCCTGTTTAAGCATCCAGTCATGATCTCCTTGGGGTTTAGGGTTTCCTTGGAGGTCGAATACAGACTCGTCCCAATACATAACCGATGCCAACTTAAGTTTTTGCGCTTTTTGGTCAATGATTTTTTGTGCCAGGGGGACAACCTTTGCCACAACTTCATCACGGTAGCTGGCCACATCAGCTTCGGTGTAGTCAATCCGCTGCATTCGCTTATATCCTAGACCAGTATAGTTGTCGTAGCCTAATTTCTGAGCCATATGGTGACGCAGTTTGACCAGTTGATCGTAGATACTGTCTAGTTTGACTTGATTTTGGCTAAAGAATTGCCAGCGTATTTTTTCTGCTTCATATCGCGTTTGGCGATCGCTATCTTCAGTATATTGGCGAATTCCTGAAAGATTAAGCGCTTCTCCTCTAAATTTCAGTTCAGCACTAGCTAATAGCTGTACGTATTGATTAACTAGCTTAGACTCTTGGACTAAATCTTCTTCTATCGCTGGTTCAAAGGTAGTCACGTCTGCCGACCAAAGGCTAAAAGCTTGTTGTCCCAAAATAGATTCTAATTCCGTCCGCTCTTGACTATTTAACAGCCTGCGTTTCATCGCGACTTCGAGGGCGGTTAATTTGGGTCTTAATTCATCACTATATTCTTGTGCTTGTTGGTAGTCTTTATTAGTAGTGTCTTGACTAAAATTGAGGGAAGTCATTGCCCCCCAAGTATCTAGGCGACGGCGTAAATCTTCCCACTGTTGTAGAGCCTTTTCTTTGTCCGATCTAGTTTGCGCTCGATCTAATGCGTTGTTGATGTCCTGATATTCTCGCGTAATTTGCTCTAGATCGGGAGTTTCTGCTTGAATATCGGCAAAATTAAGTTGGGTCTGACTCATGACTGGGAGAAAGAGATAGCTACATCTAAAATTTTAGCGAAGTTAGAGATTTATTAAAGATTTAACGGTGTTAAGGTCATTAAAGCACCTAAATTCAATTCTAATATCAAGTACGGATAATCACTTGGGATAACGAAATCATCCAAAATATTTAACTGTAAAAAGCGAACTTACTTTATGCAAGGCATTAAAGAATTAACTAAACGCGATCGCGATTTGGCTAAAGTTATCGATAATTATGGGTATCCTCCCCAGTGGCAAAGAGAACCAGGATTCCCCACTTTAATCAGGATTATTTTAGAGCAGCAAGTTTCCTATGCTTCAGCTCAAGCTACTTTTACCTTCAACCGCAAGAAGGCTCCCGCCATAACGGTACTCCGTTTGGCGGTGAGATGAATTGCGGACAGGGTTTATGATATGATAGATTACGTCAGATAAAACGACGTAACCATGTTGGTATTTGAGGCAAAACTTGAGGGATCGAAAGAGCAGTATGGCAAGCTCGATGAAGCTATCCGTACTGCTCGTTTTGTCCGTAATTCTTGCTTGAGATACTGGATGGATAACCGCGACATCGGACGATATGATCTGAGTGCATACTGTGCTGTTCTGGGTAAAGAGTTTTCTTTTGCAAGCCAACTCAACTCTCAAGCCAGACAAGCATCGGCTGAGAGAGCTTGGTCGGCAATTGCTCGATTCTTTGATAACTGCCAGAAAAACAAACCAGGTAAGAAAGGATACCCACGGTTCAAAAAACATCAGACACA
>JAAUOU010000107.1 GCA_012034765.1 Pleurocapsaceae cyanobacterium CSU_1_1 | reverse complement strand
TAGCATGTGCCATTCCAGTAATTACGAGGTCTGGTTTTAAGTCATAAATGCGTTGAATTTGGTTATAGTTGTCGGGTTTTTCGACAATAGTGGGTAAAGGAACACCCATTTCGTTACAGGTTTTTTCCAGCAAGTCTAATTCTGCTTTTTGGTAGCGTTTGTCCATA
Organism: Pleurocapsaceae cyanobacterium CSU_1_1; assembly: GCA_012034765.1. Classification (GTDB taxonomy): domain Bacteria; phylum Cyanobacteriota; class Cyanobacteriia; order Cyanobacteriales; family Xenococcaceae; genus Waterburya. Next base: position 15,690 of record JAAUOU010000107.1, on the reverse strand, counting down.
TAGGGAATACCAATTTCAGAACAGGTCATCCCGCAACGAATCAGGAAACGCGCCAAAGAAACTTCTAAGAGGTTATCCCCCATAAAAAAGACCGACTTACCGCGAATTAACTGAATATAATCTTCTAGACTTTCCCAAATCTTCGCCTCTCTTTCTTCTAGTCCTTGAGGTTCAATGTTTAGTACCGAACAGATTTTTTCAATCCAGGCTCTAGTACCATCAGGGCCAATGGGGAAAGGTGCGCCAATTAGCTTGGTTTTACGACGACGCATTAAAGTTGTTGCCGTGCGCGAAAGGAAAGGATTAACCCCCGCTACATAGTATCCTTCTTCAATTACAGGTAGTTCCGTAAAGCGCTTAGAGGGTAACCAACCTGATACCTTGACCCCTTGTTTTTTCAGTTCTAGAGTCAGATTCGTAACCACAGGATCGGGTAATGAACCAAATAATACTAATGGCTGATGATCTTTATATTCTGATTCTTGTTGGGTGACATCTTCTTTTTTGCGTCCGAAGTTCAACAGACTAGAAACCGCGTTGCGTTCTTTTTTCTCAGCTTCTAACTTAGGTGCTTTAGTCGGACATTTATGCGCCATGGAAGCGAGGACAGTATCTTCCCCTTGAGTAAAGGCGTAGTCTAAACCATTAGCACGGGCGGTAACAATGGGAATCCCGATTTCTGCTTCTAGTCTAGGTGCTAAACCTTCCAAGTCCATTTTAATAATCTCGGTGGTACAAGTACCAATCCAGACAATTACCGAAGGATTGCGATCGCGTTTTATCTGCAAACACAATCTTTTTAATTCTTCATAGTCGTTTAACTTAGCAGAAATATCGCCTTCTTCCAATTCCGCCATCGCATAACGAGGTTCAGCAAAAATCATTACTCCCATTGCGTTTTGTAGGAAGTAACCACAGGTTTTTGTGCCAATTACCAGAAAGAAACTATCTTCAATTTTTTGATATAGCCAAGCTACACAACTAATGGGACAGAAAGTATGATAATTCCCAGTTTCACATTCAAAGTTTAATGCTGAAGGTTCTTGAGCAACGGTCATATTTTGGATCTCCTCTCTAATTTGATCGAGATATTGTGAATTTAAATTCGATTGTTGATGTGTCGTTTTTTATCGATAATCTCTAATGGGACTGTTCGCGAACAGCCCCTACATCTAATCTGTTCAATGTTCAATGTTCAATGTTCAATGTTCAATGATTTAAACCATCATCATGTCTAATTCATCTTCTTTAGTACTTGCTCCTGCTTTATCTGCGGGAGGGTTCAAGTAGTAGTCAGATAGTAAGGAGAATAAATCTCGATCTTGAGCTTCGTTGGGTACAACTCCTTCAGGCGCGGCTAAAATCTGATCGGCAATATTAAGATAGTAGTCACAGACAAAGTTGAGAGAAGGATCGCTTTCTGCCATTTCAAACAATGTTTTACCTTTAACACGGGATACTCGAATATCTTCAATCAAAGGCAGGATCTCTAAAACAGGCATTGGTACATGCTCGATATATTTATCAATCAAGTCCCGTTTAGAAGTCCGATTACCAATTAAACCCGCCAATCTCAAGGAATGAGTACGCGCTTTCTCTCTCACCGAAGCTGCAATCCGATTAGCTGCAAACAATGCATCAAAACCATTATCGGTCACAATCATGCAGTAGTCAGCATAATTTAGAGGCGCAGCAAAACCACCACATACTACGTCTCCCAAAACATCAAACAAGATGACATCATATTCGTCAAAGGCATTTAACTCTTTAAGTAGCTTAACTGTTTCTCCCACAACGTAGCCACCGCAGCCAGCACCCGCAGGAGGGCCACCCGCTTCCACACAGCTAACTCCACCATAGCCTTCGTAGATTACATCTTCGGGCCAAATATCTTCATAGTGAAAGTCTTTTTCTTGAAGAGTATCAATGATCGTCGGAATCAGAAATCCTGTCAGGGTAAAAGTACTATCGTGCTTAGGATCGCAGCCGATTTGTAATACTTTTTTGCCTCTTTTTGCCAAAGCTGCGGAAATGTTGCAGCTAGTTGTGGACTTACCGATTCCACCTTTGCCATAAACTGCTAATCTAATCTGCCCCACGTTATTTTCCTCTGCGTTTGTAAATGAAAATTTATTTGCGATTAATAATGGCGACGCTTGTTGTATTTGCATTGCGTCTATATGGCAATTATCAAGCAATTGATAGCGAAAACAAAGTTGTTTCGTCTTATAAAGTAAGAGATATTACAAGTATTGTCTTTTAAAAAGCTCTTTCGGTTTAAAAAATCTTGAATAACAGCATAAATATCAGTTTTACTTTTAGAATATATTTTAGGTCTTTTAAATATATAAATGTGAACAAAACACAAAAACAAATTTTGCCCAACAGATTAAGAAAATCTTAGTCAAATTGATGGTTCATCAGGGTTTATGCGTTAATGCTGTTTAAAGCTATCTTTGACAGGAGGTTTCAAGCTCAAGTCAAAGCCCAGAGCGAGTATAAATACCTTTGGCGATCGCCTAGCTCATTAAATACCTGGCTATGATGTTTGATAACTCGGGTCATTAAACATCAAGATAGAGAATAAAAACTTTTATTTAGTAAAGAAGAGTTAATTTTTTCTCTAGCCCAGAAAAATGTCAACATTTATAAAGCTATAGAGCATTGAAATTATTTATGTATCAAGCTTGTAGTCAAAAATGAGCGATTTCAAACATCCATTTGTTGCTCAATAGTTCAAATGGCATAACATTTAACAAGTAGATATTACCAGTTAAACCAAAAAATATAGCATCTATGTTACTCAATATATTTATTATTTCCTTATTAGGTTTTGTTACTCTATATGTTCTGCGGGGGATTGGGATGATTACCTTTATCTCAGGAGGGGTGATTACAATCTTGCTAATGACTATGCTGATCTCAGGTTTAACCTGGGGGATTTTGAAAACAAGAAGATATTAAGGCGAAAAAATATTGAACGTAATTGTTATAGGTGGTGGTGCTGCGGGGTTTTTTGGCGCGATCGCCTGTGGGACAGCCAATCCTCAAGCTAAAGTCACTTTAATTGAAGCTGGAAGTAAACCCCTGGCTAAAGTTAGAATCTCTGGGGGTGGCAGGTGCAACGTAACTCATCACTGTTTTGAACCTGCTCGTTTAGTAGCCAACTATCCCCGTGGTGCTAAGGCTTTACGCGGGGCATTTTCTCGTTTCCAGCCTCAAGATACGGTGCAATGGTACGAATCTCGTGGGGTGAAGCTAAAAACCGAAGCCGATGGCAGAATGTTCCCCATTACCGATAGTTCAGAGACAATTATTGATTGCTTAATGCAAGCAGCAGATCGGGCAAAAGTCGATCTACGGACAGGAGTAGGAGTAAAGACGGTCAAACAGTATCAGGATGAGCGCCAGCAAAACTATTTCCAGGTTGAATTAAAAAATGAGCGAGTCATGAAATGCGATCGCCTGTTAATCGCCACAGGTAGCAATCCATTAGGCTACCGTTGGGCAAAAAACCTAGGACACAAAATAGAGCCTGCTGTACCTTCTTTGTTTACCTTTAATCTGCGAGATTCCCGTTTACAGGGATTAGCTGGAGTTAGCGTCAATAATGCCCAAGTTAAATTAGGCACAGGTAAAAATAAGCTCGAACAAACAGGCGCGTTGTTAATTACCCACTGGGGAGTGAGTGGCCCTGCGGTTCTCAAATTATCAGCCTGGGGAGCAAGATCTTTATTCGAGCTTAAATATAATTCTCCTTTACAAATTAATTGGCTACCTCAATTCAAGCAGGAAGAATTAAACCAGCTACTAACCTCCTTAAAACAAACTAATCCGCAGAAAAAAATAGTCAACTATTGTCCTGTAGAATTGCCCAAGCGTCTTTGGCAGAGCCTCATTAACTATGCACAAATCAATCCTGAAAAAGTGTGGTCAGAAATTAGCAAAAAAGAACTAAACAAATTAGTAGCAGAAATTGTTCAGGGACAATATGAAATTACGGGAAAAGGGGCGTTCAAAGACGAGTTTGTTACCTGTGGCGGGGTAAGCCTCAAAGAAGTCAATTTTAAAACCATGGAAAGCAAAAAATGTCCTGGACTCTACTTTGCTGGCGAAATACTCGATATCGATGGGGTAACAGGAGGGTTTAACTTTCAAAGCGCCTGGACAACATCTTGGCTGGCTGGTCAACGATCGCCTTAAATGATTACTGATTACTAATTACTGATTACCCATTACTCAAGTCCAATCCTGAGTTTCCCCTGTTGCTGTGCGCCGATACACTGTTCCCTCGGCATGAATGGCACGGGTTTTTTGGTAAAGCTCTTCTTCCGTTAATTGCCAATTATTTAATACCACTGCCAGGTCTTGCTGAATGTCTCGCGCACCAGGAAAATCACGATAACGAATAATCAGACGAGCCAATTCTACCAATTCGCGATCGCCAGGATTTGCGGATACTGCTAACAACTGATCGACCGTCAGGCGATCCTTCTGATTTTGGGGATGCTGCTGATCGATGTTTTCCATAGCCATAAATATTAGCTATTTTGTAGGGTTACTTAGATGAGCGTTTGCTGGGAGTCAAAAGGGGTAATGGTTGGCGGGTTGAACCTGGGGGGAGATAATATCTGACGGTTTCAGTTGCGATCGCCTTTGATTTCTTTTCTCCTTGTCGCCAACGCATTACAGCGCCTAATAGGGCAATTAATAAACCGATAGACAGCAAACTTTCCCGTCCTCCTAGACCGCCAATGAGAGCATCTGTCACTCCTAAAATGAGAATAAAGCCAGACACGGGTTCTTTACGATAGACTGCTCTTAAAAATCTTGCAAATAAAAGATTCACTATTCTTTGCTTACTTCAAACGAAACAATGATGTCCAGTAGGTTATCTCACAGATTAGCATAATTGTCAGATAATTTTAATCCTTCTATGGTTTTAACAGGGCAAACCAAGACTAAAAAGTAAAATTTCAGAGCAAAATTTCCATGAATCGTCGTACTTTTTTAAATTGGCTCGGATTAGGTTGGTTAGTTACTGTTTCGCCGACAATAATTGCTTTAATTGTGGCAAATACGCAAGATAGTTCCGCCGCTAATCAGAAATCTCCAGAATCTCCTGAAATTGTTTTCTATGTCTCTCCCCAGGGTAACGATGCCTGGACTGGAAAACAACCAACTGCTCAAGGAGGAAATGGAGCATTTGCTACCATTACTAGGGCGCGGGATGCGATTCGAGAATTAAAACAGCAACAGGGCAATATCAAACAACCAGTGACGGTTTTCCTGCGCGGAGGGACATATTTTCTGCAAGAACCCCTTAGCTTTACAGCAGAAGATTCTGGAACAAAAGATTTTCTCATTACTTACAAAGCTTACGAACAAGAAAAACCTATTATCAGTGGCGGACGCATCATCAAAAATTGGAAAATAGCCACTTTCAATGATCAAACCGTCTGGACAACCAATATTGCCGAAGTTAAGACTAAACAATGGTCATTTCATCAACTGTGGGTGAATGGCGATCGCGCTAAACGTTGTCGCTATCCGAAAACAGGATACCTAGAAGTAGATGAAGCACCAGATGTCACCCCAAATACGCCTTGGCAAGAAGGGCAAACTAGGTTTAAATTTCGAGCGGGGGATTTACAACAGTGGCGCAAAGCAGAAGAAGGAGAAGCAATTGTCATGACTCGTTGGCTAGAGTCTCGCTTGCCCATCGAGGCGATCGACCAAACCAGTCGCATCATCTCTTTTGACTATCCCAGCACCTATCGGATCGATCCAGGAGATTCTGATTCTTCAGCCGCAGGGATTTATTATCTGGAAAACATTAGCGAATTTCTCACCGATCCAGGTGAATGGTATTTAGAGCAAAAATCGGGTCAAGTTTACTATATTCCTTTACCTGGAGAAGAAATTTCTCAAGCAGAAATAATTGCTCCTGTTCTATCCAAACTCGTCGATCTCTCAGGCGATACACAAGCAGAAAAATTTGTGGAATATCTCTGGTTTGAAAATTTGACCTTTGCTCATGGGGAATGGTATTACTCCCAGGGTGATCGGCGCAGTTTGGGACAAGCTGCTGTTAAGGGACTTCCTGGAGCTATTTATGCCGAGCGAGTTCGTTTTTGTACTTGGAAACAATGCGCGCTCGCTCACATCAGCAACTATGCGATCGATTTTGCTGATGTTTGTCTCAATAATAAAATCCTGGAATGTCAATTTTTCGACTTGGGCGCGGGGGCAATCAAAATTGCCAATTATGGCAATCATCAAATTATCGGTTGTCATATCTACAATGGCGGACTAATTTTTCACGCTGCTGTGGCAATTTGGATCGGCAGTGCAGCTAATAATCTAGTCGCCCATAATCACATTCATAATTTTTACTACTCTGGCATTTCGGTGGGTTGGACTTGGGGTAGTGCCGATAATCCAACAGCGAATAATTTAATTGAATTCAATCACATTCACGATCTTGGTAAGCTTGCTGATGGTGAACAGCCTCTACTCAATGATAACGGAGGCATCTACACCTTGGGGGTTCAACCTGGGACAAAAATTCGTTCAAATTTGATCCACGATATTCAAGCTTACAACTTTGGTGGTTGGGGAATCTATCTCGATGAAGGAAGTTCGCAAATTATAGTTGAAAATAACACCGTGTACCGAACAAGAACAGGAGGATTTCACTTACACCAGGGGAGAGATAATATCGTTCGCAATAATATTTTTGCTTTTGGCGAACTATCTCAGCTTGAGCGTACCTTAAAAGAAAATTCCCCAGAAGATGAAGAGTATCAAAGTTTTACTTTAGAAAATAATATTATTTATTGGCATGAAGGCGATCTACTAGCAGGTAAATGGTCAGATGGACATTATCTGTTCAAGCGTAATCTTTATTGGTATGAGAGCGATCGCCCGATTAGGTTCGGTGGATTATCTTGGCAAGAGTGGCAAAGAAGAGGAAGGGATGCTCATTCAATCATTGCCGATCCCATGTTTATTGCCCCAGAACGAGGAGATTTTCGACTCAAACCCAATTCTCCCGCCCTGAAAATGGGTTTTAAACCTTGGTAGTAGGTAGTAGGGGCGAACGGCCGTTCGCCCGTACAGGTAGTAGGTAGTAGATATCAGTTAAACAAAAACGTTCTAACTTTTTTAGTATTGGTATAAATAGGGAATTCCACACTGGAAACCGTAATTTATCAATTTTTCAGATGATATACACTATGAGTAGACCATAGCGAAATCGGAAGAAGATCAATGGCTAATTTTGAAGATATTGCCAAGAAAGCTTTTTATATGGGAGTTGGTTTTGCTTCCTATGCCCAAGAAAAAGCCAGCGACACAGTTAAAGATTTGAGAGTTCAAGCCCAAAAGCTGGCGGAAGAAATGGCTGAACGAGGCGAGATGAGTACGGAAGAGGCGCGCAAATTTGTTGATGATTTGATGGAACAAGCACAAGGAACTGTATCAAGTCATAATTCGGCAACCGAAAGAGAACCGCGTCGCATTGAGATTGTCGATGAAGAATCTACTCCTCCAGCAGCTAACACAGAAAAATCTCCTCGCTCAAATTCTGATGGTGATGATCTACATCAGCAAGTACAGTTTCTTCAACAAGAGTTACGTCGGCTCAAAAAAGAAATGTAAGGTAACTATTTAGTTAGACTAGATGATATCTGTTAACAAGGTTAATTTATGAATAATTGGCAAAATGAGTGGTTGAAACAGATTGAAAAAACCGCAGCAGAGATGGAGGGGTTTTGGACGGAGGTAGGAGAAACTACCGAGTTGCTAGTAGACGAAGTGACTGAAAATGTCGGCTCTTTTCTAGCACAGTTTTCGACAGACTTGGCCGACGAAGTTGAAGACTTTATTCACAACTTCGTAGATGTGATCGTTACTACTAGCGACGAAATAGATGCTGCTCTATCTAACGAGTGGGACAATTTTGTCGATGATGACTTTACCAGCGTTAGCTATCATACTCCATCTGCCAAAAGTCATCCTGCCTGCATTAATTGTGCTAACTATCATGGACACGTTTATAATGGCAATCTTTTAGTTTGCGCTATGCATCCTAATGGATATGAGGATAGCACTTGTCCTGACTGGACAAAAGAATAGCGGCATTAATTATTTGCCTTACCAGTCTCAATGGGGAGGGCAATTTTGTAGATTGTAAATATTTATTGCCCAAGGAATTATTCTGATGGAATATATAGCGTTAGCAGCTCGTATCTGCCTGTGTCTAATTTTTTTTAAAGCGGGAATCAGCCACATTACAGCTTTCAGCGGGTTAGTGGAAACTATAAGTAGTCAAGGATTGCCTTTGGCTAGCCTATTGGCAGCAGGAACAGTGTTTTTTCAACTATTAGGCTCTGTCTCTTTGTTGTTAGGCTATCAAACTAAGATTGGTTCAATCTTACTAATTATTTTCTTGATACCTGCTTCTCTACTATTTCATAATCCGCTCGCCGATCCTAGTCAAATCAACGACTTTTTGAAAAACATTGGTTTGATTGGTGGATTATTGATGGTTATCTATGCAGGTGCGGGAGCATTGAGTGTAGATGGTCAAAAAAGTAATGGCGATCGCCAAAGTTAGTATAGAGTTTAACAAGTTGATCAATGTCCAACTACGATCGCATTTACACTACCGTACGCCAAATACCTTGGGGTAAAGTGGCTACTTACGGACAAATTGCCGATCTCGCTGGACTATATGGCAAAGCTCGTTTAGTAGGATATGCCTTATTTAGAGTTCAAATAGAAGATGATATTCCCTGGCATCGAGTAATTAATGCTCAAGGAGAAATATCTTATTCTTTACAACGTCAGGGTGGCGATTATTTGCAAAAAGTTTTGTTAGAAGAAGAAGGAATTGAGTTTAAAAAGAATGGCAAAGTTGACCTGAATAAATATCGTTGGCAACCAAACTTTAATTCTCTTAGCAGTAACTCACATTAAGTTATCAAGATCTGAGGCAGTAAAACTCAAATTATTCAATTTTTTTTGTATATACTTAAACAATGATTAATTTTGCAGTGTGGAATTAGCTGTAGAATTAATAGAAAAATTATAGATGTTTATACATTGCTACTGATAACCAGCAACCAATGATAGAAAATCTTTAGTAGCTAATCCTATACTTTGCTCGACACATAAAACACAATGACGCTACAAACAATCCAGCAATCAAGCACTAGTGAAGTTCTGTTGGGAAAATCTTTAGAGGAGTTGACCACCTGGATACAAGAGCAAGGACAACCAGGCTACAGAGGTAAACAACTATATCAATGGTTATATCAAAAAGGAGCGCGATCGCTTCTAGATATTTCTGTCTTTCCGAAGCAATGGCGCTCAGAAATGGCAGATTATCCTCTAGGACGTTCGACAATTCATTATCGCAGTGTTGCACCAGATCAAACTCGTAAGTATTTACTGCGTCTGGCGGATGGCTTGATTATTGAAGCTGTCGGTATTCCTACTAGCAAAAGACTAACGGTATGCGTTTCTTCTCAAGTTGGTTGTCCCATGGATTGTGATTTCTGCGCTACGGGCAAAGGTGGTTTTACCCGTAATCTCAAGGCGCACGAAATTATCGATCAGGTGTTGACGGTACAAGAGGATTTTGAGCAAAGAGTGAGTAATGTCGTATTCATGGGTATGGGAGAACCCATGGCAAATCTAGACGAGGTTGTGTCGGCAGTTAAATCTCTCAACCAAGATGTAGGAATTGGCGCGCGATCGCTTACAGTATCTACAGTGGGTATTCCTGGCAAAATCCAGCAGCTAGCACAACATAGACTGCAAATTGTCTTAGCAGTTAGTCTTCATGCCTCTAATCAAGCTTTGCGAGAACAATTAATTCCCAGTGCTAAAAAATATACTTTAGACCATCTTTTAGATGAGTGTCGAGATTATGTCCAGGTAACTGGCAGAAGAGTTACGTTTGAATATGTCTTGCTAGCAGGAGTAAACGATCTACCTGAAAACGCGAAGGAATTAACTCACTGTCTAAAAGGGTTTCAAACCCACGTTAACCTAATCCCCTATAATCCTATTTCCGAAGTTGACTACCAAAGACCCAAAAATCATCGCATTAGAGAATTCGCCAATATTCTTGAACAGGCAAACATAGCCGTCAGCGTGCGTTATTCTCGTGGGTTGGAAGCAGATGCCGCCTGTGGGCAACTAAGAGCCTCAAAAGTTTAGGTCAGTTATACTACAAAATATAATTTTTAAGTGGCGCGATCGCAACATTGAAGTTTTAGATCAATTAAATAGGACAACAAAAAAGGAGTCTAACTGACCCCTGCAAACTCAAATATAATTGAGGGCAATTTTAAGACAAGCCTGTATTCATACCTTGCTTACCAGTAGCCAACTCAACTTTAATAATTTTACCGCCCATTTTCATAATGCGTTGCTGCTCGCGAAACCAGTTATCGTAGGGTACAAGCTTCGTAAAAAAAGTGTTTTGTAATTCTCTTTGAGTGCGAATTCTGGTCTGACTAGGAACACAAGCCGTCACCTTAAACATACGCATGAGATAATTTCTCCTGATTAAATAAAAAAAGTTAAATTTTTCTGTAGTAAATTTGCTACTTCAGCAATTGGCTGATTAGTTTTGTTTGAACAAAACTAGCTTCTGCTTTAACCATTGCCCAAATACCAAAATTCGGGAGTCAGAAGTCAATACTAGATCTCGCCTCAACTTACTTTTTCTTTGCGCTCGAAAAACTAAGCTTTGTTGGAACTAGCACTCACTCTAGACTTCCGAATCTGTGCGATAGCGAAGCCCTAAAGGTTTGCCCTAAAGGATTAGCTCCTAGCGTTGCGTCCGCCTGAAGGCGCGTCCGTGGAGGTCATCCAATCGCTATTTTAGGCGATCGCCTGGCGGATTCTGAACTAGCTTAAGCCAGAGCAGATATAGTCGAAGTAAACGCCCATTTCTTTGCCAGCATCAGCACCAACTAAGCTTGCAGTTACTTCTTTCATGGCTTGAATTGCTTGAACAGTAGAAGAAACAGGAACTCCTAAAGAATTATAAGTTTCTTTCAAGCCGTTTAATACTCGCTCATCTAGGATGGAGGGATCTCCAGCTAGCATAGCGTAAGTAGAATAGCGAAGATAGTAGTCAAGGTCACGAATACAAGCCGCATAGCGACGAGTAGTGTACATGTTGCCACCAGGACGAGTTACATCAGAATAGAGCAAGGATTTTGCTACTGCTTCTTTAACGATGCTAGCTGCATTAGCACTAATTACGCTAGCAGCACGAACTCTTAATTGACCAGTTTGAAAATAGCTTTTGAGCTTGTCCATCGCAGCACCATCGAGGTATCTGCCTTGTACGTCAGCCGAATTAATTACAGAGGTAATTGCGTCTTGCATAGTTTTATTTCCTTATCTTACCGAGTCTTAAACTGTTTAACACTGATAAGTTAGTGTGTTTTTGAAAAATTTGTTACTAGTTATATTAGCAGCCAGGCATTGCCTACTACTGCATAGCTCCGATTACGTAATCGAAGTAGGAAGCAGCTTCAGAGGTGTCATCACCAGACATCATTGAAGTAGCTACGTTTTTCATTTCGCGGATACTTTGAGCCATTGCACCAACGTCAGTACCTAAAGATTTGTACATCTCTTTTGCACCAACTAAACCAATTTCTTCAATTGGAGTTGTGTCACCAGCTACTACACCATAAGTAATTAGGCGTAGATAGTAATCCATGTCACGCAAACAAGTTGCAGTCATTTCTTCGCCGTAAGCATTGCCACCAGGAGAAACAACGTCAGGACGTTTTTGGAAAAGTTGATCGCCAGCCTGTTTGACAATCCGCTCACGAGACTCAGTTAGAGTTTGAGCAATACGTAAACGGCTTTCACCACTAGTTACAAAAGATTTAATTCTGTCTAGTTCACCAGGACTCAAGTAGCGAGCCTCAGCATCTGCATTCACGATGGATTTCGTGACTATACTCATCGATGGATTCCTCCCAATGATTATGAAATTAATGAATAAATTACCTTTTGATCGGTAGCTTTGATTTTTAAAGAATCGTCAGTTAGCCTGTTGCTGTTATTTACTCGCTCTTTAATTCGCCATGATGACGAGAAAAAAAACTTACACAACAACTCTTGAATTAGGTTAGTTTTCTACTACCTAAATCTTGCTGCTGATATCCTCCTAGGTTATAGATTACTCTGTTTTGCCACCTAGTTTCTAGCTTTCTGCTACAAATTAGTATTGCAACTTGTCCAAACTAATCTGCCATCAACCGCCAACTTGTCAACAAACCTTTACATAAAATAATGTTTCTCCAACTGTAAGCTGTTTTGATTACTTTTAGTAAACTGTTTCTGAAATGCTTTGTAGTATTCAGGGCTGTTAATTCGAGTTGACTAGATTCTTGCTGTAGCAATTGCCCAACGTAACTATAATCCAATATTTTGTTGCAGTTAATTCTCCTTCCTTAACAGAATTTAATGTTGTATTTCGTTGTAATTAGCTATCACAAGTTGACTTTATCGCTGAAGATAAAGCTACTCTGATTTTTGGAGATAGTTTGGGAGAATTTGTTGCCCAAAAAAGCATTTCATCTACATTAAAGACAAAGACAAGACGAAAAGCGATCGCCTTAGCAGTCTTGTCTTATTGTCTCATTATTTGCTATCTCGAAGTTGCTTTAACCGTATCAAAGCTAGGCACAACGATTTCGTCATTCTGCTTCGTCAAGCGATTATAGAGCTTCTCTGTGTTAGGGAAATTAGCAGCAGGGAGAGTGGGGAAGCGACGGTAAGGCACAGTATCCTCACCAAATACCTGGACATACTCCATACTGTTAACCATTGCTCCGATAAAGGCTTTTAAACCTTGAGAAGCCAGAATCTTGTTATATTTCTGGATTTCTTTTTGGTTGACTGGTGCGCGTCCTAAGAAATGCTTCGTCCCCAGTTCAATTGCCTTAGTATTGGGATAAGGAGTATAAAATTCTTTGAGGTATAGCTCAGAGCAGCCCAAACCTTCAATGAATTCTTTGAGATTAATTTCTCCGTTACCCAAACGACTTTCTAAGACAGAAAATTGTGTTTGTACTACATAAGGGTCGATATCTCGCTCAAACACCTGACGATAAGCAGCCCGAACAACGTTTTTCAACGCTACTTTATCCGTAGTAGTAGTAAGCTTGAATACCTTGCTTTGTATTCGCTGGGCGCTAACTCCTTGAGCTATTTTCTGATTGACTTCAGGAGTAGTGCGCGACATTCTAACCTGACCCAATTCGACAAAGCGAGGAGTTTTACTTGATTCAACTTTTGCGCCGATACCTTCTTCGATAGCGCCAGGACGTGATTTGCGTAGTTGCAAACCGCCAGCAGTGAGATAACGCTCATAGGGTACAGTATCGTCACCAAATGCTTCAGAGTATTCAGGGGAGTCAATGATGGCATCAACTAGGGCGTAAAAACCTCGTTTAGAGCAAATATCAAAGTACTTGTTGATTTCCTGACGACCATAGGTAGGACGACCCAAGAGACGACGATGAATATATTCCACTGCTTTGACTACGTACAACGATGTCCAATACAGATTACGGAAAGTATCAGACTTAGCCAAGGTGCGAATAAACTCCCGTAGAGTTATATCGCCGTTTTCTAGCTTGATTTCAGCAACCTTAATTTCTTGACCTTGATAAACATCTCGACCAAACACTTGGCGATAACAAGCTCGAATTACAGCCTGAGTAGAATTTTCCGCAAAGTTGACGCTACTTTGGTTGTTCGCCCCTGGTAATTGATTGTTGAGACGGAATACCTTTGCCCCTAAAGAGCCAGGTAGCTCTGGTCTAGCAGCAGGATTGCTATTTTGGTTGTTAATACCTGCGCCACGATGAATCAAAAGGCGTTTAGTGTCTTTATTAAACGGTGCAGGACTACTGCTGGGATTGCGAGTTTCTTTCGGAAAAATCGCGCCAAACTGAATTTCTAGCGGATCGTTACCCGAACCATAAACGTGCTGGTCTGGTAAAGGACGATCATAACGGGCAAAAGTAGTCACAAACTGAGGTACTTTACGGAAAGGTGCGCTGTAGTTCAGTAAGTCTTGCTGCATCCCCCAATTACGACATTCCTGAGCTTCTTGACCCAGGCCTCGAAGATAGGGAACGGTTTCTTCGCCAAAGTAATCAGCATATTCTTGAGAATCGACTAAAGCATCAACTAACCCTGATAATCCTTTTGCCGAAACAATGGAGAAATAATCTTGGACTTCTTCACGAGAGGAAGGACCACGACCCAAAATATGACGAAAAGCTAGTTCTAAAGCGCGACTGTTAATAAATGGCTCAAAAAACTGCTTGCGGTAAAGTTCGGATTTACAGAGGCGACGGACAAACTCTTTCATCGAGATGTCGCCATTTTTAACCTGAGACTCTAGATAAGAAATAGACTGACCATAAGCGCGGGTAATATCGCGTTCAAAAATTTGTCTGTAGGCTGCTTTAATTACCGACTGCTTCTCTAATGTAGACAAGCCAGTTTTCATCACAAATTTTTGGCGACTTCCTGAAGCATTAAAGTAGCTTTGGGGAAGCTGCAAACCCTGCAAGTCTGAAGAAGAGCGCTGACGCAATTTATCTGAAGGGGTAGGAGCTTCAAATTCACTAATGGCAAGCGTAAAATACTGCTCAACCAAATCGCCAGCATCTTGATCTTTGCGGAAATAATCCTTAGTCGCAGCACGCATTTCCTGCAACGCTACGATTGTTGCAGCAGTAGAGCAGGCTCGCTCAATGATTTCTCGCAGTCCTCTGATGTTTACGACCAGAATATTGGGATCGCCAGCGACAATGGCGTAGCTGATATAGCGCAAGAACCAAGCCATATCTCGCAGAGATTTCTGCATATTGCTTGGTCCATATTGAGAGACATTGATCGGTCGAAAACCTGCGGGAACTGCTCCTGCTCCCCCTGAAAATAGGGATTTAAAAGCGCCGAATAGATTTGTGTTATTTTTATTATCTTTTTGCTCGACTATCAACTCACCAGGAACGTTGCTATTGCCACTTGGGGTTGCTAAAGCCATTTCTTCAATCTCAGCAGGCTTCTCCAAATAAGACATGGGAGAGCCACCTGTAAAAATGCGATTTGCTGCCCGAGAGACAATAATGTCCGCATTGTTGGTGATTGTCTGAGCGATGTTGATACGCTGAAAACCAGATTTATAATATGCTGTTAATTCTTTGAGTTCGCCCTGTTCTAAATAGCGGTCTTGTTGTTCTGCCTGCAAGATTGCCGACACCGCTACGGTTTTATAGAGTTGAGGACGGGCTAATGAACTGCCACCACTTGCCGTTACACTCATGTTTATTTTTAATTAGTTGTTTACTTATACTTCAGCTTTTAGATTAAAACGTTTCGGTCTTAGAAGGTGGATTTATTAAGAAGTATGTACTAAATGAAGGAAAGTCACCCGTACACCTGCGTCCTAAAGGATTAGCTTCGCGTCACCGCTCCGCATATAAAACGAAGGTGCCTGCGGGTGACCGTTAATTAGGCGATCGCTTGTAGTCTTGAGCAAATAAAAAAGACAGGTATACCAACCTGTCTTAATGTTACTTAATACTTAAGCTCAATTTTAGAAATCCATTTCGGCTGCTTGGACTCTTT
>JAAUOU010000106.1 GCA_012034765.1 Pleurocapsaceae cyanobacterium CSU_1_1 | reverse complement strand
TACTTTGGCGATCGCTTCACCAAAAGTCAACCTGTCATCTTTTAACTGACTATCCTGTTTAATTTCTTTATCGTACCAGTCCCAAAAATTCACTTCAGATTCTAAGTTTTTTAGCGCCTCTGCTACCCTGCTAGCCTTTCTAACAGCGTCAATCATCCCATCGATAGAAAAGGTACAGTTGCACTGATATTTGCTTCTAGGCTTGTTAGGGGTCTTAAATTGTAGGTAAATGCTACCTCCTCCTTTTACTAGCGTTACGCCTCTAGGGGTTTGTTTCTTGTAAACTTCCCAGTCCTTTAGTAAAGTTTCGTAACCAATTTCATGATTATAATCTTTGCTCACTTTTTGCTCACTTTGCCTGTAATGGTTAGCGAACAAGTGTTTGAGAGTACGCTATAGCGTTAAAAGCAGCTAAGAATCGGGTTCAAATCCCGTCGAGAGCTTGTCAGTCTAATAATTTCTACTAAAGCTTCCCAGCCGTAACTTCTTTTTTACTAAGCAGGTGCTTGGCTGATAATTCTCTCCCTGACGTGAATAATTCAATTGCTCAAATAAGTAAATAGGAGTATAAACCGCATCAGGTTTGAAACTAGTACTTTTAAACTGATGGTTGGAGAAGTAGCAGGTAGCAAGTATCAAGTATTAATAAGCTCAAATAATCTATCGGCGATTGCGACTTTGATAGTTCGGTTTTACATATTGGTAAAGAGAAAAATAACAGATAGTATCAGTACAGTTCAGAAGTATCACTGGGATTATTTTGCTTAGATACTACTGATTATAAGAGGCTAAGTGGAGGTTAGATATTTAAAGTGCAAAACTGGTTGCTACAGAATTTAAGCGATGTACTTAATCAAGAATTAGAATTACGAACTACTTTACCTCAAACTGCTTACTGTTCAGATGTTGAGCAGATAAACGAGAAACAGTCCCAAAAATATTACAGTCAAAAACATCGTTTGGCAGAGTTAAATGCTCAAAGAGAATGGCGAGGCGCGATCGCTTCTGTTGAAGAGCTACTCTTATCTGAAATCACCAGCAACCAGCAACTAGCCTCAGCAGCTAAATCAGGCTTAGTTTTCTCTGCTCCTGTTCCTCTGCTTAGTAATTGCGAACTAGTATCTAACTTTCAGTCGGCAATATTTACCCCAGATGCTTTTAAGGTAAATATACTGATGCCCTGTCGGCAGTCACTTGAACCTACAGTCGTCCAAAAAAGCGCAGCAGTAATAGAACTACCTCTAATTCCTCAAGATCCCATTGCTCAAGAACAATTTTGCTTGGTACTAACTGCTAATTTTGGTTTAGTTCTGGTATTAGGCACAGATGCAGAAGGTAATCCTAAATTTCATTTTTCCTTCGATCCTGTTACTTTAAGCAAAGTTTGGAACACCTTGCGATCGCGCTTAGTAATTACTAAATATCATCATTTAGGAGAATTAGATCGTCTAGTTGAACAGTTTGCGCCACCTACTCCAGATTATCAGTTGGTAACTAATTTTAGTCGCCTTTTATTGCATCACATACCCGATCTTGAGTTTTTATCAGCTAATTCTCGCCAGGTTGAAACGGTAGCAGCAACTGCTAAATCAGCACAATCAGTTTTTCAGGATCATGGTGCTACTAGTCTTATGGAAATGGAGCTATTACAGGCACTGACTCACGAAATTCGTACTCCTCTGACTACTATCCGTACCTTAACCAAACTGCTCTTGAAGTGTAAGCAGGACTTTAAACCCAACGTCATCCAAAGATTGCAAACTATTGATCGCGAATGTAGCGAACAGATCGAGCGCATGGAGCTGATTTTTCGCGCTGCGGAATTGGAATCTACGCCTCCTAGTGCCAAGCCTGTAGAGCTAGTGGCTTTTTCATTAGAGCAAGTGTTTCAGCAAAGTATCCCTCGTTGGCAAGAAAAAGCCAAACGACGTAATGTAGAGCTAGATTTTACTCTTCCCCCTAACCTGCCTAGAATAGTCAGCGATCCTGGAATGCTAGACACGGTTTTGACAGGAGTAATGGAGAGCTGTACCCGTAGTTTGCCTACAGGAGGACATATTGATGTCAAGATTTCAACGGCAGGAAATCAGCTAAAGTTACAGGTGCTTTCTCAAGCCAGCAACAGTGATAATCCGTTTAAATCTTTGGGACAGTTACTCACCTTTCAACCAGCAACAGGTTGTCTTGGTCTAAATTTAGATGCCACTAAAAATATATTTCAGGCACTAGGGGGTAAACTCACTGTTAGACAACGACAAGAGCAGGGTAAAGAACTAACTATTTTTCTTCCTTTAAATAATTCATATCAAGCCTCAAAAGTCTAAACAATTAAACTGTTTAATTCTGCACTTTAATCTTATTTTTTGACAAAGCGATCGCCCTAGTTAGAGTGATCGCTTTTTTTGCTCTTTTGCTCTTAGTAAAAACACCTTAATTTTCTTGTTACCTAGCAATTTGAAATTTTCTTCACTTCAAATTTATTAAATATAGCCAATCAACATTGTTTCTTTATAATACAAGCGATACAACTTCAGTATTTTTAAGAGTTTACGTTTATTATTTATCCCTGTTATTGTTGATTTGTTGATAGGTGAAAAAGTCATTTATAAGCCAAATCAATTTCGAATTAATTAATTAATATAAATTTCATTTATTAAAAATTACAGTAAAATAACTCCAATGTTCAAATTGATTAACCTAACAAAAATTAGCTCAACTGCTCTTTTAGGTATTTTGGCAACAGGAACTTTAATCTCACAGTCTGCAATGGCTACTCCAGTAAGAATAGATTCATTAGATACTACTCGTGTTCCCGCAACGTCTCGTACAGGTAATGTTTGCGATAAAAATGGAGATAATTGTGCATCAAAAAATTATGGTACGGGTACAAATATCAAATTAAATGGATTTAAAGCAGGCGGTAAAGATTATTCAATTTTAAAACTTGTCGATGAAGCTAGATTTCAAAGAGTTAATAACAATAAAGTTCAAGGCATAAGACACATTTACTTTTTAGAAGCAGGCAGTAATAATTCTATAGGAAGTTCGGCTGTTTTTACAATGGAAGATGCTGTGAGAAGCGACTTTATTAATGGTGGAACAGATAATGTATTCGCTAATGATAGTGGAGTTAATTTCAATAACATTGAGCGGGTTGATTTTTTGATTAAAAGTGGATTAATAGTTAAACCAGACTATGTAAATGATGCAGGATTTTTGATCTTAGAGCGGGGAGGTAATGACTCTTTCAATATTGCAGCTATTACAGAAGTTGATGCTAATGGCAATCCTAGTAAGTTTGGTAATTTGATTAATGTTAATAAAGATACAGGTATTTGGGGTAACTCAGGAATTAACATCAGTACTAGTGTTTTTCAAAATCAATCTAATTGGAATGCTCCTAAACTAACTACTACTTTAGGAGGTCAAAATATTCATGGTATTTTTGTTTCGATCGCTTCTCTAGGAATTGCTTCAAATCAAACAGTTTATGGTTATGCTGTATTTCCTGGCGATATTACCTCTAGTAGTGATTTAGTGGGTTTAAGCAATTTTCCTAAGACTACTTCAGATGGTTCAGGAAATGGTGGATTAGATTTAATCTCTAGCGGTGGACTTTTTATTCCTAAAAATGTACCCGAGTCAGCAGTATTTAAGCCAGCCTCGGCGGTGAATGATATTATTGCCACAGATGAAGATAATAGTGTGGCTGGTACAGATCCTGTTGCTGACTAAATAAGTCTTTTAAGCTAATTAAATAAATTTTGATCATTGGATTGAGATAACTGTAAAAAACGATCGCCTTACAAAAAAGCGATCGTTTATCTTTTAGGGCTTTTTTGTTTAAACTATCTAACAAACTGAGGCATAATTTCGGCTGCGGTAAATAAGCCTGTAATACCACGACAATTTAAAGCCATTCCCGCCTTGAGATAGCCAAATGCAGGCCCACAGACGTTAGCTGCCATACTGGTTTCATCCCCTAAAGTAAAAGTATGGGTAGAGGTTTTGCCTTCAAAAGTACGTCCTGTAACTTTGACATTGGTGCTTAGAGGTTTTTTGGGGTTACGAGTGTCTACCACACCTCCTACAGTAACGCGATCGCGATCGCAAATACCAGCTAGTTCTAACATGATGTCGTCGGCATGTTCCATATTCTCTAAGGAGATAATGCCATTGGTTTTGTCTAACAAGGCAGCAACTTCTTCATCACTCATTGCTCTTGCTTTTTCCACATCATATTCGGGCATATGAGCAATATCTTCCCTAATGGTGGCGCGATATGCTTCCCAATTGGCAATCCCTACCCCAAAAGTAATTTTAACACTGTGAATTTCACTGTAGCTTTGAGCAGCGATCGCCGCTGCTGCGGTTAATAAGCCAGGAGTCGCACCACAGCCTGTTAAATAGGTAATACCTGCCTGCTGTAAATCAGATTGCAATTCCAGCAATTGTTCTACGGCGCTAGTTCTTTTTAAAGCATCTACCAACACTCCTTGCCATCCAGCTTGGATAAATTGCCGCGCCACATCTGCCATAAAAGTATTGGGTAAGTTAGGTAAGGCAAGAAAATAACCATCTACGTCAGCATTTTCGACTAAATCTTGGATGCTATTGCTACTCAGAACTCCCCCAGCCGCTAAATACCCTACAGAATGATGCTTGTGATAGGTAGAAATCGCTGCATCTATCTCTAAACCTGTGGATGTATAAACATAGCCTTTGTGATCTGCTGCTGCTACTAAGGTCATCTCTTGTTTGGCAGCCAAAATTTTGACCGCTGCTTGTCCTAAACCACCAAAACCTAATACACCAACTCTGATCGGATTACCCGCTTGATTGATCATCATCTCTGACTCTAACTTGAATACATAACAGATTGTATGATCCTCAGCTCATAGCTAAGATTAAATTAAAAGTTATTTTTCCTGATAATTTAAACTATAAACATTTTCTGAGTATTGTATCTTTTTTGTAAAAGAAAAACTTTTTAGTCCCCCACTCTTCCCCCTTGACTCTCAAGTTAGTTTACGGAAAACTTAGATTATGTAGCAGTGACTAATTCAGCTATTATTAAACTTTAATAAGATTCTTTGAGAATTAGGGCTGTCTCTCAAAATATCTATAATGAGAGCGATATAACAAAAAAATAACAACGTTAGTCTGTTAGGCACATGATTTATGCTAGGCGATCGCCAGTAAGCAGATAAATGGAAACATTAGAATTCATTATTTATCCCGATGGAAGGGTAAAAGAGACGGTCACAGGTATTGTTGGCTCATCTTGCCAAGAAGTAACCGAGGCGATCGAAAAGCAGTTAGGAGTGGTAGTAGATCAACAGCAAACCTCTGATTACTACGCTCAAAATAAAGTTCAATCAGCTACCGTTGTTGCTCAAAGCAGCTACGGCGATTGGTAATTTTAAGACAGCAGTTTAAATTAATTAGAACATTCAATTTAGTTTCACAGAGGAAATTTATGTCACATTTCAGCAATATTAAAACGAAAATTCGTAACTTAGATTCTTTGAAAGCGGCTCTTAAAGATTTAAACATAGATTGGAAAGATAGTTCAGGACAAGTCCGAGGCTACCAGGGTCAAACCCATCAGGCTGAGGTAGTGATTGAGCAAAACAATAGCTATGATTTTGGATTTTGCTGGAATGGTAATGAGTATGAATTAGTCGCCGACTTACAATATTGGCAACAACCGCTGACAGTGGACGGTTTTTTACGTCAAGTAACTCAACGTTACGCCTATCACACTGTAGTCAATGAAACTGCTAATCAAGGATTTGCAATCGCCGAGCAAGCCAACAATGAAGACGGTTCAATCCGTCTAGTGGTACAACGTTGGAGTGCCTGATGAATAGTGCTGACTCAAGTCAGCCTAATGGTTTTGAGCCAGAATTAGGTGGCATTTGGCGACAAAAAGGAGTTTTCGTTGATGAAAATATCTGTATTGGCTGCAAACACTGTACTCACGTAGCGACAAATACATTCTATATTGAACCTGAATACGGTCGAGCCAGGGTTTTCAATCAAGACGGTGACATTGAAGAGCTAATTGAAGAGGCAAGGGATACCTGTCCTGTAAACTGCATTCATTGGCTAGATTATACTGAATTGAAACAGATGGAAGATGCCAGAAGAAATCAAGTAATTCAAAGTTTGGCAATTCCTCCCGCTATGAGGCGATCGCAAATCAGTCCAAAAAGCAGATCTAAATAAATCATAGTTTAGTTCAAAACCCTAATTACTCATCAACTCAATTAGGGTTTTTTATTGAACCATATCAATAGAAATTTTGGGGTTATCGTTCCAGCGTTTTAATTCCCCTGTTTCTGCTAAAAATCCTCGTAACTTTTGGCGGTAAACTGCACGATAATCTTCAAATGTATATTTATCTATCCGAATTCCGAAATCACCATCTGCTCCTCCTTGCAAAATTTTGGCGATTTTATTATTGGTTTCCACTGAATAATGACTGCCATCAAAGGTGTTGCGGGGGTTTTTAGTTACCTCGGAAGGAATGGAAAAATCATACATGGCATCATAATTTTGCGATAGCTTATAAAAAGCTAATAGCTCGCAATCGGTTAGTCCCCTGGCATAGGTTTCATTAATCATACTCCAGGCAGATCTCGGTGGCACATAACCCACAAATTTGGCATGAGGAAAGAATTTTTTCAAACTAATAAACGTTTCTATCGAAGCCAAATCGCATTTTTGCTCTTGAGCAGGCTTATAAAACTGTCCTTCATACACAGGAGGATTGGCAAAATCCACTGGTTCAAAATTTTGATCGTAATAATTTGCAGGATCGGGACTAACACCTAATATAGTCATAGCCGAAAACAACAACACGTCAGACGAAAGATAGGCCTGAAGAAAAGATGGGGTTTGAAGACTATCAATAGAAATTGGAGGCTGTTCCTTTCTTTCTTGTTCGACAAAATTTAAGCCATCGACCCCAATATAAACTATCTTAGGATTAATGTTCTGCTCCTGCAAAAAATTGGCATAGCTGACAAAATCAGGTATTTCTGCTCCCTTGAGAGCATAGTTAAAACAATCGTGGTTGCTTAATTCAGAGGGTCTTAAAGTCGTCACCCTAGAACTACCTAGAATAATACAGTTGTATTTTTCCTGATCCTTAGTCCTAAAAAAAAGGTTTGTTTTGGTAACACGTTCATTAAAAGCAAAATTTTTGCCCGTCAAAATATTTCCGTGACTATACCAAAGAGGATCGATCAACCAATTAACACCAGCTACAGAACCTAAGAGTAGAGAAGTTACCAGTCCATATAGACCAAAACTAAACTTGCTTTCTTTTTCTTTACTGTCTATTTGAGAATCTGGCATTGCGGAGGCTGTACGTTTACCTAATTTTAAAAATCCTTCTGTGGCACTTTTCAAGTTCATTTTTATTTAGTTAATTTAGAATATACGTTTTAAAAATTAAAATTGGAAATAAAGGAATTCACTAACCCGAGAGAAGCACAACAGAGATAGTGCCGTTAAACTGGCAATGATTACGGTCCAAATTTTATTAGGTTTCCAAGATAGATAGTGCCATAGTTGCTGTTGCCACTGTGACTGATATTGTTCAACTGGCTCAGTTAAAGCTGGATTGTATTTACCCATCCACTGCTGGGTGTTAGGGGTCAACCAAACAATCAGCAACAGGATCAAGATGCCAAAAGTGGCATATTTTTGACTGATACCTACGTTGACAGTAAACCCAGAAAATCCAATGCCAACATTTCTCAAAAAGCCCAGATAAGGTACTAAAAAATCAGGTAGTTCAATGCCTTTAAAGCCAAACATTGACTGTAACATTGAGGTCGCCGTTTCAAAACTGTTAGCTTTAAAAAAGACCCAAGAAATAACTACAGCAATAAAGGTCACAATCTGTCCTGTCATGCGGAGCAGCCACCCATCGTTTTTGAGATCATGACCCCAACCAAGACGAACAGAGCGATATAGATGGTTAACTATCAGATAAATTCCATGCAATCCACCCCAAAAGATAAAAGTCCAACCTGCGCCATGCCATAAACCCCCTAGTAACATCGTAATCAGCAAATTTAAGTAACGTCGTAACTTTCCCTTATGACTACCACCCAAAGGTATATACAAGTAATCTCTCAAAAAATGAGACAGCGTAATATGCCATCTGCGCCAGAAATCAACAATGCTGATAGCTTTGTAGGGAGAATTAAAATTTAACGGTAGGCGAATCCCAAACATATAGGATGCACCGATCGCCATATCACAATAGCCCGAAAAATCAAAGTAAAGCTGTAGAGTATAGCCTAATGCTCCTACCCAAGCTTCGGCAAAGGTCAGGTCAATCCCCTGAGATGCAGCAGCAAAAGCTAGATTAGAATATTCCGCAATGCGATCAGCGAAGATCACTTTTTTAAATAGACCAGCGATAAATACAGTCAGACCAATAGACAATGCTGTTTGGCTAAATTTATAAATAGAGGCTTTTTCAAACTGGGGTAAGATTTCCTTATGATGAACAATTGGGCCTGCAATTAGCTGAGGAAAAAAGCAGACAAACAGCATATATTTGCGCAGATCGTATTCTTTAGTTTCCCCACGATAAGCATCGACTAAATAGGCGATTTGTTGAAAGGTAAAAAAAGAAATACCCAAAGGCAGAACTATCGACGGCAAAGTAAAATCTGAGCCAATTATTTGATTGATATTACTTAATATAAAAACAAAATATTTAAAATATATAATTAACCCTAGATTAAAAATAATACCTGTCAAGAATATAGCTTTTTTAATCAAAGGCTTTTCTATGCTGTTACTCATCCAATAGCCTAAATAATAATTTACTAGCATCGAGAAAATTATTAACGGTAAATTAATTGGCTTCCACCAACCATAAAAAACCAAGGAAGCGATAATTAACCAAACAATTGCCGATTGCTGTATAGCATTATCCTTTTTTCTACTAATATAAAAAAATAAGACTAGAGTAATAGGTAGAAAGAGAAAAATAAACTCAAAAGAATTAAATAGCATAGTTGACTGTTAGGCTAATTACAATAAATGAACTAAAGTTACTTTATCCAGGTGAATAGTCTTGTTTGCTTTCTCGACGATATAGTATAAACACAATTAGCCAAAGACAAACTAACCGTAGAGAATCAGAGATGATGGTGGCACAAGCTGCCCCCTTCCAAGAAAAAAGCGGAATTAAAATAATATTTAAAACCACATTAACAAGAGCTGCTCCCACCTGGATAATACTGCGAGACTTTTGATGCCCCGAACCAGTTAGAGTGTCTGCCGCTAAATATTGAAAAGCAGCGATCGCTGGTAAGGGAGATAGCCATAAAAGAGCTTCAATCGCATCGCGATAATCTTCACCAAGAATCAGGGGAATAAAGGGAGCCAGCAGCCAAAATCCAACAATAGTAGCGATCGCATAAAAAGTTAACAGAGGCAGGAGTCGTTTACCGAAATTTAAACTCCCCCGAACGCCAGACGCTCCATGTTGAAAAAATCTAGTATAAGTAGCACCAAACAAAGCTAGTAAAGGTGTATTACCAACATCAATAAAGCGATAAGCAGAGGCATATATGCCCGTTGCCCCAACTCCTGAGATCTTACTCAACATTGACTTATCTAAATTGGCGTTAATATTGTTGGCAGAGGTACTAATCGAAAAATAAAACCCTTGAACCAGATTAGATTTTAGCTCAGAGAATACAGGACGAGGCAAACCCAGCATCTTGGTAATCAATAAAATTGTAACTACAGTCATAACTACTGAACTAGCACAATATAAATAACTCCAAATATTTACGCTCGGATTAGGAAAAAATACCAATAAAGATAATGCTGCCAAAAGCTTGCTACAGGTACCTAAAACTTCCAATTGAGCCGTCTTATTAACCATGTTGCTTGCCAGCAAAGACTTACTGCCCAAATCCAGTAAAGCTAGGCAGATTAGATCGGCAACAAGAATCAACAGAATTGCTACCCAGGGAATATTTCCAGGAAATAAAACAGGAGAAAGCAGAAATAGGAGTAGTGTAAATAAAGTACCATTAACAATAGAAAGAACTAAACCATTGCCCCAATTAGTGCTGAAGGTGGCTCTGTTAGTCGAAACATTTTTGACTAATAAATGTTCGCTACCCATAGGGACGAAAGGAAAAACCAGATTTGCCACGGCGGTAATCGCTACAAATGAGCCATAATTTTCCTTACCCAATAAACGGGCAATAATAATAAAGTATGCTGCCTGCATCACTATGTTAAATAGCTTAGAACACAGCATCCATAAAGTATCCTGCGCCAGACTACTTTGAAATAGATTTGTCACTTTAACTTTGACCTTGGCTAAATTCATAACTTCTATTTCTGTTTACTGAAGCTTGGAATAATAATCATGCAGCAAATTGATTTTTATAGGTTAAGACTTTATATATCATTAATATTGAAACTCTACCATTGATTGATAAATCAAAATTATTTATATCAATACCATTATCTTCATTAAGAACAAATAAATAGTCGAAGTTATACTGCATTTAAGCCAATGACAAAAGTTGATTTTTAATTTTTTCGGCTTAAAAAACTACTCCTAATTAATAAGTATCTATTGACGAGAGCAATATCAAAACTATATCTAGGCAGTAGCGGTTTTGGTTTGGCTGGTTTCAGTAGGAGTAGAAAAATAGCTCTTGCTATATTTAGCATGATACGAATAGCGATCAAACTCTTTTTGCTGGACACCGTTAATTACCATTCCCAAAACTTGTTTTTCGAGATGAGCATTGTATAAAGTCTCTTTAGCAAGTTCTGCGCTCTCATGTTCCACAATTCCTGGACGGCTAACAAAGACAATTCCATCGGCTAGTTTGCTTAAAGTTAAGACATCAGCAGTTACCGCTAAAGGTGGTGCATCAATAATGACTAATTCATATTCCTTTCTTGCTGCTGCCACAAGTTGACTCATCTCTGGTGAGTCTAACAAAGCTAATGGATTAGGAGCAATAGTACCTGATGTTAAAACATTTAATTGCTTTATTGGCTGAGTAACTACCTGAGCTAATGGTGTTTTGTGCGCGACAACATCCTTGACTCCAACTTTATTACTAATTTGCCAAAGATCATGTTGAGAAGCTTTTCTTAAATCTCCATCAATCAACAAAACTTTTCGTCCCAACTGAGCCATCGCCGCCGCTAGGTTTGCTGCTACTAGAGATTTTCCTTCTCCTGGAACAGAGCTGGTCATCAAAATAACTTTCGGTTGCTGCTTAACTGCGAGAAACTTAAGATTAGTTTGAATCATACGATAAATTTCACTAGCGAATGAATCAGGTTCTCTCTGAACAACAAGTCCACCTCGGTTATTTTGTAGCGTATCAAGAGGAACAATTCCCAATATTTGAAAAGCAAACTTTTGTTTAATCTCGGATATAGTTTTGAGAGAGTGATCCTGCATTTCTAGTAAGATAGCAGTCAAATTAGCCAAAAACAGACCCGTCAAAACCCCGAGAACTATTAATGGTAATCTACCTGTGCTACCTTCTTCGGGAACAAGACCAGATTCAATAATCTGAGCATTACCTGTTTGCTGGTTAACCAAAACATCAAGATCAGACTTATTTTCTAGCAAGGTTTTGTATGTCGAACGTGCGCTATCAACTTCTCTTAATAGAGATTGTTCTTGCTGTTCTAAGCTCGGTATTTGTTTAGCTCGGTTGAGATAAACCTGCTGATATTGATACAGAGATGAAAGTTCGGTTTGTAAACTCAGTTCTTCTATCTTGAGATTAATAAATTTCTCAATTTGATTGTCCTTGAGATTATCGCTTTGTAATAATCCTTCGGAAACTTTAGCTCCGACATACTGACGAATTAATCCTTGTAGCTGGAAATTAAGATTTTGTTTTTTCTCCTGAAGACTTATTACTGCGGGATGGTTATCTTTAAATCTTTGTTTTTCTTGGGATAATTCTGTTTCTGTAGTACTAAGCTGCTCGAGAATACTTTGGACTTGAGGTGTATTTCCTAATTGAACTGTACTGATTGCCTGTTTTAAGTTTAAGCCTAACTGATTTTGCAAGCTATCAGTCTGAGCTTTCTTACCCTGTAACTGCGCACCTACACCAGATATTTCACGATTAAGCGTACCGATTTCATCAACAAGAGATTTTTTTTCTTCTTGCAAATCTAAAACCTGGTTTTTTCATAGAAGCTTCGTAGGTTAGCTTCTAAACTGTTTAATTTGGTTTCAATTTTGGGTATAGTACTGGAGATAAAACTATCCGCACTAGTAGTAGCAGATTTATTACTGCGAACATGTTCTTTGACATAGACATCCATTAAAGTATTGACTACTTTAGAAACGATTATTGGGTCGCGATCTTTGTATTCAATAGAAATAACGTCACTTCCCCCAACTATCTCAATCGCTAGTTTTTCTTTCAACTCTTTTACTTTCAGTGGCTCTCCTAGTGAATTTTCTAACTTGAGTTGGTCTATAGTTTGTTGCAATACTGGCTCAGAAATCATTCTCAGCTTTTCTGTACTTAAAGGAGTCTGAGTATTGAGCAAGGAATTGAATTCATTAGTATTTTCACTCAAATTTAGCAGCTCGTTAGGAGTGTTTTTTTTAAAGAGAATTTTTCCTTCTGATTTATAAGTTTTTTCCAAGAAGCTAGTGAGAAAGAGAGTAGTTCCAACAGTAATGACAAAAACAGATAGAGATGGCAGCCAACGACGCTTGAGCTTGAGAAGATATTCTTCTATGTTGATGTCAAATTCTGCTCGTCGATTGGGATTATAAACGTTATCTCTCTGAAGGTTAGTCATATGTATATTCCTTGAATATAAAATAAAACGCTATGATTTTATCTAAAATTTAAAAACATATCTTAGTAATTACTGTTATAAAGAATTTATAATAGATTTGACAGGTAAATATTTTAAAGTTTCAATGAAGCTTTAGCTAAATAATATAAAATTATTAACAAGGTAAATACAATTAAATTAATTTTAGTAAAAAAATTTTGATTACAATTATTTAAGATAGTAAAAAATTCATGCTAAGTATTAAATGATTATTTTCACTAATGAAATAATGTTTTTTTCAAGAGAATAAAATTATTTTATCAATCCAAGTGAATAAATATGACTATTAAGTAAGTGGAACAGTATTTTAGGAGAAGGATTAGCAATTTAGTATAATTATCGATGATCTTATAGGTGAAATTACTAAATATCTTTTAACTATGCCTTACATTAACAATTTAATTTTTTGGTATTTTCTATGAAAACAACTAAATATT
Source organism: Pleurocapsaceae cyanobacterium CSU_1_1 (assembly GCA_012034765.1). Classification (GTDB taxonomy): domain Bacteria; phylum Cyanobacteriota; class Cyanobacteriia; order Cyanobacteriales; family Xenococcaceae; genus Waterburya. Next base: position 2,807 of record JAAUOU010000106.1, on the reverse strand, counting down.
CGACCTCACAAATCGCAGGTCTATTGAAGTTTAACGCGATCTCTGCTTTATTGTTAACCGCGGGTATATTATTAATTAATTTAGAAAACGGGGTGGCAAGCGATGATTTTACCAACTTAATATTGGCTCAAAGTGCTAAAACAATAGAAGGACTTTCAGGTGGTTCTACTAATAGCCAAGGCTGTGGCTTCATTGCAGATAGCCCAAGTTATAAAATGAATTTGTCCCAAAAAATTGACTATATGCGTTTGACTGTAGAAGCTGCTGGGGGGCAACCAACGTTGCTGGTTGTTGGTCCAAATTCTGGAGATAGTTTCTGTGTTTTGGGTGATGAAACATCAGGATTAAAACCAGAGATTTCTGGAGTGTGGGAAGCAGGTTATTACCAAATTTATGTCGGCGATCGCACTCAAAGTCGACACAAGTTTGTTTTGAATATTTCAACCAATAATTAATTAGTTAATTAGCTTTAATTACTTTCTTTAATCGTTTTTGCCGAAACCTCTACCGCATCTACATCAATTGTGCCAGGGGGGGTTATGCGAACAAAGCTTTCTGCCTCTACCTGTAGTGCTTCACCACAGCTTGGACAGTTAAATTCAGTACTCTTAAATCCAGTAAACTCATAACTACAAACAGGACATTGGGCTAGAATCAATTTACGTTTTAACCACCACTGAAATCCCCAAAAAGCGATTAGAGGAGCGATCAACAATAGGGCGACGGAGATGACAAAGCCTTTGATAATCCAACCTAAACCCACGCTAGTTAAAATGAAAACAGCAAGGATGATGCTAGCCCAGCAGCCAAGTCCTGAAGTATTAATTTGAAGTAGTTTGTTAAAGCGATCATTCACTGTCGTTAGTCATTAGCCTCTGATGAACTACTACTATATTGTATTTCTTAATTTTAGTTCATCTCTGATCCACATTAAAAATCACAGCTTCACTAGAATAGTCATTTACAACCTAGTGAACTGTGATTAATATTTTGAGCCTTGAATCTAATTAAATAGTTAAACAATTGCAGCCTAATCATTAGAACTACAAAGGCTTATATGCAGTCCAGTATTTACTAACGAAATGATTTTCCACCTTGAGATCGATGAACCCTGCAGTGGTTAGACGTTCCTCAAGATTATCCGTTGTGTAATGCCTATAGTAAGGTTCATGGAAGATAGCAGGAAAATTGTTCATCATCGGTTGAAAATCAGGAGAATCGATCGCCTGCATGGAGTCACAAATAACTAATATCCCTCCTGGCTGGAGAACACGATAGGCTTCGTTAATCACATTTTGTCTGGCAGCAGCAGGTAATTCATGGAATAAAAACACAGAAGTAAGTCCATGAAAATAGTTATCGAGATAGGGTAACTTTTCTCCGTTCGCCTGAACTAGCTGAGGAAGTTCTCCAGATATTTCCGACAGCAATTGATTTGCTTTGCGTAGATATGCAGGAGATAAGTCAGCACCATATAAAGATGCTTGAGGTAATGTCCCACGCAGCATTCGTAAGGTGCGACCTGTTCCACAAGCAACGTCTAAAACTTTTATTTGTGTAGGTGGTAGATGATCAAACCCTTGAAGTGCCTGCTTGAGGGGGGCAAGAATTCGCCGACGCATAGCATCTGCTGCACCATTAAATAAAATTTCTACCTGCAAATCATAGAGATTAGCAGACATGTCACTCAGGTAGCCATCTGTTTGATAGTGAAAATTTTGGAGATAGTAATCAGGATAACCTACTCGATCAATCGCTACATCAAAACTTTGGAATTCTCTCTTGTCTAGGCGCTGCCAGATTTTAAACATATCTAGCCAAACTTCAGGGTAGTAGCGAAAGAAATCAGACCAAGGGTTATCAAAGAGCAAACTGCTAGGATAAATACCTTGCTGGGCATCTTGCCAGTCCTTTTCTTCTAGCGCTTTCAGTTTTACCTGAAGTTTTTCAAATATTTCTGGTGAAAGAGGCTGACTTTTGCCTGCCTGTTCAGGAAGAACAGTATTGGTCAGGCGATCGCTGATTAATTTGTGGACAAAACCAAATGCTTTTTTGCTTTCTTGAAAACCTTGATAAGCAAATCTAGTTAGAGGTTCAGGGATAAATTGGTCTAGGTTTGGAGTTGATTGCATGAATGTAAATCGGGATAATTGCAGTCTGTGAGATCTACTGATCCCGCAGCTTGATTTAAGTTTTATTGTGTTTTGTCTATATATATTAAGTATAGTCAACTAGCATCGAGAAAAAAACCCAGGAAACCTAGAAAAAAAAGGTAGTTAACATTGTTTTTGATGGCAAACAAGATACCGCAGTTTGCTAAAGTTGTTGACGTTGCCAAATCTTGCACCAGCTTTCGAGCTAATCAAACATTAATTTAGTTTTGCATTCAAAATGTAATTTGAATCGTTTTCTCGCCGAAACATTAAGGTCAAAGCGATCGCTTTCCACAGATTTCCAGACTCTCTCTTGTTTATCAATTCAATTTCAAGCTGTCCAAGATGTTTTTACCTCAGCATGAAATGAGGCGGGCAGGATCAAATCTTGGCAATCAATTGTCTCAGAAATGATTGAGCTAATACTCATGCCAGTATGTATTTCGAGTTTGGCTGAAATTGGTGCTTTAAACAGCAAACGTTGCCCAGGAAAAACTACCCGTTCTAAACTCCAGTGAGGAATATTGGTGATCCGAATTACTTCGACATGAGCAGTCGCATTCACATAACAGCAAAGGACAAGCTTGGGAGTAGATAGTGTGGGAGAAGATAACTATTTAAGTTTTTGATTTTAAATTTGGGCTGGATTGCTTT
>JAAUOU010000105.1 GCA_012034765.1 Pleurocapsaceae cyanobacterium CSU_1_1 | reverse complement strand
CCCTTTCTCCGCAAAAATTACATGAATATTAAATTAATTAACTACTCACATTCAAATCCCAGCCCGTGATTCATCCAGACATTCGTGCTGTCGCACAGAATGCTGGGCTTCTCACGGAGGATGCTAAATTCCAATGATTCTTTATTCATCGAACTTGACTTAAATGAAGCTGCCGATGTGGGTGGTGGGATGAGCATTGTAGCTTCCGCCGCGTTTCAAAGTAATATAAACCGATTTGGGAGCAGTAATTATCCTGGGTATGGACAAGTTGTTCCAATTAGAAATGGTTATTATCGTAGTATTGATTATCCTCAATATGGTCTATTTGAACTATTTTAACTAATTGTTAGCTAAACTTTCCTTAAAATATTCAGGTAGACTATGTTCATCGGTATTGCTTGCTAAGACTTGTAACAGTGCGAGGGAGGAATCGAAGTAAAAGTCTTCGACTTGGCAGGCAATTCATTAAAAAGGCTGATAGCGTAGAGAAACATGAAAACCATTCTCTTGTAAAGAATTCCCCTCATTATTCACATCAACCAAGGGAAGACCATAATCAGCATTGAACACTAATCCCTTAGTAATAACCCAATCCATTCCCAGTCCAACACTGGCAATAGTTGATTTCTCAGGGTTTGGTTCGTCATTATTCCAACCCGTACCAAATTCAACAAAAGGATTCAACTGTAAAGTGTTGGGGTTTTTCGTGACGGGAATCCGCAATTCTAAAGTGCCTAACACCCCACTATCTGTCACCAATTGGTTTTCTTCATAACCCCGAACCGCACTAACTCCCCCCAGGCTAAATTTTTCGAGGGAAAGTAACGAATCGGCTGTAAATTGACCGCCAACTCTGGCAATAAATAACACTCTGGGGGATAATTGCTCTACCCATTGAAATTGTCCCTGCCAAATCAAAAATTGCCCGTCTGTCCCCGTACTATTATTCGTGGCATCAAAAGCATCAATCCCCAGGTTAAATTGCGATCGCGCTGCTAAAACGCTCTTGGCATCCCTTTTAACCCCATCTTGCGAAAACCGCAGTACTGTTGCGTTAGACTTACCATCTTCCACGCCGACAGAAAAGGAATAGGGTTCATCATCTAAAAAAGTTCGACGACGACGGAGATCTAAACCCAAACCAAGAATAAATTCTTGATTGGGAGAGCGAGTTAGGGGTTGGCGCAAACTCACACCGTAGGTTTCAGTTTCACTTTCAATATCGATCTCACGAAATCTTGCTTCAATGATCCCACTATCACTCCTGTTATAGCTCAAGCCAAGAGTGCCATCATAAGCATTCCAAGGAATTGTATAGCTGGCATTGTAAATATCCAAACCTTCAGTAACACCATATTCCGCAGACAGGCGATCGCCAAAACCCAAGAGGTTATTATGAGCTAGATTCACGCTCCCCTGTACTTCCCCAATACTGGGTGCGCGATAGTTATCTACCCCAATGCCTGCGCTAAAGCTTCTAGCCTGTTTGACCTTAATTAGCAAAACATTACTGCCAGTTTTTTGCCCTGCGGTTAACTCTGCATCCACAGTCTCAAACAAAGGATTGATCACCAAAAGTTGCAACCCTGTTTCTAAATCATTTTTATTTAACGGTTTTTGAGCAGCTAGTTCGAGACGACTACGGAGATAACTTTGGCGAAGATGACCTAATCCAGTGATTACAATATCTTCCAACTCTCCTTCTACTACTTGAATCGTGACAATCCCCTTAGTTAGATCTTGATTATTCGCCAAAAATGCCCCAGAAGTTACATAACCTTTGTCTAAATATAATTGGGTAATGCGAGAACGCAGGCACACCAAGTCTTCAAAGGTAGCAGTGCGATATTTAAGTTGCGAGTCTTTAACTATTTTCTTAATCTCTGACTGCAAGACGGTATTGCCGATTACTTTGATGTCTCTAATAAAAAAACGGTCTGCATAGTTGCGATCGCTTTGATTAACCGATAACTCACATTGAGCAGAATCCAAACCACCAGGAACAGAAATTGTCGGTTTTTTCTTCTTTGAAGCAGGATTATTTTCGGGTATTGTCTGTGGGTTAGAGGGAATTGTTTGTTGAATTGTCTCCTGGTTTGGCAGCTCATCAGGTGCGGGTTGAGCCTTTACAGTCAGAGGCGATTTAGCTAAATAAATTAAACTAAAAATAGACGCGCTCAAGCCAAAATGAACATAAACTTTCTCCATTTAGGCAACTTGTGGGGATTTTAAAAACATTTGAATAAGATCGACCGATCTGATGAACTAGATATCTGTATGTAGCATTTCAACTAAAAACCATTATTTTCCCAAATGGGGCAAAAAAGCAAGATCGGACATTTATTCAACGTGAGTTCGACGAAATTAAAACAGGGCAGGTGACAAAACAGGTAATCCTTTAAATGTCTTTATTTTAAAAATTACCGACAAAAACGATTAACAGTAAAAGCTCCCGCTCAAAAAAGAAAATATAGCATTGAACGTTTCCTATTTAGAGAATGACTATATCTTGGCTATGAAGCGATCGCACTGGTTTACCTGTAATATATCCTTGAGCATAGTCGATGCTAATTTTAGCAATGTGTTCGAGGATCTGCTCGGTTTCTACAAACTCAGCAACGGTTTTGATACCCATTAGGTGTGCTACCTCATTAATAGAGGTGACGATCGCGCGATCGTATTCTTCATCAGGAATGCCTTTGACCAAACTCCCGTCAATCTTGAGATAGTCGATGGGTAAATTTTTGAGGTAGGAAAAAGAAGATAGTCCGCTGCCAAAATCGTCTAAGGCAAATTTCACCCCTAATTCTTTCATGGTCAGCATAAATTTTTGAGCATGACCGATCTGAGCAATTGCTGCGGTTTCGGTAATTTCAAAACATAGACAGTCTCCTGGGACTTGCGACTGTTTAATTAGGTCAATAGCAAAGGTAGTGAATCGCTCGTCATTAATACTTGCTCCAGACAAGTTGATGGAAACTAAATCTTGTTTAGCAGCAAAATATTGTTGATAGGACTTAAGAGCAGCTTCTAACACCCAGCGATCGACAATGGTAATGACTCCATAGCGCTCGGCTACGGGAATAAATTCTTCAGGGGTAATTAAATTTCCTTCTCGATCTTTAAGACGGAGCAGTAATTCATAATGGTCGCGCTGCTCATCCAGATTCACTATCGGCTTAATTAGCTGTTTTACCAAGTAAAAACGATTCTCCTTAATTGCCTGGGAGACGTTTGCCACATGACTCATTTGAGTTTGTTGGAGATTGAGTTCTTGATTATTGTTTTCCACGATATAAACTCGCCCTCGACCCAGATTTTTGGCTTGATAGCAGGCTAAATCAGCTCGACTCAACAGTTCGGCGGCATTGGCAGCATTGTTACTAATCCCCACCATACCAACACTTACCCCTACATCAAACTCAACGGTTTTCCATTTCAGACGATAGTTATTAATGGTTCTGATTAGCTGTTCACACACTATTCCTGCTTCCGTAATCGAACATCCTTCCAGCAGTAAACCAAATTCATCTCCCCCCAATCGACCCAAGGTATCTTCTTTGCGAATCATACCTTTTAAAAGTTGGGCTAATTCTGACAATAGGCGATCGCCGACTAAATGACCTGCGGTATCGTTAACAATCTTGAAGCGATCTAAATCTAAATAACACAGTACCGATTCGGTGTGATATTTCTGCGCTTTTTGAACTGAATACTCTAATTTTTGGTTAAATTCACGACGATTTAGTAATCCTGTCAGATCATCATAAGCAGCTTGATAAGCAATTTTTTGATAGAGATTTTGTTCGGCAGTAACTTCCTGTTTTACCCCCCGATAGCCTAAAAAGTTGTGTTCCTCGTCAAATAATGGGTTTCCATTAACTTTGAAAATACGGATACCTTTGTTACGATCCTGGAGGCTAAAGGTAAAATTTTTAAATGGCTGTCTGGTTTCGGTGATGCGCTCAAACATATCCCAATCAACGTCTAACTGAGAATTAGATTGGTGTAGGAGAGGAGGATAATGACCCTTCATGGCTGAGGGGTTCAAACCACATAAATCTTCAGTGCTGCCAGAGATATAAGAATATTTTAAGTGCTTGTCTAGCTCCCAAAAAACGTTAGCTCCTGCTTCTGCCAGATCTTTATATCTCTGTTCATTTTCTTGTAGAACTTGGTTCGCTAATTCTCGTTTGCGACCTCTTCTAATCAGTAGAATAATGGTCAATAAGCTGGCGAAGAGACTAAAACCCGCAAGCAAAATCAGGGGTCGATACTTAACATAAACAGGCGTTTCAACATAAAGTAGTTCGCTATCTTTGGGCAACAGTTCGATTTTCACATTGCGTTTTAGTAACTGCCGATAATCAAAAATCCAGCGATTCTTACCCGTGAAAAAAGGGCCGATTTTATCTGGCTTTGCTCCTTGCAAGATTTTATGAGCTAGCTCTACTCCTCGTCGAACATGATATTCTGTATCAAATATTTTTCCGCCCACCACACCGTTGCCCAAACGAACTGAATTATCGGTATAGATCGGATTGGGAATTAGTTTACTCAATATTTGAGCATCTAAACTCGGATCTATAAGTTGTCTTTTGTCCCGACTTTCATGTAGTTGACCCAACAAAACTATGGGGATACTGGGAGGATAATTGCTCAACTCAGCCTTAACGTCTTCTGAAGTTAGGTCATTAATCACTTCAACCTTGAGAGATTGTTGAGAACGTTGTTTAATGGCGGCAATTTGCTCTAAATTAGCTTTACCTTGCTCGCTAGTATCGTTAATGAACACAACGGTGTTTGTCCAAGTCTGTCTAGTGGCTTCAAAAGCAGTCTCGATGATCGAGCGATCTTCTACCACTCCTGTCAGCCAGGGGGTATCAAGCACTTTCTGGCTCAATTCTTCAATTCCCAAAAATACTACGGGAATTTTTGGAAAAAACTTTTGATGCTGATTTAGCATGAATTGCAAACTGGGTTCTTCCACAACCATCAGCAGATCAATTCCTATACGTCGATATTTACCATCAAGATATTCCCCAAATTTTTGTTCATCTTGAGCATTAAAATCAGCTTGGTTGTCGAGAAATTCGTGATATATATGACTTGGGGAATTAATTTCGGCAAACCCCTGTTCAATCGCTGACTGATTTTGCTTGATGGAAGCAAGATCAGAATCGTGTGCATGGATTACCAAAATATTTTCTTCTGCACTGGCTCTGGGGAGATTAAAAATAAGTCCTAGTAAACTATAAATTAAGACTGTGCCTGACTTTCTAATGCAATAACGAAAAAAGGACATTATGCCTATCATCAATCCATGAGTATGAGCTGCCATCGATAAATTTAGATCGTGGTAGTGCCTTAAGAGCAGTAAAATATTATAGCCAAGCTAAGTATAAATTAAATATTAAATGTAGATTATCAATAGATCGTTACTCTATTAGAAAATCTTAGCTTTTTCCTCGTTTTTAGCAAAGAGCGAAGTTGTGTTTCACTTCGCTTGCTATTTAACCTCCATTGACATGACATTGGATTAGATTAAAAATTACTGTGTTCGGCGATCGCTGTAGCGAGCTTATTAATCACTTCTTCGATCGCGATCGCGCCTAATTCTCCAGAAGCACGGGTACGAATACTCAAGGTATTATCCGCCACTTCTTGATCGCCGACTACGGACATCACAGGAATTTTCTGTTTTTCAGCATTCCGCACCATTTTACCTAGGCGATCGCCATTTGTATCAGCTTCGGCACGAATCCCCGCAGCCCGCATTTTAGCTGCCACTTCTTTGACGTATTCATAATGATCGGGTCTAACGGGTAATAAACGCACCTGAACAGGGGCTAACCAAAGGGGGAAGTCTCCCGCATATTCTTCAATTAAGATGCCAATTAGTCGCTCCAAAGACCCAAAGGGCGCACGATGGATCATAATCGGACGCTGACGCGAACCATCTTCAGCGACATATTCTAACCCAAAACGTTCTGGTAAAATATAGTCTACCTGTACCGTCCCTAACTGCCATTCTCGACCTAAAGCATCTTCAAAAATAAAGTCTAGCTTCGGTCCATAAAAAGCAGCTTCGCCAATCCCTTCAAAGTGGTTCATGTCCATCTTTTCTACTGCCCGACGGATCGCGTTTTGCGCTTTATCCCAGGCTTCATCTGAACCTAAATATTTATCTGATGAGGGATCGCGGAAGCTCAAGCGAGCTTTAAAGTTAGTTAGCTGGAGACTTTTTACCACCGTGAGAATAAGATCGACAACGTTGAGAAACTCATCGTCTAACTGTTGGGGGGTGACAAATAAGTGAGAATCATCCACCGTAAAGCCACGCACCCTAGTCAAGCCACCAAGTTCACCAGACTGTTCGTAGCGATATACTGTGCCAAATTCTGCATAGCGTATTGGTAACTCTCGATAAGATCGTAGTTCACTTTGATAGATTTGAATATGAAACGGACAGTTCATCGGCTTGAGTACAAAACCCTGTTCTGCTGCTGCTGCTGCCTCATTCTCTGCCATCATCGGGAACATGTCTTCTTTGTAGTTTTGCCAGTGTCCCGAAATTTTAAACAGATCGACTTTCCCCAGATGAGGAGTCACCACAGGAGAATAACCCCGCTTGATTTGTTCTTGCTTGAGATAATCTTCTAACTGGGATCGCAAAATAGTTCCTTTGGGAGTCCAGAGGGGCAACCCAGAACCCACCGCATCAGCAAAGATAAATAGTCCTAGTTCTTTTCCTAACTTACGATGGTCGCGTTTTAACGCTTCTTCCTTACGGCGATGATACTCTGCTAGTTGTTCAGGAGTTTCCCAAGCAGTACCGTAGATCCGCTGGAGTTGAGCTTTAGTCTCGTCTCCCCGCCAGTATGCCCCCGCAACACTTTCAAGGGCGATCGCTTTTGGGTCGATCTCCGCCGTATTTTCTAGATGAGGGCCTGCACACAAATCCCACCACTGTTCTCCTAGATGGTAGATCGTAATTGGTTCTTGAATGCTATCGAGAATTTCCAATTTATAGGGTTCATTTTGCGCTTCAATCCGTTTTCTAGCCTCCTCACGACTAACCTCTTCACGAATTACAGGCAGTTGACGGTTAATGATCTTGATCATTTCTTTGCGAATTTGCTTCAAATCCTTTTCGGTAAAAGGATCGGGACTATCAAAATCATAGTAAAAACCAGTTTCTGTCCAGGGGCCAATCGTCACCTGTGCCTTGGGGAACAACTTTTGTACCGCCATTGCCATGATGTGAGATGCGGTGTGGCGAATTTTTTGTAATGACTCGGACTCACTGGTGCGGAGTAATTTGATGGGTTGTTGTGCTTGTTCTGCTTCGGGCATCGGCTGTTCTTAAAGACGCAAGTAATATCGTTTCATTTTAGATCGGGATTGCTCTGCAAAATTAAAATCGTTGCTGAATCAAAAAATAATAGTTATATTAAATTTTGTAAAAAACGCTAAGATAAATGTTGTAATAATAAACAAGTTTTACAATAAAAATAAGCAATTTAATTTTAATGTCTACCGAACAACCTACCGAGAAGGAGCTGCTGAAGACGGTTTTAGAACCGCTGCTAGAAGATTTTCAATATTGGTTTGGGCGATCGCGTACTTTGTTAGAGTCGTCACAGATGTCTTTCTTAACGGCTCAAGAACAAGCTGAGTTGCTTGCCAGAATTGTTCATAGTCAGCAAGAAGTTCAGACGGCAAAAATGCTGTTTCAAGCGACGGACGGATTAGCGGGTATAGACTCGAAAATACTGCTCCCCTGGCATCAGTTGGTTGCTGAGTGCTGGAATGTTGCTCAGAGATTAAGAGAAGATAAGCAACCGCCAAGTTAGATTTTCAAAATCTTAAACAACAGTAAAAAAGACTCAAATCATTCCTATTGCCGATTATTGTTATGAGTTTATGAGGAAAAATAGCTTATATGTTGCATTTAATTTACATTTTAGCCTTCACAGCAATTGCTCTTTTAGCAGTTAGTAATTTGATTCGCAGTTTAATCACCCTAAGCGCAGAATCTCAGAAATTTTATCCACCCCATTACAACGGTTCTAATCCAGGGAGTAACCCCGCAAAGCGCACAGTTCACCCTGAATTGCTAGATGAGCAGGGCAAAGTAATTGAAGAACCACTGTTGATGATGCGTTCTGTCTCCGTAGATGATGCTCGATCGCGTTTGAATGCCTTATATGATGCATCTCCTAGTAACACTAGTGATCCTGAAGAATAGTAGTAGGTAGTAGGTAGTAGTAGGTAATCATTACCCATTACCCATTACCCATTACCCATTACCCATTACCCATTACCCATTACCCATTACCCATGAACTAATAATGCATTCCTGATTTACGATGATGAATTGCCGTAACACCATCAGGCTGTAGAACATTACCCTCTTGGGCGATCGCATAAAGCAACCAATGATCGCCACATTCCATACGATTAGCGACCTGGCACTCTACATAGGCTAAAGCATCTTTTAAGATCGGGCTGCCATTCTCAGCCTCTTGGGTTGCCACATCTGCAAAACGATCTTCCCCTGGAGCAAACGGCTTGAGAAAATGCTTCATCAAGGGAATATACTTACCTTCAGGCAAAACGTTTAAGACAAAGCTATTACCTTTAAATAAGAGAGATTCGATCGCTCTGTCTTTAGCCACAGCCACAGTTAAACCAGGAGGATTAAAAGTAGCTTGGGATACCCAAGAAGCTAACATTGCTCCCGATACTTCTGCTTTTTTGGTGGTGACAATACACATTGAGCCTACCAGTCTACCGACAGCTTTAGCCGTACGATCTACATCAGAATCAATACCTTGAGCCTGTCTTACCTTTTGGCGATCGCGTTGAGCTTTTTTCAAGGCTTGGGCAAAGTCTGTCCCCGCTTCCTCACAGGTTTTGAGTACTGCATCTGTGGGGGTAAACTTGACGCGAATTGGCTCAAAGCCAAACTTATAGCCCGCATTACGGAACTTATTTTCCAATAGATCTACTGCTTCACCACTCCAGCCAAACGAGCCAAATACTCCCGCTAACTGGGTTTTAGCTGCGTTTGCCAAGACTATCCCTAAAGCCGATTGAATCTGAGTTGGGGCATGTCCTCCTAGAGTAGGAGAACCCATAATAAATCCTGCCGACTGCTCAATTGCCGTTGTAATCTCCTCTGGTTTAGCCGATTCAGCATTAATTGACTCTACCGCTACTCCTGCTTTAGTAATTCCCCTAGCGATCGCCTGAGCAATAGTGGCGGTGTTGCCATAGGCAGAAGCATAAATTAACGCCACCCGTGATTCTAGAGTATTTTGCTGTTGCGCCCAGGTACGATAATCGTTGGTTAGTTCAATTAGGCTATAGCGAACCAGAGATCCGTGGGCTGTAGCGTAAATACGAGCAGGTTTATCCGCCAGTTTATCCAGGCTAATCATAATCTGCCGAGCATGAGGCGCAATCAAACAATCAAAATAGTAGCGTCGATCTTCGCTGTCTACCGTCCAACCTTCATCAAAAACGCGATCGCCACATACGTGACAGCCAAAGATTTTATCGCTATACAAAACTGCCGTTTTTGGATCGTAAGTACAGAGATGATCGGGGTAACGCGGGTTGGGGGTAGGAATAAACTCCAAAACATGACCTTGACCTAGATTGAGGGTATCTTCTCCCTTAATAATTTGAATTTTTAGTTCTGTATCAGGAAAAATTTTGCCGAGAGATATTGCCCCAGGATTAGAACAGACAATTGTGATCTGTGGCGCAATGGCGAGTAAAGCCTTGAGAGTGCCAGCGCGGTTAGGATTAATATGCCCCAACACAACGTAATCAATTTTTTGTGGATCGATCCGCCCTTGAAGTGCATCCAGAAAGATCTGGGTGAAAGATTCTCCTGGCGGATCGAATAAAGCTACTCGATCTGCTTCAATTAAATAAGAATTAGCAGTAGTCCCTTTTTGCAGGGCGTATTCAATTTCAAATTTGAGCCGATCCCAAGTACGCGATCGCAGCACGCGAGTATTGGCAGCTACTGGAAATACCTGGACATCCTGGGCTTTATTAGCAGAGGGCATGAATTTTATGGCTTTTATCTTGACTATGCTTAACTGTTAGTTTACCAAGAAGGCGTAAAGGAATGCTGAGTTGGAAGCTTGATTCAAATTAGTATGATTCTGTCTCAGAAAATATAGGGTACAATCCCACTCTCAAAAATCAATTTAGGAAGCTTTAAGGCGGTCTATAAAGCTTTTGTGTTAGAATTTTTGAGTAATTTTTCATAACGCATCAACAACTAACGCTCTAAGGCTTTTTCGGAGAAATACATGACTACCGCTTACGATGCAGATCAGATTCAGGTACTGGAGGGTTTAGAAGCAGTACGCAAACGTCCAGGGATGTATATTGGTTCAACAGGGCCCAAAGGTCTACATCACCTAGTATATGAGGTGGTGGATAACTCTATTGACGAGGCACTGGCAGGTTTTTGCACCCATATTGAAGTTGACATTAATTCTGATGGCTCAATTACTGTAACTGATGATGGACGAGGTATTCCCACGGGGATTCATTCTAAAACAGGTAAGTCTGCTTTGGAAACAGTGATGACCGTGCTGCACGCAGGCGGTAAATTTGGTGGTGACGGCAGTGGTTACAAGGTTTCGGGTGGATTACACGGGGTAGGGGTATCGGTTGTTAATGCCCTGTCTAAATTAGTCGAGGTTACAGTCTGGCGTGAGCAAAAAGTTTATTTGCAATCCTACCAACAGGGTAAGCCTCAAGGTCAGTTAGAAGTAAAACCAAATAAAGAACAGCCTAAGCGCACGGGAACATCGGTACATTTTGTTCCTGATGACACAATCTTTACTGAAACTACTGTCTTTGAATATGATGTCTTGTCAAAACGGTTGAAAGAGTTAGCCTATCTCAACGCAGGGATTAAGATTACCTTCAGCGACAACCGTGAAGCAGAAGTACGTCAGGATACCTTCTGTTACGAGGGAGGGATTAAAGAGTATGTCGAATATATGAATCGCGACAAAGATGCTCTCCATGAAAATATTATCTATATCAACAAAGAGAAAAATGGCGTAACTGTAGAAGTAGCTTTACAGTGGTGTATTGATGCCTATAGTGATAACCTGTTGGGCTTTGCTAACAACATCCGTACCATTGACGGGGGAACTCACCTAGAAGGATTGAAAACTGTTTTAACTAGAACCATGAATTCTTTTGCCCGTAAGCGCAACAAGCTGAAGGAGAATGATTCTAACCTAGGGGGTGAAAATATCCGCGAGGGCTTAACGGGGGTTGTCTCAGTTAAAGTACCCGATCCTGAATTTGAAGGACAGACTAAAACTAAGCTGGGTAATACGGAAGTTCGCGGTATTGTTGATTCTTTGGTAGGAGAAGTTTTGAATGAATACCTGGAGTTTAATCTCAGCGTCGGGGATTCAATTATTGAGAAGGCGGTACAGTCTTTTAAAGCAGCCGAGGCCGCTCGTCATGCGCGAGAATTGGTACGCCGTAAATCAGTATTAGAGTCTTCTCCCTTACCAGGAAAGTTAGCTGACTGTAGTTCTCGCGATCCTGAAGAGACGGAGATCTTCCTGGTGGAAGGCGATTCTGCTGGCGGCTCGGCCAAACAAGGACGCGATCGCCGTTTTCAGGCAATTTTGCCCTTGAGAGGTAAAATTATCAACATTGAGAAAACTGATGACAGCAAAATCTATAAGAACAATGAGATTCAGTCGATGATTACCGCCCTAGGGTTAGGTATTAAAGGAGATGAGTTCGATCCTTCTCAGCTACGGTATCACCGCATTGTGATCATGAGTGTGGCAGGAGATGAACCAACTCTGGTATTAGATGAATATACAGGACAGACCGAATTTGTCAAAATTGGTCAGTTTATTGATGAATGTGTGGAAGGAAAACGCACTACAGAAAGATATCAAGTGGTTTGTTTCGATCCTGTCACTAATGCTACCCGTTTTCGTCCTTTGAAAGCGGTCATTCGTCATGGTCATGAAGAACCGATGTATAAGATTACTACGACATATAATCGCTCGGTTAAGGTTACTTCTTCCCATAGTGTATTTGTCTATGAAAATGGCGAAGTAAAACTGAAAAAAGGTAACGAAATTCGTGAAGGTGATTTATTAGTAGCCAGTCGTCGTTTACCTCGTCCTGAAAATAGTCCGACTCGCATCGATTTACTCAAGGTTTTTTATGAAGCTGGACTAACTGATGCGCTTTATTTACAAGGAGAAGATGTTAGGGAAATAGCTGCCAAACGGGTGTTAGCAAAAGTGGATCAGCCTGAGCAGTGGAGTGAAGCGAGGGTTCAACTAGATACAGTGGGATGGCAAACATTAATTAACCAACGTCAAACCGCAGGGATCTCCCAAAAAGCCGTGGCTAGCAGTTGTGGAGTTAAACAGCCAATTACGGTTAGCCATTGGGAAAGAGGTATTAATCGACCCACTTTAGCTGATTTTCTTAATTATCTTGAGGCGATCGGTGGTAACAATGACGTTATTTACGAAACTTTACCATCTAAAATCGATCGCTTGTTAAAACAGGATGACAGTAGTAAAAATGCCCGTTGGCGCGAAGTCAGTGCTTATAAACCTGTTAGCTTCTTTACTCCCAGTGAGTTAAATCAATTAGGAGAAAATATTCAGATTGTTCCTCAAGCACACATTGAGAAAGCTTTTAATCGCTATTTACCAATTAATCAAGAATTAATGTATTTCTTAGGTTGGTATGTGGCAGAAGGAACTTTGAGTAAACATCAGGTTAGCTTAAATTTAGGCACAAAAGATGAAAAATTTATCCCTGAGTTGATTACTGCTATTGAACAGGCATTTGGTGAAACTCCTCGTCTTTATTCTGATCCTGATAGTCAAGGAATTAAGCTTTATTTCCACAGTGTTGCAGCAGCAAGATTGTTACGTGCTTGGAATTTAGCTGAGGTTGCCCATCAAAACAATTACCTGATATTGTTCTAAGTTTGGAAGAAGAATTACAGTTAGCTTTCTTAAAAGGTTATTTCCTTGGTGATGGTACAACGGTTGGTCAAAATATTTCTTTCACTACCAATTCTAATCAACTAAAAGATGGCTTGCTATATTTACTTGGTCAACTAGGCTTAATTGCTAGTCATAGTAAACATAAGCCTTCAACAGCAATTGATGCACCAATCCAAACTCGTCACGATTATTACACTATTACTATCTGTGGCAAAGAACAATTAGATTATTGTCGTTCAATTTGGGAACATCATCCTAATGCCGATCAAGTGGCAACACACATCGCTAAGTTAACTTGTAAGTCTCAAGCTTATGTAGCAATTAGTGACGACTTGATGGGATTAAAAGTAATCTCTAATGATCAAATCGAGCTAGTTGGTGATTATGTCTATGATTTCTCTGTTCAGGATGATGAAAACTTTGTTTGTGGTGTAGGTGGACTCTGCGCCCATAATACTGATGCTGACGTTGATGGAGCGCACATTAGGACTCTAATCTTAACCTTCTTCTTCCGTTACCAAAGGGCTTTAGTCGACCAGGGTTATATTTATATTGCCTGTCCTCCGCTATATAAATTAGAACGGGGACGCAACCATCAATATTGTTATAGCGATCGCGAATTACAACAGCGCATTGCTGAATTTCCTGATAATGCTAACTACACCATCCAGCGCTTTAAAGGTTTAGGGGAAATGATGCCTCAACAGCTATGGGATACAACTATGAACCCTGAAACCCGCGCCATGAAAAGGGTGGAGATAGAAGATGCAGCCGAAGCCGATCGCATTTTTACTGTCCTGATGGGCGATCGTGTTGCTCCTAGAAGAGAATTTATTGAGACTCATGCACCTAACTTGAATCTCGACGATCTCGACATCTAGTTAATAAATCTTCATCAATCGGTTTTAGTATAACTAAAGCGATCGCTACATGATAGTAGCTTATTCATATGCTCAATCTGACACATAGCTGGTTGAGCATATTTTTTGTGCCAGTTTGAAGCAATTGTCGGTCAATGCTGTGGCAAAAATGCTCATCTAAAAAAATTGAGGATCGAGAATTGAGAGAATGAATAAAATTATAATGTATGTCTAAGTTTGACTATAATGAGAGATTGTGAAACATATTTTAAGGTAAATCATGGGGCGTAAGTGTACAATAACGGGCAAAAAAGCCAATAATGCAATGGCGGTATCTCACTCACACCGTCGGATCAAAAAATTGCAGGGTGTTAATCTACAGTGGAAAAGAGTATGGTGGGCTGAAGGTAATCGCTGGGTAAGATTACGTCTATCGACTAAAGCTATTAAGACTTTAGAAAAAAGAGGCATTGGTGCAATGGCGAAAGAAGCTGGTATTAATCTCAATCAATACTAAGTAAAAAAACTTGCTTGCAGCACAACTTTGAAAAACTTAATGTGTTTAATTTTAGCAGCCTGTTCTCTAAAATCGCGATCGCGACAATGGTTGGTAGGCTGCAATTTTATTGCTGGTATTTAACTATTAACTAGTGTAAGATTAGATGCAGCCAGGGCGATCGCTTGAGGCAAGATTTGATGTTCCTGCACTTGTATCCTGGCATGAAGACTATCTAGAGTATCATCGCTTAAAACTGGCACGGCTGCCTGCATAATGATCTCGCCACTATCTACCTCCAAGGTGACTAAATGCACCGTACAGCCAGTAATCTTCACCTTTGCTTGCAATGCTTGCTCAATTGCTTTAATTCCTTTAAAACTAGGCAATAAACTAGGATGAATGTTGATCACACGGTTAGGATATCCATCCAGTAAAACCTGAGTTGTAATCCGCATCCATCCCGCCATAACTATCCAATCTACACCGTAATCTTGGAAGACGGCGACAATTTTCTGGTCTAAATTTTCTCGTTTATATGTGCGATGATCTAGCAATACGCTAGGAATGTTATATTCTTCGGCTCGTTCTTTTGCCTTAGCGTCGGGATTATTATAAATTAAAACTTTGATCTCTGCGTTGAGTTTTCCATCGGCGATCGCTTTTGCCACCGCAGCAAAATTCGTCCCACTCCCAGAAGCCATTACCCCCAACTGAATAGGAGGGGAATTAACCTGAGATAAAGTTGAAAGATGGGGAGAGATTAACACTGCGCCAGAATCGGGGTGACTCTGGTTATTTTGTCTAGCTGATTCGCTCATTGGTTTTATCTTGACAGCCTGTATAGGCTAAAGTTGCAATTCTTGCCACTTAACACTTTTAGCATGTATTTAATCAGCAAATTCTCTAACTTCTCATCATTCAATCTTTATTTTTTACCAAAACCAGCTTTTAGCTTATAGCTAGGGCGAAGCTCTTTACTGTAAACCCAACCAAGCCAATAAACCTTTTCCTGTAGTGTATTCAATAATCAAAATGGCGGCAAAACCAATCATGGCTGCACGGGAGTTTAAACGTTCGGCATAAGAGTTGAAGCCAAACTTAGGATCTTCTAAATCTGGAGTTTGACTAGGTTTAATTTCACTTTTCATGATTACTTCCTCTGGTGTAGTTGCATTTACAAATCTTTACTATCGTATTGTAATCGATTTATCAGCCAATCAAAGTCAAAGCTGCTGCAAATTACCATAACTTCTGTACGGACAAGATAATACTTTGCCACTAACCAACTTATCTATACGAACAGGATTTAGTATCATAACTCCTTAGTATGATGTACTTCAATAACCGTATGCACATTTCCCCTGGGAGTAAAGTCGCCTTTTACCGATGCCTCAAGAGGATCGCAAGCTGCCACAAAATCATCGAGAATTTGGTTGACAACTTCTTCATGGGGAATATAGCGATCGCGATAGCTATTAATATATAGTTTTAAGCCTTTAAGCTCGACTACGGTTTGATCGGGAGAATAGGTAATATAGATAGTCGCAAAGTCAGGGTAGCCCGAAAAAGGACATTTGCAGGTAAATTCGGGTAGGGTAATACTAACGTCGTATTTACGACCAATTCTGGGGTTGGGAAAGGTAATTAATTCTCCTTCGGCGATCGCTCTTTCGCCATATTTTAGCTCGTCGTCAGTTACTGATGATTGCGGAATTGTAGTCATTTTATGTTCAATATAAATAATATTGGTAATATTTTGTTCGTAGGGGTATTCGCGAAT
>JAAUOU010000104.1 GCA_012034765.1 Pleurocapsaceae cyanobacterium CSU_1_1 | reverse complement strand
AATTTTGTGTTGAATTTCATTTACTAAAGTACGGATATTTTCGGCAGAGTTTTTACTTTGTATCGGCAAGCTTGCGAATTTCTGCTGCTACGACGGAAAAACCTTTCCCATGCTCCCCTGCTCTAACCGCCTCGACTGCTGCGTTTAACGCCAAGATGTTAGTCTGGTTGGCAAGATCGGAGACTAATCCAGAAATGTTGCCAATTTGAATTGTTTGTTCGCTCAACTGCATAATCTGTTCGGCGATCGCCGTTACTTTGGAGCGTAAATTAGTCATCTCTCCCAAGGTTTCTTCCACTGCTTGATTCCCATTATCGGAAAGCTGGAATACCTGCTCGGCTGCTAAAGCAGCGGCATTAGCCTGCTCGGCAGACTGTCTGGAAGTAGCTTCCAGTTCATCCATAGCGGTTGTGGTTTCATTGACCGCAGCTGCTTGTAAATTAGCATTACGCTCTTGTTCTTCTACTGTTACGGCGATTTGGCTAGAAGAAGAACTAATTTGCCGATGGATTGTAAGATGATCTTAGTGGCTTTGGAGGCGACAATCAGGGCGATCACTGTTGTCAAACCACCCAATCCTAAAGCACCAATCAGAAATACCCACACTAAAGTGTTTAAAGTATTTTCTGCTTGAATAATATTTTGGGTAACTTTTTGGTTAATTTCTTGTTGTTCCGACTCGTCTAATTGTGCATATAGTGCTATTAATTGCCGATCTAACTCTGAACCTAGCTCATTAGTAGCTATGGCAGTTGCTTCCTGCTGTTTTCCCTGCTGAACAAGGCGAATTATATTGTCCCCATCCTTCTGTATCTGTTCGCCTAAAATAATAAGTTCCTGGAAATATTGCTCTTGTTCTACTTCATTTTCTTGGATAATTACGTCTGATTCTTCTAAGGTTGTCATCACTTTTGTAAAATCTTTACTTCCGTGACGATACTCTTTTATATAAACATCACTAGGATTAATTACATGACCCCTTGCTCCTAAAATCATTGCATTAACGGAATTTTCCAGTTTGTGCGTCTCTAATATTTCTTTCTCTACTCGTTTTACTTCTTGAAAAATACTTTTAATGCGGTTAGCATTCCACAGAGTAATGGCAGAAGCCCCAATTAAAGAAATTAAGGGTAAGATATAGCCTATTAAAATACGATTTCTTAGCTTTAATTCTTTGAACATGATAATTCTTGCTCCTAAATAAATGAAAGTCAATCGATCTTTATTTTTTTATCCAGACTGATCGACAACTAAATTCTCACTTTGCAGTATACTGGAAATATTTAAAATACTGATTATGTTTTTTTGATAAGATAATGTTCCTTGGAAATACTTTTTGTTAGTAGAATAGCTGGCTGCGGGTACTAAATCTATCTCTCCAACGTTAACAGAAATAGTATCACGAACTTTTTCAATTGCTAAACCAACTCGTAAATCATCAACTTCAACTACTATCAGTTGAGAAATTGTACCTAAATTAATTGGAGGTAAATTTAATATTTGGCAAATATCTATTAAAGTTAAAATCTCACCTCGTAGGTTCATATTACCGATGATATGAGGCGGACAACAGGGAACAGGTACTACCTGCTCAAGATTAGTAAATTCGCGAACATTTTCGAGATCGACGCTAAAAAGCTCTTGGTTTAAAACAATGATGGCAAGATTTTTGACGTTATCGGCATTCTGTCTAACTTCGTCAATCTGTCGGAGGCGATTTGCTCGTTCTCGGAGTATTTCTAAGGCTTCTGAGGTTAACTGAGTCGAGGAATTAGCCAGAGAACTTGATTTTATTTGTTCACCACCGATAATTAATTGCTGGCTAGGCGTTGCTTGCTGTGGATAGTCACTAGGTAAGAGTCTGACAGGAAATGGTTGCTCTAGATAATTTTGCCTTGCTCCATAATTTGGCTTGAAGACACTTTTGATTAGGTTAGCTAAATTAATAATCACCAGAATATCGTTTTCGCTTCGTACCACTCCAGCAATAAAGGGATGACTGTGGTGATCGGCAACTGGCTGGTTAGGGGTGTCTCTTACGGAAAGATCGCGAACTTGAGATACTTCCTCAACAATAATTCCTAGATTTTGTTCTCCTTGTTCTATAACAATCACCTGAGTCGTTAGAGAATAATTATTAGTCTGTTGACCAAAACGTAAATTCAAGTCCATTACTGGCAAAATCTGACCCCTGACATCAATCACGCCAACTATACCTGGAGGAGCTTCTAATATAGGAGTTAATTCGGGCAGTAAAAAAATCTCCTTGACTGAAAGAGTGCTAACACCATAAAGAGAGTTATTAATTCTAAAAATTAGATAGGAATGCTGTTGAGTCATTTTGATGATTATTATAGATAGGCGATCGCGGCAGGAAATCTCTGATTAGGAATTAAAGATTAGTTTTAAGTTGAAAGATCAATTCGGTAACGCTTAAATTATTGCAGGTAGGTAGAACTTGAGAATGGGGAAGTTTTTGCAGCATTCTCATTGCCTGTTGCGCCATTTTACTAGCTCTTGGGCGATCGCCTACCTGTTGATAAATTCTCTGTAGTTCAATGGCAGCTTTGATTGACTCTGGATCGAGATACAGAATTTTTTTGAAGATCGTTTGAGCAGCATCGTTATCTTCTTGGTTAAGAGCAATTTCTGCTAGTAAATAATTAAGCTCTAGATTCAGCGAATCAACTGCCACAGCGCGATCGCTCATGGCGATCGCCAAATCAAGCTGATTTAGTTCTAGATAAATGCTGCCTAATAAGCAGCAGGCGGAAATATTCTGAGGTTGAATGGCTAAAGCCTGTTCTACTTTTTTAATCGCTAAATTTGATTGTTTTTGCTGCCATAGATGTTTTGCTTGTTGGACTAATTTTTGAGCATTTTCTTTTGCAGACATAGCTTGAGGAGCAATAGCTACATCTATTTTTAATAGCTGCGGTATTAACTGGGGTTTAATCTGCTGCTGCAACGGAACTAAAGGTTGAGGATTGACGGGCAGTTTATTCGCCTCAGGTACAGGCTGTTGTTTTGTCCTAAAGGACTTGTCTCGCATAGTTGGAGATACCGCTTCGCATATCGTTGATGGCAAGGCATTATGCTGGCTCGTGAGGGAATTAGATTCTCGACGTTGATAGATTAAGGATTGAGGGAAAATTTGTGCTTGAAAACGATTCAAGTTTTGACCAGTCAATTCAGAATGACCTACTAGCAAATAACCATCAGGTAGTAAGGTATCATAAAATTTTGCCAGAATTTTGCCAATAGTAGCTGAACCAAAGTAAATAAAAACATTACGACAAACAATCAAATCGATTTCTCTCAGGTTAGAAAACATTTGGGGAAACTGATCGCGGAGTAAATTAAGCTTTTGAAAGGTGACCATCTGGCGAATTGATCGCTCAATTTGATAGTTGCGTCCTAAAGGTTCAAAATACTGCTGTTTAATCCTGGGTTCAGTATCTCTAAATGACCATTGGGAATAGATTCCAGCCCTAGCCTGGTTTAAAGCTGTCAGATCGATATCTGTACCAAAAATGGTTAAATTCCAAGCCTCGATATCTAATAGCAGTTCCTTGAGCATAATCGCCAAAGAATAGGGTTCTTGTCCCGTCGAACAACCAGCACTCCAGATCCGCAGAGTCAGATCCCCTTGCTGTCGCTTTTGTTTAATTAGCTGGGGAAAAATTTTATTTTTGAGTAGATTGAGCTGCTGGCGATCGCGAAAAAAGTAGCTTTCATTATTAGTTAGTAGTTCGGATAAATGCTGCCATTCTTGTTCACCAGCCGCCCCTGGTAAGTTTAATAACTGATAATACTGTGCTGGTGCAGTAAGCTGTAGAGCTTTCATTCTCAGCCCAATTTTTTGGACGAGGCTCTCTTGTTCTACCTGTCTAATTTTAATCCCAATTTTTTGGGCGATAGATTCAGCAAAAGCCTGTCTGAGTTGCAAAGATATGTTAGAAGTCGAGGTCATTTTGACTGAGAAATTTAAACTTGGTCACAGAAACAAAAATTATTTCTGTTGGGGCGGATGTAACTGCTAAAATTCACCTGGAGAAATAAAACAAATTTCAGCTTTAGCCCCAAGGAATGTCGATTAGATGTAGTCTAATCACCTGCAATAATTCTTGCGGTTCGGGCGGTTTAGTGAGAAAGTCCGTTGCCCCTGCCAATTTTGCTCTGGTGCGATCGACAATCGTATCTTTAGAGGTCAAAATAATAATCGGCGTAGTTTTAAATAAGCTAGTTTCCCTCAAAAATTTACAGACGCTGTAACCATTAACCGTAGGCATCAGTAGATCCAGCAAAATTAGATTAGGTCGATATTTAGCCAGTAAACCCATTCCCGCCATCGGCTCAGAAATAATCATTGATTGATAACCGACTGATGCCAGAATTTTTTTAACACTATGAGCTAAGACAGGACTATCATCAATACAGGCAATTATGGGCTTACGGGGGTCGAAGTTAGGTTTGGCAGGATTTGTTCCTTGATTTGCCACGACTCGATTGTGATCAGGGTTAGTGGAAGTAAGACTAGCATCATCTCTTGACTTTGGCTGAGATGGTAATAGTGAAGTAAATGTTTTGCCGTTGCTGGTTTCTGGAAGGTCTGGTATTTGTTGAAATCTAATGATTTTTTGTTTTTCCAAATTGACCAAAGAACGAGCGATTAAAATTATCGAAGTCTGCATCTTAGCCGCAATATCCCAGAGAGTATGTTGACCTTGAAGATAGCTTTTAGGAATTGGCATTTCAATGGCATCATACATTTGCTCCTGTTCGACTACGGGAGATAGACTAGGTAAATAATCCCCCAAGTCAGCAGATTGCCATTGTTTACTTGCAAGATCAGCCTGTAAAACGATCGCCTTGGTTTCCTCAGCAGATAAGCCTAGATTAGCCGTATCTTCCAGCCTGTCGTTTTGCTCGATCGTCCACATTAGTTTCTGAGCAATACTTTGTTGTATAAATAGTTCAAATAAACACTCTGTTGCCACTTCAGCGATCGCTGCCTGAACTTGATTTTGTTCAATCTGTTGTCTAGCTACTGCTTGAGATAATTGCTGATAATCATCCAGTTCTTTAAGTAATGCTAGAGCTTGAGTCGACTGATGCTCGGCACAATGTTTGTTGAGCGCTCGGTGCCAACGCCTTCGAAAATGCCTTTTATCCTGCACCCAAAGTAATTTTTCTTTGGATAAATAGATACTAACTCGACTTTCTCGCTGACTAATGACTATTTCGCCAGTAAACCTTTGCTCTAGTAGCTCTCCTATCCCTCTAGATAGATTGCTTATGTTTCTAGTAACTGTCATGATTCTTCAAACCAATAATTTGAGGACAAGTATTCAGCATGTTTGATCAAAGTTTTTGTATTTGAAAGACCAAGTTTTTTTATCTACCCTGATTTACTTTGACAATAGCCAATAATTATGGTGAGTCATCAATAATTGTTTATTATGTTATGTAAAATTACTTAGATAAATTATATTGGTTAATACTAAGGTAATTGCACCTATTTGTAAATCAAGAAATATAAAAGAAATACAGACAATGAGTTGGGCGAATGTTATGACAAGCTCAAAATTGCCTGTTTTTAGAGACGATGATTAAAAGCGAGCAAATAATATGATTGCAGAAGATATGATTTTGGCAGATGAAGAGCTACGAGACATCTATCGAATATCAAGCCTAGAACGCTTACAAAATCTGGAGGCGGGGATTGTGAATCTAGAACAAGACCCCACTCAATTAGAAATTATTAATGATTTACTGCGGGAAGCTCATAGTTTAAAAGGAGACTCGCGGGTAGTAGGAGTGACCACCATGGAAGCGGTGACCCATGCTTTAGAAGAAGTATTGGGGAAAATACAGACCCAAGAACTAACCTGGACGAGTCAATTAAGCGATCGCCTCTACCAAACCCTCGATGGGATGCACAGACTGGTAGAAGAGGTGTTAACGGGTGAACCTAATGGTGTAGATATTGAGCAAACGATTGAACAGTTGGTTGAGTTAACACAGTCAACACGGCAGAGTTTTTCACAGTTAGAGTCGCCAACATTATCAGAAGCAAACGAGGAAAACGAGGAATTTCCTTTAACTCATCAACCCCGTAGCGAATTGATTCAGCAATCTCAATCTGCTGCTATGGCTAGAGCTAATCAACAAGAACGTTCTTTGGTCGAAACTGCTGCTGAGATTGCTATTTATCCGACTAAAATCGAACAACCTTATCGAATTGAGACAGTTCGCGTACCCACAAAAGCTTTAGATAAGCTAGTCACTCAGGTAGGAGAGCTAATTGTTAGTAAAACTCGCCTGAGTCATACTGTCGACGAGATTGAACAGGTTTCTAATTTGTGGAAAGAATTAAAAGCTAAAGGATTTCAAACGTCTAACTTTGATCAATACGAACAAGAAACAGAAACGCCTGAAGTACGTTTAGAGCAAAAAATTGCCCACCTGAGAACTCTAGCCCAAGAAAATAATACTAAACTAGAATTTGTCGTCGGTGAACTAGAAGAAAAAATTGCTAACCTCAGACAATTACCTCTATCGCACGTGTTTCAGCTTTTTCCTCGTTTAGTGAGAGATTTGGCTAAAGAACAGGCGAAACAGGTGCAGCTTGTGATTCAGGGTGGTGATACTCAGGTAGATAAAAAAATCCTGGAAGAAATCAAAGATCCGCTGATGCATCTAATTCGTAATGCGATCGATCATGGTATAGAAACTCCCAATGAACGCAGATATGCAGGAAAACCAGCCCAAGCAACCATTAAATTAACAGGTTATCAGGCTGGCAATAAAATTATCATCGAACTGAAAGATGATGGTCGTGGTTTAAATCTAGAGAAGATCAAAAATACAGCTATTAAACGAGGTTTATATTACCCAGAAGAATTGGAGAATATGAGCGTTAGTCAACTTCATGCTTTAATTTTTCAGCCTGGGTTTTCGACCTGTAACTTTGTTACCGAAGTTTCTGGCCGCGGGGTAGGTATGGATGTGGTCAAAAACAACATTGAAAAGCTCAAGGGAATCATTGAGATTGATTCGGTTTCCAATCAGGGATGTACTTTCAATCTTAGACTACCCACTACGTTGGCAAAATCTGATGTGTTGTTGGTCGAGATTCACGGTATTGTTCATGCTATCCCCGTTGATTTTGTGGAAGCTAATTTGCAAATCGATCCAGGGGAAATTTTCCCCCTAGAAGGCAAAGACGCAATTATTATTGACGGAAAAGCAGTTTCAGTGGCTAATTTAGCCGATTTGCTCCAAATCACCAATTCTCCAGCCTATGCTGTAGCAGCCAAGCATGAACAAGCCACCACTGGTCTAAAACCTTGTGTACTAATGAAGGTAGGAGAAGAAAGATTTGGGCTAATTGTCGATCGCCTGTTGGATATTATCGATGTAGCATTTAAGCCCCAAAGTAACATTTTGCGTCGAGTGCGGAATGTTGCAGGAGCAACTATTCTAGGGACTGGACAAGTCTGTATGATTCTGGCTGCTAAAGATCTGCTGCAATCTTTAAAAGGCAATCATTCTTCTCTGCGGGCAATTAGTGGTGCAAATTCCAACCTGCTACCCGTATCCCAGACAAGAAGAGCTAATGCAGCTAGTTTACAGCCAGTCAAATTAAAAATTTTGTTAGCAGAAGATTCTATCTTGGTGCGTACCCAAGAAAAACGTTTATTAGAAGCAGCAGGTTATGAAGTAGTCACCGCCATCGATGGTTTAGATGGCTACAACAAACTGCAAACCAGCAATTTTGATGCCGTTATCTCCGATATCGAAATGCCCAACCTGGACGGGTTTTCCTTAACGACACGCATCAGACAACAGGAGGAATACAGTGAGCTACCAATCATTCTAGTTACGTCTTTGAGTACTGATGAGGACAAGCGCAAAGGTGCAGAAGCAGGAGCAAATGCTTATATTGTTAAGGGGCAGTTTAATCAAAATATCTTATTAGATACTCTGGCTCGATTAATCTAATATTAATATCTAGTTAATATTTTTCGCTCCTTATGACCATTCGCGTCTTAATCGTTGAAGATTCTGTCATTTTTCAGACTGTACTCAAAAATATTTTTAATACATCTCCTGATATAGAAGTAGCGGGTATAGCCCGTGATGGGTTAGAAGCATTGGCTTTGATTCCTCAACTCGACCCCGATGTAATCTGT
Source organism: Pleurocapsaceae cyanobacterium CSU_1_1 (assembly GCA_012034765.1). GTDB lineage: Bacteria > Cyanobacteriota > Cyanobacteriia > Cyanobacteriales > Xenococcaceae > Waterburya. The sequence continues at coordinate 8,059 of JAAUOU010000104.1, read as the reverse complement.
ACCGATTTCCATATGCCTAAAATGGATGGTTTGGAATTTACTAAACAGGTCATGCTACATTATCCTCGACCAATTTTAGTAATCAGCGTTTCGGTACAGACCGATCAGCGCCACCGTATTTTCGAGTTGCTCGAAGCTGGTGCTGTCGATATTTTTCCTAAACCGCGTGGGAGTGCCGACCCAGAATCTCAAATCAATCACTTAAGGTTAATCAATAAAATCAAAATTCTGGCTGGAGTCAAAGTATTTAGAAAGCTCACTCCTCAAGCCAGTCTTAAATCTGATTTTTTGCCTAATACTCAACAACAGACTCCAGGCAAAAATACTTCAGAAATTAAAATAATTGCGATCGGCACTTCTACGGGAGGCCCCCAAGCCTTACAGACAATATTTGCCAGTTTGCCAGCTAATTTTTCTGTACCAATTGTCTGCGTGCAGCATATTAGTCATGGTTTTCTTGATGGTTTAATTCAGTGGCTGAGTCTTACCTCTGGGTTACCAATTGAAATAGCTCTTTCTGGGATTACTCCTCAACCAGGGAAAATTTACTTTCCGCCAGAAAAAAAACACCTAGAATTAAATAGTCAAGGGCAGTTCGTCTGTTCAGATTCTCCTCCCCTTGGCGGTCATCGCCCCGCAGTTGATGTTACCTTCAAATCTGTGGCACGGATTTATGCTTCTAATGCGATCGCTGTTTTGTTGACTGGAATGGGCAAAGATGGCGCAGCAGGAATGCAGATGATTCGACAAGCAGGGGGGCTAACCATCGCTCAAGATCGAGAAACCTCAATAATCTTTGGCATGCCTAAAGAAGCAATCGAATTAGGCGCAGTCCAACATATTTTACCTTTGCCAGAAATTACGCCTTTCATTATTCAAAAATCAACTTCTATTTAATCAATAAATATCGTATTTATCAGCATCTGATTGTGTATAAATACTGAGTTGTGAATTTAACAAAAAGTTGAGGCGATCGCTTTTTAATAAAACAATAAAATAAGCTCTAGAATTTTGAGACTTATATATAGCAACAATCTAAGTATTAAAAATAATTCAAAACCTAGCCAAGTTGAGATCCGAATTAGGCATTTTAGCAAAGAAAATGTCGCCAATTGACTGTTTAAATAAATTATATTAACTAATTTAAAGCGATTTAATATTTCCGTAAATATACAAATGCACGGTTAACTTTACTGTGTTGAAATATTATATGTTCAGATACAAGAATATCTATGAGTTAGTGAAAATATGCAACTGTTAATGTAGTTTAAAGTTTTACTTTGCCATTAAAAAAGCATTAGAAAATAAGTATCAGCTTTGTCACAAGTAATTTAGTTATTGTATTTTTTAAACTCTATATACTTACAAAGAGTTGCGTAGCTAAATTGTAATTTCTTAATTTGTATTTTCTATATATGCTCTTATTTATTCTTAAGAGCGTAGTATTGTAATCCAAAAAATTATCAGTCTAATAATTCGTATGAATCAGCATAGCTCAACCAGAAAGAAATACTATTTTCCATTGATTGGTGTAGCCCTAGCCACAGCTAGTTTCTTTAACTTTTCTTTGCCTGTATTTGCAGCAGGTACTGAGGCAGGTCAAATCTTACGTAACACCGCTACAGGAAGTTATAAAGATGATGCGGACAACTCTTATACAATTGAATCTAATACTGTAGATGTAACTGTAGCGAAAGTTGCTGGTATCACTAACATACCTACAGGTTTTGATGACTTAACCAGTAGTGCAACTAATACCACGGTTTTAACTGGTGACAGAGTTTCCTTTGAATTTACCATCTCCAACGTTGGTAACGATTTGAGTAATATCTTTATTCCTGATTTAGCAGATATCTCTACTAAAGGTTTAAGTAGAACACAGGACAATGCTAATTTTGTCATTCAGGTATCTCCAGCTTTAACTGCCACTGGTACTCACACCTTCGGTGCAATTCCCGCAAGTGGTGCTGTGCCTAATGCTAGACCTACTAACGGTATTGTTTCAGATGTGCCGATTAACGGTAAGGTGATAGTTAAGGTGACTAGTACAGTTTCAGCAACTGCCGCTGGTGCGCCTATTGAAGTCAGATTAGGTGATACTCCTCCTAACACCGATCCTAATGCTCCTGTGGCAGCGACTCAAAACCAACCTGATGCTCCTGGTGCTGCTGATAGTACTGATACACAAACCCGAGATGTTCGTACTGAAGACGCCACCACTCCTGTTTCTTCAGTAGCTTTAGTAGGCGGACAAAAAGAAGCCAGTGCTTTGCAACAGGTATTCTTGGGAGCTAATCCTTTAGCAATGACTCGGATTCAGAAAACTAGAGGGACAGTCATACCTGGAACACCTTCTACAGATCTCAGTAAAAATGTTATCCCTTATAGTTTAAATCTCGAAGTTCTAAATAATACACCTAACTCTCTCTATACCCCAGGAGATCTTGAAGGTCGTGATTTTGCTAGTCGGATTACTGGTATTGCTCCTGCCGACGCTGCTAACTTAATCTTAGTTTCTGATGCCATTCCAGCAGGAACTAAATTAAATGCTGATTTAACACCCGTAGGTGATTGGACACCTGTTTATACTACTGCTACAACTGGTACACCATACACAATGCAGTGGACTACTGCTGTACCAACAACTCAAGCAGCGCGTGATGCTGTAACTCGTATCGGTTGGGTTTATGATGCTAGAACTACCGCTCCTGGAAATGGGCCAATTGCTTCAGGTACAACTATCACTGCTGTTCAGGGTGGTTTTACCTTTAATGTAATTACTTCTGGATTAAATGCTGCTACTGGCGGTACAGTTGCCAACATTGCTCAAGTCTTTGGTGGTACAGTCAATGGCGCAGACATTTTTGATGAATCTGGTGACCAAGACCCTAGTAACTTTAATGGTGCTAATCCAGGACCTAATGAAGCGGATGCTCTTTCTACTGGTATTGCCAATCCTGCAACTCATGGGGTTGATAGCGGCAACGACAACAATACTGCTGGTGCTGATCCTGCATCTCCTGGTGGTGAGGATAGCGTTCTGACCATTGGAAAGCCAGGAGCATTACTTAATGGGCCAGATGGAAAACCAACAGCAACTGGTAATGTCTTTGGTGTGGATCCAAATAATGACCACGACTTCCAGAATTTGGGCGTAAGCAATTTCCCAGCTAATGCTCAACACAATGCTACAGTTCCAGTTACCTTCGATCCTGATAAGGTAACTTTCAATAATACTCTCAGTAATCCTGGTACAACAGATTTATCTGCTGTATTGCTCCAGCCAATTAATCCAGAGTTTGATCCTGCCTTTAAAGGTAGTGCGAACGATACAGACTTACCATTGGGAACTACGGTTAAGCTTACTTTAGGTACACAAAACGCTACCTATACCTATCAAGATAATCCTGCTACTGCTAGTACTACAGATCGTATATTTGTTTTAACTAGTGGTACACCGATTACAATCCCTACTTTAGCGGCGGGTGTTCCTCTCGATTATCAGGTTGAAGTAGATCTGCCAGCTGGTACTGGATTGTCTACCGATGATGCGATTAATGGCGGATTCCCTGTAGCAATTGTTGCTTTTGTTGACGTTAACAACGATGGTGCTCCAGATACTGGTGACAATCGTAACTTAACTGTTAACCAAATTTATACAGGTCATATTAAAGTAAGTAAGCAAGTACGAGTTTTAGATTCAGCAGGTACTCTGAAACCTGGTATGAACTTTAGCGATCCTAGCAGTGGAAAACTACCCGTACCAGGAGATATCTTAGAATATCGCGTAATTTATCGCAATATTTCTGAACCGCAAGTTGGTAGCGGTAATAACGGTGTGCTTAATGGTGTCAATGTGCTAATTGATGAGGACGGTACTCTTGATGCTGTTGATGGTGCTAAAAACGGCAATAACTGGGGCTTAGATAATAATACTGATGACGACTTGGATACTATCAATGTCCAAAACAGTGCAGAGGATACCAATAACGGTACTATCACTTTCTACACTGGCAAGTCAACTTCTGCTACTCCAATCAACACCTTAACTTCAGCAGGTACAACCGACCCTGGTGATACAGTTACTGGTTATCGCAGTACTGTTCCTCTTCTTGCTCCTGCTGGTGCTGAACCTACCGCCGATCTCACAGAATATAACGCTCCTGGTGATTCTGCCTTTACTTTCCAACGTAAGGTCGATCAGTTTGATGGTTTAGGAGCAGAAGGTCTAACTCCATAGAGTTTAATAGTTACGCATATTTGCATAGATGCAACCTTAGTAGCGCGAGGCACACCCCACACTACTAAAAAAACGGAGCAATAGACTGGTGTTAGCTGGTCTATTGCCCCTAGCGAATTCTTCAGTAGACATCTTAGCTTAAACAAATATGAAACTTCTACATAAGTTACTGAGCATTGGTACTTTAGGATTGATCGTTACTCTACCTTTGATGAACCAAACTCCTGTATTGGCAGGTTTTCCATCAGTAACAGAGATCGTTGCTCAAGCAGCCCAAAACCCGACAGTTAAATTAAATTTGACGGCAGCGAAAAAGTCGATTGTGGTCAAAACTGACGGAAAAGAACAGATCGAGTGGTCTAATTTGGGAGATAAGGCGGTAGTCAATCCAGGGATATCCTACGTTACACCGTTAGCAGTGTGAATGCGGGAGCAAATGCTGCTAAAAATCTCACTATTACCCAGCCGATTCCCGATCAAATGGTCTACCAACTGAAAACAGCTAATAGCGCAAATCAGGCGAAGGTTACTTACAGTACTGATAATGGTAAGACGTTTGTGGCTCAACCAATCATTAAAGTTAAGGCGGAAAACGGTAAAACTATCGAAAAACCTGCCCCAGCCGAAACCTATACTCATATCCGCTGGAATTTTAGCTCTCTGGCACCAGAAGCAGAAATTACGGCTATGTATGAAGTCGAAGTTCAATAGGTAAATAGATAATAGGCTTCTTTTAGGTAATTCTGTAAGGGCGAACGGCGGTTCGCCCCTACGACTTCTGACTTTTATATTGTCTTGCTTGCAATTTTACCGATCTTATTAGTAATTTGTGTAGCAGAAAAAATCATTGTGAATATATATCTATCTCTTTCTAAAATTAAACATAATAAAGCACTTTCGGCTTTTTACGGGCAAAAAAATCTAGCTATTTTAACCAATATTATTGTTTGCTGCGGATTCATTCCTTCTAATATTAAACCTGCTTCTGCTCAAACTATTTTGGGGTGTGATGCTCAACTACCAAATCTAGTTAATATTTCTAATAATGCTGTTACTAGTTACACAGATCTAGCTAATGGTAAAATTAATCGTCTTATTTCTAATACAAGTAATATATCCGCCAATATTAATAGTGAAACAGAGCAACCTTTAAGATTAGTCAATCAAGGAATTGAAGATTTACAAGGTAATTCTGTAGTTGGTTTGGGCGCGATCGCTGCTAGTTTAGTTGAACAGTTTAAACAACAAGGGTTAGACGAAAATGATGCTAATTTTGCCAGTCTTACAACTATATCTGCATGGGCGGCTTTAGATGCCAAAACTTCCGCGCAGGAAACTGTCGTAGCGATTAAACAAATTCTCAACGATAAAATAACCGCTCAAAAAACTCAGAAATTAATTGCACAAATATCTGATTCTGATTTGCTAACTGCTTTGTCTGGATTACAAGAATCTAATTTAAGAAATTTAGGTTTAACTGACTCGGAAATAGAAATTGCTAGTAAGTCAAAAATTGTACCTCAAAATAATCTTAGCTTTAGCGCTCAAATACGCTCTAATACCGAATTAATTGCCCAAGAAATTAGTCAACTAGAAGTTAAAGAACAACTAATTAATGCTCAGAAACAATCTGAGCAAGATCTAATTAATCTTCGTCAAGGCAAGCAGACTTTAATTACTTCAGACAGCACAATACGGTTTAAATTTCGTTTAGATAACCAAAGTAAGCAAGCTACCAAAGTCGTCCTACCAAATGCTCAAGCAATTACTGCCAAAGGTTTAACAGGCTCTGGTCAAGTTACGGGGGTAGTTTATCGTCTAGCTAATAGTGATGCTCAGGTACAAAGCAAAGATATTACCAAAACAGCTGAAACAGTATCAATTCCTGCGGGGAAGTCTATCGAGTTAGATATTACCGTCAAAGTAGGAAAGGTAGCCAAAAAACTAGCGGCAATTACCCTCAATCTTCAACCTAGTTGTGGTAATTCCAGTTCGCAGTCTTTGAATATTTTGCCACCTTTGACTATTAATTCTGGCTTAATCGATCCTTTAGGAAAAATAACTGGCTGTGCTGGTCAACTATTACCAGAATATCTCGGTTTTTCTGTAGCTTTATACGAACCAGATCCGAGTGATCCTACTGGTAGCAGTATTAATAACATCACGCCTTTAACTGCCACCGAATTACCAGATGACCCGAATAACAATATACCTAAAGGTATCAAACCCAACATTGAAAATAGTAATCCTTTTTTCTTTACAAATAGCGATCAGGGTAAATACAGCTTTTTGCTGGATGAAAAACGTAAGCAATTAGATGTTGGTGCAACTTATATTTTAGTAGTTAAGCCACCTGAAAATTCGATTTACGATGAGCGTCGAGTCAAATTAGTAATTGGCGATCGCCAAGGTAATGTAGTTGAGTATACTGCTTCTTCTCTAGATGGTAAGCCGATTCGGGCTTCTGATGGACAAACGACGATTACAGGAGAAATTATCTTAGTTGAAGATGCAGAACGAGTAGGGTTAGATTTGGCAGTTTTAGACCTGGCTACTAGTGTCTGTGATGCCCAAGAAATCCAGATTACCAAAACAGGCGATCGCGCCACTGCTGAACCAGGAGATACTGTTCTCTATCGTTTGGCGATTCGTAATCTGGCTTCTGCACCCATTGATAATCTTCAAATTACCGATACTTTACCTGAAGGTTTTGAGTTACAAACAGACAGCATCAAAGCGGAAGTCAAAGAACAACTGATGCCGATTACTGCTACTCAAAGCGATTACCCTTCGGGTAGGCTTCGCGATCGCACAGTTAATTTTACTGCTGATATTACTTTAAACACTGATGAGGTAATTAATCTAGTTTATGCTGCTCAATTAACCCCAAATGCCTTAAGAGGTTCTGGGCAAAACTCAGCAATTGTTAATGCTCAAAGAACTGATAACAACAACCCTGTTCAAGATGGCCCAGCTATTCATAACCTGAAAATTGAACCAGGAATTCTGGAAAATACGGGCATTTTAATTGGTCGGGTGTTTGTCGATAAAAACTTTGATGGCGAACAGCAACAAGGAGAACCTGGGATTCCTGAAGCAGTTATTTTCCTCGAAGATGGCAACCGCGTCATTACCGATGCTGAGGGTCTATTTTCCGTTGTCAATGTACTGCCTGGCAATCATACAGGAATACTCGATCTAACTAGTATCCCCGAATATCGTCTTGCTCCTAACCTGCGTTTTAGCGAGGGCAACAGCAAATCTCGGCTAGTCAAGCTAGAGCCTGGTGGCATGGTGCGCATGAACTTTGGTGTAACTCCCACTGCTGCGGGTAAAAAAGCGCAATCACGACGAGAAAACTCCCCACAACCCAAGCAAGCACAACCAGAAAGAAGTTTAACTACACCCTCCGCTGATTTCTAAATTCTCTTGCATTCAAAATGCCGTTAATTATCTTGACCCATGAAGACAAAAACTAGCTATAGAAAAAATCTGTCACTGCCTATTATCTCCTTCATGGCGACAGTTTTGAGTACCATTTTTTATGGAGCTTGTACTAGTCAAAGTGCGATCGCTCAGGTAGGAGCGAACGGTGAGACAGTTGCGGTGGGCGGTTTAACCGACATAAGCAAACTGTCGAACCCGAAGGGCCGTTCGCCCCTACTACCACGCCAACAGCAACAGTTAATCGCTCAGGTTTGGTCAGATATTGCTACCGAACAATTGAGCTTGGCAACTCCCAGCGTGACTAATAGCCAAGAATCAAGCTCGCATGAATTACTAATTACGCAGTTACTACCCCAAGAGCAGCAGCTAATC
>JAAUOU010000103.1 GCA_012034765.1 Pleurocapsaceae cyanobacterium CSU_1_1 | reverse complement strand
TGCTCCTGACGTTAAATCGCCGTAGTGGGAAACAATTGAAGTACCACAAAGGAAGATCTGACTACACCCGATTGGGGTTTTCAGAAGCCAGCATCGTAATCTTTGATTCGATGTCTGGAGAAGTCACTTACTATTACTGACACAGACTTAAAAACCTGGGAATTAGCTAATAAACCAATTATTTATAGCAAACTAGTCGATCGCCTTCTCGATGCAGATGCAGCAGTAGTGGTGCTGAATTTATTACCTAATTGGGTACAAACCTCAGATCATTCCAATAATCCCATCAAAAACCTAATTAGACAGCATAGCGATCGCCTTGTCTTGGTTCTTCCTACCTCTAGTGCAACTCAGCCCTATCCTACTGAATGGCGCAGTTACGAATATTTCCTTCCTTTTTCCGATAAAAGCAAGCCCCTATTTCCACCCCAATCGATTTTAGGTTTTGCTGAATACGAGCCAGAAGCTAAAGATCCTCAAAGTTATAGTAGTACTGCCCGTCAAGCTAGTTTATCGGGGCAATTTATTCTCAGTCGAAATTTAGAACGTATTCAAACACTTGATTCAGCAGCCTTACTCGCTCTCAAGAAATTTAAACCCCAGAAACAAGCACCCCAAATACCTCAGACTCCGATTCAAATTCATTTTTGGGGAGCAACGGGAACTTTTCCGACTCTGGAAGCGCGATCGCTTTTGAATAACAATTCATCAATACCACAGATTCGCAACAAAATCGTTTTAGTGGGATTTTCAGATACAAATAACCCCGATGCTTTTGCCATTCGTTCTCCTGTTGGCGAACTAATGCCCGCAGTGGAATTACAAGCTAACCTGCTGGCGAGTTTGTTAACCAAATCTTTCGATCAAATAGTTCCTTTATGGCTGCAAAATGTTGTAATTGTCTTAGGCGGAATTTTAATTAGCAAATGGGTTTTCTGGGGTAAGCTTAACAAGCGTGCTAGAAGGAAATATTGGTATTGGTTATATCCCGTTTTCGGATTGAGCGTGTTTGGTATTTTCAGTTTTTGGCTATTTGGACAGGGCTGGATTTTATCAATTACACTGCCTCTATTCACCTGGACTGCAACTGGGCTGTCTGTCTTTGTCTCCTTACTGTTAGGTGTCCAAAGAGACTTAATTAACCAGCAACAGTGTGAAATTGATCGCTTGCATTCCATCGAGCAAACCGCAGCTATTTCCCAGGCAAAAAAAATGCTCAATCGCCTTGCCGCTGATATCCACGAAGGTCCTCTCCAAAAACTCAAACTGATCATGGATCGGTTGGAAATACTTCAGTTTAACGGTACAGCATCTAACCTCGACCCCATTTTAGATGAACTAGAAAACTTGGGGCATCATCTGCGCCAAAAGCTTAACCAAACTCGTGCCATTACCCTAGAAATCACACCAGAATTAAAAGCGGGGCTAGACGTGGGGATTAAAACCAAACTGCAACAACTGGTCGATTCTGGCGAACTCACCCTGCGAGTCATTCAACACTTAGAACCTTTAGAAGAAGACGAATTTAACAGCCTTTGGTTAGAAGCACGAGAGGATATTTACCATTTCTTTTGTGAAGCAATTCATAATGTTATTTATCATGCCCAACCTCCTCACGGAAAAGCCACTCAGGTAAAAATAAGTCTGCACCAGCAAGATACTCGCTGTACCCTAACGATAGAGAACGATAGCCCACAAGTAGACGCATCAGTCTTCGAGCGATTGGCTACGCCAGCGCGGAGCGCATCGCAAATGCTTAGAACAAACAGCGGATATGGCATGAAACTGATGAAAATAATTGCTTCGGAACTACCAAATGGAACTTTTGAACCCGTTGCTTTACCAGAGGGCGGAATGCGAATACAACTTGCTTGGAATCAATCCTTTAATCTCTAAGAATTTTCTCTTCAACTGCAAATTTAGAGTAATAAAACTTATATCTAGCGAGTATATCTATTTAAAATCGTTAACTAAATCGATCGGTCGCCACCTGGGAGGATTTGTTGTCGTTAGTAAGCTAGAAAGACGGAGAGCTTTTATCGAAGGAGTCAAACACGCTTTAATGGTAGATTAGAAGTTCCTAGAGAACTGCGTTACGATATCGATTTAAGCGATCGAGAGTTAGAAGTTTTAATCTTGTTGTGTCGCGAATCTCTAACCGATCGAGCGATCGCCGAACGCTTGAATGTCTCTCTAAAAACAGCCCAAAATTGCGTGCAACGTTTAAAAGCCAAACTGGGAATTGATTATTTTGATCGAGATAATACCAGCACCCGTGTTGCTTTATGTATGGAAGCAGTTCGGCGTAAATTAATATTGCCTTGAGCTTTTTTAATTTATAAGCTGTCACGCCTATAGGCTGCATAATAATAAAAGATAGTAAAGGATAGGCTGGCTTTTCTCAACAAGACCTAATTTAAATGAACAAGTTGGTAGTCCTGAAGATGTAAGGATAGAGAAAAACTAGACGAGTAATATAGATGTCAATATTACCCCCTGCTTGTGAGTCAAAGCACATTGTTAACAATGGCAAAATACACAATGGGAAACAAAACTATAAATACCGAGACTGCTTCTCACGTCTTAAATTTTGGCAGATCGCGATCGTAACTTGGGGATTAATATCTATTACTTCTCCTTTAATCGCTCAAACTGCTACTCCGCCAACTGACACTCAATCATCATCTACATCAATAACATTTAAAGATCCACCCAGTTTCTTTTCTTACCTGTCTCGCCTGGCTAATTTTGCTGAAAAGCCTCCTACTGAATGGATTTGGTTTGATGGTCGTCGGTTGTTTCAAGTTACGGCTTTAAAAGATTATCTGCCAAAACGAGTAGAGCAAATTAAAACTAATTTAGAGCAGATTAGTAACGCTTATTTTCAAAGCGATCGCCATGATCTACAAGTAAATGTAGTTGCCGTCAATGGCTCGCCAACGATTGAAGTTAACGATCAGTATCTTCTAACCGTAACCAAACTCGATGCTGCACTTTTAGGAATTGATCCTGCTACTTGGGCAAAGCAGTTAAGCAAAATTGTGACAGAGGCATTAATACGGGCAAAACAAGAACGGCAACCCCAATTTTTGCAACGTCAAGGTGTGATTTCCTTGGCAATTATGCTTACCGTCACCATTATTAACTGGCTGCTCACCAAGCTTCGATGGCGTATCCATTCCAGTCAAATCAGTGATTCAGATCTCAGTACCACCGACATAGCAACTAAAAAGCAATATCAAAAAAATTTTCAGGCGATCGAAGAGAGGTTGTTGTTTTATTTTCAAATTACCCTCTGGCTAGGGGGAATTATAGGCTGTTCAAATTTATTTCCCTACACTCGACCTTTGCAGGTATGGCTGCTATCTGGATTGAACATACCTTTAAAAGTTGGACTAATTATTTTAGGCACGTATTTAACGATCCGCCTCAGTCATAATCTAATAGATCGCTTCGTTTCTTCAATTAAAGTGAATCCTCTGCTTTCCCCAGTCGCTTCTGAGCGATCGCATTTAAGAATCGCTACTATTTTTAGTGCAATTCAAGGAGTCGCGATCGTTGCTTGGATAATTATTGGTTTGTTTGTCGGCTTACTTATCTTTGGAGTTGATTTTACCCCTTTAATTGCAGGAGCAGGACTTCTAGGGGTAGCCTTATCTTTAGCTTCGCAAAATCTGCTGAAAGATACCATCAATGGTTTTTTAATTGTTCTCGAAGATCAATATGGTATCGGCGATGTGATCGATACGGGAACTTGGTCGGGGGTGGTAGAAGGACTTAATTTAAGAATTACTCAACTTCGCAACTCTGAAGGAAAATTAATTACGATTCCTAACAGTCAGATCGGGGCAGTCGCCAACCTAACTAAAAGCTGGTCGCGGGTCGATCTTAACGTTCCCATTGACTATGAAACGGATACTTTAACAGCGATTAAAATCATTGAAACAACTGCGGTGGAGATGAGTCGCGATCCTCAATGGCGATGGCAAATAATCGAAGCCCCGAAAGTCATGGGCGTTGATGACTTTAGCGATCGCGGATTAATCATCAAAATCTGGATCAAAACTCAACCTGCAAAACAATGGATGGTAGGGCGAGAATTTCGTTTGCGTCTTAAGCTGGCATTCGATCGAGCAGGAATCTCCATCTCAGTTCCCCTGCAATATTTTGTTGTTCGCGATCGCTCAAAATACTTTCTGGACAACCAAAAAACCTAACAAGATCACAATTTCCTCAAGTTATTTGACTATAAATAAAACTACAGAGGGGATTATTTAAATACTAAAGAAAACAATTATGTTCAACAAAATTTTAGTGGCGCTAGATATCAGAGAAATCGATAAAAGTGCTTTCAATCAGGTTTTATCCTTAGCAAAAGCTACTGGGGCGAAGTTGATGTTGTTAAATGTCATTGCCCCAGATGAGAATAATTATCCTAATCCTTTTATCTATTCAGGTTATGAATACGCTTGGACGAATGAATCTCTGCTCACTGTTTATGAAGAGCAGTGGTCAAAATTTAAACAGCAAGGATTAGAAACATTGCGATCGCTAGCAGAAGAAGCAAAAGCAGCAGGTGTTGAAGCTGAATTTAGCCAAAACTTTGGTAATCCTGGACAGACTATTTGCAATTTGGCTCAAACATGGTCGGCAGATTTGATCTTAGTCGGTAGTAGGAATTTAACTGGGGTTAAGGAAATGTTTCTGGGCAGTGTCAGTAACTATGTTACCCATCATGCCCCTTGTTCAGTCTTGATTGTGCGAGAAACCGCTCAAGAAATGGCATCAAGACCAACTAAAGATCAGCTAACGACTCATATTTAAATCGCCTTTTTGATGAATACAAGTCTAAATTATTAACTTACAGACAAGAAATTGGCGCACTCAGGAGAAACAGATGAAAGTAGCAGCAGACATTATGACCACTGAGGTAGTTACTATTGATAGTTTGGCAACTATCCTTCAAGCTACCAAAGTCATGAAGCAGCAAAATATCAAGACTTTGATTGTCGATCGCGCTTCGGCTCATGATGCTTATGGCATTATTACCCAAACAGATATCTCCCAGGCGATTGCTAACAATAAAGATCCTGCCTTAATTTATGTCTGCGAAGTGATGACCAAGCCTTGTATTGTCGTCAATCCTAACTTATCGGTTGAGCAGATCATTAAGCTTTTTGCTCAAGCCAAAATTCGTATTGCGCCAGTAATTAAAGATCAGCTCCTTGGTGTCGTCTCCTTGACCGATATCATCACTAAAACCAATTATTCAACCCCAGATCGCATCAAGTATATCTCTACAACAACATTGCCCGAATTACCTTCAGATCGATGGAGAGAAGGTGAATGGGAAGTTGCAGACTGGGAAGGTGAATTAGAAAACTGGTGTAGCGGTTAAGAAAGCAGGAGTTTTTATTAAAATGTCCCAAAAAATAATTATCGACCCCGTAACCAGAATAGAGGGTCATGCCAAAATTACCATTCATTTAGATGATTCTGGGCAGGTAGATGATGCTCGCTTTCATGTCACCGAATTTAGAGGCTTTGAGAAGTTTTGTGAAGGTCGTCCTTTGTGGGAAATGCCAGGCATTACAGGGCGTATCTGCGGGATCTGTCCTGTGAGTCATCTGCTGGCTTCTGCGAAAGCTGGCGATCGCATTCTAGCGGTTAAGATTCCTCCTGCTGCCGAGAAATTGCGTCGTCTAATGAATTTGGGTCAGATAATTCAGTCCCATGCCCTGAGTTTTTTCCATCTCAGTGCGCCCGATTTACTATTGGGTTTAGACAGCGATCCCGCCTCTCGTAACGTATTTGGCTTAATTGCTGCCGAACCAGAACTTGCCCGCAATGGTATTCGCTTACGCCAATTTGGGCAAGAGATTATCGAAGTGATCGGAGGGAAAAAGATCCATCCTGCTTGGGCAGTACCAGGGGGAGTACGAAATCATTTGTCTGATCAGGGAAAAGTAAAAATTAGCGATCGCCTCCCCGAAGCCAAAGCAATTATTCTCAACGCCTTAGCTAAATTTAAAAGCTTACTGAAAGATTTTGAGACAGAGGCTCAAACCTTTGGTAATTTTCCCAGTCTATTTATGGGATTAGTTGGGAAAGACGGAGAATGGGAACATTACGATGGCAAAATTCGCTTTGTCGATAGTGGGGGAAATATCATTGCCGATCGACTCGATCCAACTCGTTATCAAGAGTTTATCGCCGAAGCCGTTGAACCCTGGTCTTATTTAAAGTTTCCTTACTATCGTCCTCTAGGATATCCAGCCAAACAAGATTCTTGTAATCTCCAAAATGGAATTTACCGCGTAGGCCCACTGGCAAGATTGAATATTTGTAGTCGCATTGGCACACCTTTAGGCGATCGCGAATTAAAAGAATTTAGGGATAGGGGTTCTGGTACGATTAATTCGTCTTTTTTCTATCACTACGCACGATTAATTGAAATTTTAGTTTGTATCGAACAAATTGAGCAACTGCTGGAAGACTCAGACTTAAACAGCGATCGTCTACGAGCTAAGGCGGGTATCAATCAACTTGAAGGTATTGGCGTGAGTGAAGCCCCCAGAGGTACTCTATTTCATCACTATCATGTTGATGAAAATGGTTGATGAAAAAGGTGAATCTAATTATTGCCACTGGGCAAAACAACTTGGCGATGAATCGCACGGTGGCTCAAATTGCCAGACACTTTATTCACGGAACTAAAATTCCCGAGGGAATGCTTAATCGTGTTGAAGCGGGAATTAGAGCTTTCGATCCGTGCTTGAGCTGTTCTACTCATGCCGTAGGTCAAATGCCATTACACGTTCAGTTGTTTGACGCTGAAGAAAATTTGCTTGCAGATGTTTGTCAAAATTAGTGAAGAAGTATTCGAGCCATACCTTGTGGTATACACCTGCGGATATACCCTTCGCGATCGCTGAAAGCATAATCCAGCAGCAGTTGAACAAAAGATGAATTCTGAGGATTAAATTATTTTGACACAGGATCTTAAATATTTAATTTGATACCAGTGTTAAATAATCATCTCGAAAATAGCGCAGAGTACTAAAAACTGGATTTGGTGCTGATTGACCCAAACCACACAGGCTAGTTTGTTTGACCAGATCGCAAAGTTCTTCGAGCTTGGTTAGATCCTTAATCGAGGCTTTACCTTCATAAATTTTAGTTAGTAGCTGATATAGCTGAACCGTTCCTGCACGACAAGGAATACATTTACCGCAAGATTCATCCATACAAAATTCCATAAAGAAGCGAGCTACCTCTACCATGTTAGTGGACTCGTCCATCACAATTGCCCCACCAGAACCCATAATCGAACCTAATTCTGTCAAAGACTCGTAATCTACGGAAGTATCAAAAGCCGTAGCAGGAATACACCCCCCTGATGGGCCTCCTGTCTGTACTGCTTTGACCTTACCTCCGTCGGGAACACCACCGCCCATCTCTTCAACTATTTGCTGTAAAGTTATGCCCATCGGTACTTCAATCAGACCCGTATTACAGACTTTACCTGCTAGAGAAAAAACTTTTGTTCCCTTGCTTTTTTCAGTGCCAATGCCAGAAAACCAATCTGCACCCCGACGAATAATTGTCGGGACATTGGCAAAAGTTTCCACATTGTTAATTAGGGTAGGACAGCCCCACAAGCCCGATTCGGCAGGATAGGGAGGACGAGGACGAGGTATCCCTCTTTTGCCTTCAATTGATGCCATTAGTGCCGTTTCTTCACCACAGACAAATGCTCCTGCACCAATACGAATCTCGATTTTAAAATCAAAGGTGACATCAAAGATTTGACTTCCTAATAAACCCAAACGTTTTGCTTGGCGTATAGCTGTTTGGAGATGATTAATTGCTAACGGATATTCGCCTCTGACATAGATATAACCTTGACTAGCTCCCACTGCATAAGCTGCGATCGCCATTCCTTCAATTACTCGATGCGGATCGCTTTCTAGGACACTGCGATCCATAAATGCCCCAGGATCTCCTTCGTCGGCATTACAGATGATAAACTTGCGAGATAGTCCGTTGGGTCGGTTTTTTTCATTATAGGAACTGTCGCTCTTTGCCTTAGCTACCGTTGCCCATTTAAGTCCTGTAGGATATCCTGCCCCACCGCGACCTCTTAAACCACTACGAGTAATAACATCTACTACAGACTCAGGAGTCATCTCGCTCAAAACCTGATGTAGTGCCAAGTAACCATCGGCAGCAATATATTCTTCTATTTTTTCGGGGTCGATTTTACCGCTATTTTCTAAGACAATTTTGAGCTGTTTGGTAAAGAAAGGATGGCTGTCTGGTTGATATTGAGACGGCTTTAGAGAAGGCTCTGAACTTTCTCTGCCAGCAAGAGACGATAGGATTTCTAAAGCATTATCCGTTGTGACGCGATCGTATAAGATACCTGTAGGATCTACCCTAACTAGAGATCCTCTACTACATAAACCCATACATCCAACACTAGAAACGCCTACTTTTTCTGTCATACCTGCTTGATTAACTGCTTCTGCCAAACTGTTCTTTTACTGCTAGTCCATTGGTAGAAAGACAACTACCTACAGTACAGCAACGAATATAGGGTTTAGCTTGTTTTTGGTGTTCCTTGGTTGCGATCGCTTTTAATTCTTTAAGATCCATGATGCAAACACTCTTCAACACGATGAATAACTAAATCGGCGGTTTGATAACCTGCGACTTTACCATCAACCACCACCGCCGGGGCAATACCACAAGCACCCAAACAGCGAGCCGTTACCAGTGACAATTGATTATCAGCGGTAGTTTCTCCTATTTTGACTTGATATTGTTGCTCAAGGGTTGCTAATAAATTAGCTGCACCCTTAACATAGCAAGCCGTACCCATACAGACAACGCAAGTATGCGCTCCTTTTTGCTTGAGAGAGAAAAAATGATAAAAAGTAGCCACTCCATAAACTCTGCTGGGAGGAAGTTTGAGGCTATGAGCAATATAAAGTAACAGATCTTCTTCTAAATAGCCAAACAGTTCTTGTGCTTGGTGGAGTACTTCAATCAATGCATCGGCAGAATATTGATAGCGTTTCATAGTCGCCGTCAACATTTTAAAGCGTTTGTCACTACTGGGATGTGTTTGAGGATTTTCTTGAATGATGGGCATATTGGGGAGTTAGTAGTTAGTAGTTAGTAGTTAGTAGTTAGTAGTTGCCAATCTCTTTATTGCTACTGTTAATTTCGATCTTTCCACAAAGGAATACCGTTCTTATCATTTCGTTTGCATAGGTTGATAGTTGCCTGAGCTATTTGTTCAAGCTCAAGTTAGATAAACAATTTGAAGATGTTGTGAGGGATAGAAACAGAATATTAATATTGCGATTAAAGCTAATTTTGAGGAAGTTGATTTATAATTTTACTGTACACAATACGTATCACATAAAGTTATCATGTAATTTTGATTAAAACCTTTGCCTGCAAAGAAACTAGAAAGATTTGGGGCGGTCAACGCTCATCCAAACTACCAGGAGATATTCATTCTTAAACTTATTGAGGAATTTTTATGAACGAGCAGTTATTAGATAACCCCAAAGTGGGAGAGATTTTGAAAGAGGAATTCTTAGAAGAAATTGGGATGAGCCAAAATGCCTTGGCTAAAGCGATCGCCGTACCCGCCAACAGAATCCACGCTATAGTTAACGGCACCCGCAGAGTTACCGCCGATACAGACTTAAGATTATGCCGTTATTTCAAACTGTCTGAAGGATATTTTTTGAGGTTACAGAATGCCTATGAATTGATGGAAGCGAAGCGAAAACTGGGACAAGTTTTGAGCGAGATTCAGCCTTATGTTTCCTGATGAGTAAAGCTTAGATTGACTACTCCCCATAGTAGCGAAGATACCTACCTAACTATCTTCACAAGTTCCTCAACTTATCGATCTACAAAAGAACTATCAACTTCAAAGCATTACTAACTAGATATATGCAATGAAGTAATAATTAGGAGGAACTAGAACTAATGGTCGTAACCGCAAATCGTCGCAGCCAAACTCAACAAGATAAAGAACAAGCTCTGGTTCTCTGGTTTGAAGATGTCGGGATGAGTGATGTTGCTCTTGTCGGGGGCAAAAATGCCTCGTTAGGAGAAATGATCCAGCAATTGACACCCAAAGGCATTAACGTCCCAGGCGGGTTTGCCACCACAGCCTATGCCTATCGCTACTTTATCCAACAGGCAGGACTAGAAACTAAGCTGCGTCAACTATTTGCCGATTTAGATGTGGAAAATTTGAGTAATTTGCGATCGCGTGGCAAACAAGCAAGAGCCTTAATTCTCAACACTCCTTTTCCCGCCGAGTTAAATACTGCGATTAGCGAAGCCTATAGTCAGCTATGTGAGCAATATAGTATCGACTTTTCTTACTGTGAACAGTTTGAAGGGGCAGAAAAAGAAATTTGTCAAAAATATACCTATGATGTCGATGTAGCAGTACGTTCTTCAGCCACCGCCGAAGATTTGCCTGATGCTAGTTTTGCAGGACAACAAGAAACCTATCTCAACGTTCACGATCTTCAGTGTGTCCTGGAAGCGTGCCACAAGTGCTTTGCGTCCTTATTTACAGATCGGGCAATTTCTTACCGCACAATTAAAGGCTTTGACCACTTTGACGTAGCTCTTTCTGTGGGGGTACAAAAGATGGTACGCTCGGATTTGGCGACTTCTGGAGTGATGTTTTCTATCGATACGGAAACAGGGTTTAAAGATGCAGCTTTGATTACCGCAGCCTACGGCTTGGGGGAAAATGTAGTTCAGGGTGCGGTCAATCCCGATGAATATATTGTCTTTAAACCGACATTGAAAGAAGGTTATCGTCCAATTCTCGATAAACGCCTCGGTAGTAAAGAAATCAAGATGGTCTATGACGTTGGGGGTAGTAAGCTAACTAAAAATATACCCACCTCACATTTAGAAAGGGTGGAATATGCCATTGAAGATGCAGAAATTCTCCAGCTAGCAAAATGGGCTTGTCAGATTGAAGATCATTACTCCCAAGTACGGGGTACATATACTCCCATGGATATTGAATGGGCAAAAGATGGCTTGACCCACGAATTATATATCGTTCAAGCCCGTCCCGAAACCGTTCAATCTCAGAAAACCGCCAATGTATTGCAGACATACAAATTAAATGCGGATAAAGTAAGGGCGAACGGCGACGCGCTAGCTTATCCGAAGGTGTACACCCAACCAAGCGGCGCAAGCCCTTTAGGGAATCCTTTAGGGGGTTCGCCCCTAGCCACTGGTAGATCTGTCGGGGAAAAGATTGGTGCAGGAAAAGCTAGAGTCATTCTCGAAGTAACTGATATCGATAAATTCCAACCAGGAGAAGTCTTAGTAACGAATAAAACCGATCCCGACTGGGAACCGATTATGAAACAAGCCAGGGCGATCGTTACTAACCAAGGCGGTAGAACTTGTCATGCAGCCATTATTGCTCGTGAAATGGGTATTCCCGCGATCGTCGGCTGTGGTGATGCAACCCATCGTGTTCAAACAGGACAGGATGTTACCGTCTCCTGCGCCGAAGGGGAACAGGGAAAAGTCTATGCAGGTTTAATTCCTTTTACTGTTGAATCAATTCAGCTAGATAACTTACCCCAGACCAAAACTAAAATTCTGATGAATGTAGGCGATCCTGAATCAGCCTTTGGCTTATCTGCTTTGCCTTGTGACGGTGTGGGTTTAGCCAGACTAGAGTTTATCATTGCCAATCAGATTAAAGTTCATCCTTTAGCCCTATTAAAGTTTGACGAACTACAAGATAGTGCCGACAAAATAGAAATTGCTCGTCAAACTATTCACTATCGCCATAAACCCGATTTCTTTGTCGATAAGCTATCGCGGGGGATTGCTACCATTGCCGCAGCATTCTATCCCAAGCCTGTAATTGTGCGGATGTCGGACTTCAAAAGTAACGAATACGCTAACCTGTTAGGTGGCAAACAGTTTGAACCGCAAGAAGAAAATCCCATGCTAGGCTGGCGCGGTGCGAGTCGCTACTACGATCCTAAATATTGTGCAGCCTTTGCCCTAGAATGTCAGGCATTTAAACGAGTCCGCGACGATATGGGTTTAACCAATGTCGTGCCGATGATTCCCTTCTGTCGTACTCCCGATGAAGGACGTAAAGTACTGGCAGAAATGGCAAAACACGGACTGGTACAAGGCGAAAACGGTTTGCAAATATATGTTATGTGCGAACTGCCAAGTAATGTGATGCTGCTAGCCGAATTTAGCGAAGTATTTGATGGTTTCTCCATTGGTTCTAATGACCTGACTCAATTGACTTTAGGACTCGATCGCGATTCAGCTTTAGTGGCACATCTATTTGACGAACGCAACCCTGCGGTAGAAGCCATGCTGACTATGGCAATTTCCCTTGCCAAACTCAAACAACGCAAAATTGGCATCTGCGGTCAAGCACCAAGCGACTATCCAGAATTTGCCGAATTTCTGGTCAAACAGGGAATCAATTCTATTAGTCTCAATCCCGATACGGTACTTAAAACCAGACTAAAAATAGCCGAAGTAGAAGCTCAATTGACAATGGATAATTGACAAATTTTATACAGGCGAACTGTTGTTCGCCTTCGCTGCCAGCACTGAAACTACAGTTTATGTCTGAGCTTAATTTAGCAAAGGGTTAATAAAATAATGAGCTTAGTTAATAGCCTAGTTATTGGTTATGGTAATAGCCTACGGGGTGACGATGGGATCGGGATAAAAGTTGCTCAAATTGTTGCGGATTGGCATCTACCAAAAGTGCGATCGCTTTCCCTACATCAGCTAACTCCAGAACTCGCTGCGGAATTGGCTCAAGTAGATTTGGCAATCTTTGTTGACGCTTACCAATGTGCCGATCCTGACGTTGTAAAAATACATCCTCTCAAACCATCAAGCTCGATCCAGTTCAAAAGTCATTTCAGCGATCCTGAAGCTCTACTTAGTCTTACTCAAGCTCTGTTTGGCAAGTGTCCTCAAGCCTGGTGGGTCATAGTGCCAGGAATAAGTTTTGAGTTGAGCGATCGTCTTTCTCCTTTAGCAAAGCAGGGAATAAAGCAAGCCTCGCAGCAGATTAGAAGCTTGGTAAAAGGTTTGGTAACAGAAAATATGGTAAGGCAACCAATATGCACGAAGTCAGTATGATGCAAAATACCTTGGATCTAGCGATCGCTCAAGCTAAACAAAACAATGCCACTAAGGTTGAGCTTCTAACCATGAATATCGGCGAGTTGTCAGGAGTTATCCCTGAAGCCTTGGAGTTTGCTTTTGAAGTTTTGACCCAAGGCACAATTGCGGAAAATGCTCAGTTAGAAATTAAGTCTATTCCTGTGGTTTGCTATTGCCAAAAGTGCGATCGCGATTTTCAGCCTGAAGCAGATATTTTTGCCTGCCCACAATGCCAGCAAATAAGTAGCAACGTCATATCTGGTAGGGAATTGGAATTGGCTTCAGTAGTAGTTAGTAGTTAGTAGTTAGTAGTTAGTAGTTAGTAGTTGTTGATAATGTAAGGGGAATCAAAAAGATGTGTCAAAACTGTGGTTGTAATGCTATGAATAATATTGTCGATGTTAATTCCCTGACCCAGAAAATTGAGATTAATCAGAGAATCTTAACCAAAAACGATCGCTTGGCGCTACAAAATCGGCATTTTTTCAAGTCTCAAGGATTATTAGTTATCAATCTGCTTTCTTCTCCAGGTTCGGGTAAAACTGCTTTGATTGAGAGAATGCAAATTGAGATTGAGCAAGGGTTACAAGAATATAGCGATCGCTTTAAGATTGGAGTCATTGTGGGTGATTTAGCTACCGATAATGATGCTCAACGACTTCAAAGTAGAAAAATACCAGCCGTTCAGATTACTACTGGTAATGCTTGCCATTTAGAAGCAAATATGGTGCGGAAAGCTGCTCAAAAGCTCGATCTAGATAGTTTCAATTTATTGATTATCGAAAATGTTGGCAATCTAGTTTGCCCTGCTGCTTACGATCTAGGGGAAGACTTGAGGATCGTACTGCTTTCGGTAACAGAAGGGGAAGACAAACCATTAAAATACCCGACTATGTTCAAATCTGCTCAAATAGTCATTATTAATAAAATTGATCTAGCTGAAGCAGTGGACTTTGAGCGAGATAAAGCGATCGCCAATATCCCAAAAATTGCTCCTCAAGCCCAGATTTTTGAAGTTTCTGCCAAAACAGGACAAGGAATCAAATCACTACTAACTTACTTAAACTGCTGTAAGATTTCTAGCCCCTCCATCACAAGTTCTTCAAGTTCTTAGCTTAATCTTAGAATATAGTCGAGCATTGGATATATCTTATGAATACCAAAGAAGCAAGACAGATAAAAGTCAATTTCCCCTTTAATCTGTATTTCAAGCAACTCTTTGCTCAAGATACTTACGTCAGATTTATCAATCCCTTTAGTTTTTGGCGTAGACATAGAATTAAACATTTGGAAACCTGCTGCGAACTAAATACAGTTCAATATTTAGAAAATTGCTATAACCTAAAATGGCGATCGTCAAAATCGATAGATTACAGAAATAATCAAAGCCTTAAGGAAATATCTTCCTATGGTCAAGTTCCTACCCAACAAATATCTCTGCACAAGATAATAGTTGTTATACCTAGGGTAGAGCTGAAGTATCGCGGTGTCGCTTATCGTGCGAAAGAAACCTTAAACATAAATATAAATAACGTTGAGTTCGTTCCTGGTATTTTTGAACAAAATATTGAAGCAGAACCCGAATCAATCTCAATTTCTGGAATTAATGATCCTCATAAGTCATTGACAGAAACAGAACTAATTCCCTCTCAGCTTCATTGTGGACAGCTTGACTACAATATTCCATTACCAGAACCCGTTCAAGTAAAACAACATGTTCGAGCCGAACTTATTGATGGAGTATTAACTATAACCATGCCGCAAGTAAATATAGTTCGAGAAAGGATTGAGAATTATCAAGAAAAGTAGTAGATCATCGAGAATTTCACACCTTGAGCTTAGAAATCAAGACTAAGTTAAGCAAAATTAAAACTGTACTGAGGATAAATAAACCAGAATAGCCGATCGCTTCTGTGATTGTGCCACTAACACTACCAGCGATCGCACTACTAACAAAAGCAATGGAGGTTTGAATTGTAAAGTCTCTTCCTGCACTGTCAGGATCGCAGTAATCCATTGTGATTGTGGAAGCGAAGGTTTCAGCAAAACCAAAAGAGCTATTAAATAAAATACCCAAACTATATAAAATAACGAGGCTGCTAAATCCCCAGGCTGGCAATAAAAAAGCTGAGATCACTAAGACTTGAATGCAACCTCCAGCAATCAATAACCGTTTGCGGTCTAAAAAATTCACTGCCAAACCGCCAACTAAAGCCCCCAAAATTCCCACGCCATAACTAACAACTCCCAAAAGTAAACCTATTTGCGTCGCGGATAAACCTAAATCTACTAATAAAGGACGGAACATGGTGATTGCCATACTTGAACCAGTGGTATAGGTCGCTAAAATTGCCAGCCAGAGCCATAATTCCCGACGACCAAAAAATTCACCCAAGTCGCGCCAGACAGTCGGTACTTGTCCTGGTGGCTTAACTCTCACTTGTTCTTGATGAAGTAAGATGGGCAGCAGGGAAATTAACATAATTAAAGCAATTAGCAACATAGTTTTTTGCCAGCCGATCTTGTCGAGCAAGATCAACATCCCACCGCTCCCAATTACCGCCCCTAAATAGTGACCGCTTACTTGAATCCCATTGCCCAAACCTCTTTCGGCAGGAGAAAGTAAGTTGACCGCCATCGCATCGGCTGCAATGTCTTGGCTTGTACAAAAAACACACATTACAAAACCAATTATTAGCAATAGGTTGAGGTTTTGGGATATATCAATAAAGGCACAAACTACTGTTAGCAGCGACACTATCAATTGAAACAAGACAATCCAGAAACGATAGTGTCCCCAACGGGTATAACCATAGCGATCGATTAGGGGCGACCAAAGAAACTTGAACACAACAGGTAAAATTAACAAGTTAACTAAGGCGATCGTCTGTAGAGAACTTCCCTGCTGTCGCATATATACTGGTAATGCCTCATAGAAAAACATCAAGGGTATATATTGAGAAACATACAGGCTGGCAAGTAAGCCCATTTTAGAAGCATTGATTTTACTAATCTGGTTCAATTAATTCTCCTGCGGTTTTTTTCACAATTCTCGAAGCCAGCCTCCTTGAGCAGATCGCCTGATTATTTTATAGGTAATTGATAGATATTCCTGTTAAGATTTTAGGTTTGATATTAATTGCGATCGCATTAAGTAACTACCAAAAGATTAGACAAAAAAATCTGCTGCTCGTAATTCTCGTGTACTGTTTTTAACAGCCTTAATTAAACGATCGAGATCTTCATCTGTATGTGCAGTTGAGAGGAAAC
>JAAUOU010000102.1 GCA_012034765.1 Pleurocapsaceae cyanobacterium CSU_1_1 | reverse complement strand
ATAATTTTACTAGTTTTGGGGATTTTTATCTTGATTATTAAGTCAATTACACTAGTATTTGTATCTGGTTACTAAATCCTCTAAAGCCTTTGTCCTATCTTGATTATCAAGGTTGTCTCCCCGTCAGCGCATTAGGTCTTAATGTTGGGACACCTGAAGTTGCTCACTCCCAATCCATATTTGAATTGCTGTTTCAAGGAGCGCAAATCGTTCAACTTTACAATATTTCCGACAAAGAAGAAGTCGCTTTAGGCAAACAGATAAATCAACAGCTTGTCAGTCAGCAATTTCAACTCGCTGATGATGCTAGCGCAAATAGTTATGTCGATCGCATCGGTCAAAGTTTAGCTCAAAACAGCACTCGCCCCGATATCCCCTATACTTTTCAAGTGGTACAAGATGAAAATGTTAACGCCTTCGCGACTGCTGGCGGTTTTGTCTATGTCACCACTGGTTTATTAAATGCTGTAGATAATGAAGCACAGCTAGCAGCCGTCATAGCACATGAAATCGGTCATATTGCCGCACGCCATACCATAGACCAAATGCAACAAACTGCGATCGCCA
This sequence comes from Pleurocapsaceae cyanobacterium CSU_1_1, assembly GCA_012034765.1. GTDB lineage: Bacteria > Cyanobacteriota > Cyanobacteriia > Cyanobacteriales > Xenococcaceae > Waterburya. The sequence continues at coordinate 15,998 of JAAUOU010000102.1, read as the reverse complement.
GAGGGGTTGCTACAGCAGCAGGAGTAGATAGTAACACCCTAGTACAGATAGGAGTAGAACTGGCATTGAACCGTCCTCGCAGTCGCGAAGCAGAATACGAAGCAGATCGCCTAGCAGTAGAAAATTTAGCTAGTACTGATTATCCGCAAATTGCCATGATTAATTTTCTCGAAAAATTACGCAGTCAATCCTCGCCACCAACATTTTTGAGTACCCACCCAGCGACGGGCGATCGCATTGCTAGACTCCAAAAAATAATTGATTCTTCGCCAGCAAATAGTTAAAAACAGAAAAACAGTTGTTTCTTGCTTCTTCCCTTCGCTCAAGATGACATTAGTTTTTTTAGTGGCGATCGCATTATAATGCCAGCAATAGCACCGTATAAATTCCTGCACCGAGGGCAAACGCCCAAAAACGACTCTGACGTTCTTCTGGCAGTTCTTCTTTAAGGACGTTTAAGATTACTCCTCCAGCAAGAAAGGCAAACAGTAATGCGATCGCAGCTGGTGAAAGTTCACTGCCGACTCCCATCGCCCAACCAACAACAATTGCTGCTGCCAATATCCAACGACCGAGCTTATGATAAACGTGTTTATGATTTTCTCGCAACCCAAAGTCATTAACCACAAAATGCAAAGCCATCGCCAAGAAAAAGAAAAATAAACTTAAAATTCCTGGTTCTTCTCGATGCAACAGCAGATAGCCAATTAAGGCATTGTAGAGAGCAAAAGATACAACGTGTAGCCAAAAAACTTCTATCTCTGTTACATCTCCCTTGCCTGTCGCCGATGATTAAGGCGATCGCGGGACGTTCTTCGATAATGCGATCGACAGCCCAACGAACGGTAGGCGTATTATCTAACCACATTCCTACCTGCCAATCCCCGATAACAGCAATTTTTGTCCTTCCCAAACGGCTGGAAGATTTGCAATGGTTGCAACTTGTGATTCGCGATCGAGTAGGTAAGGTTCAATTAAGCCCCAAATTAGAATGGCAGCAATAAATCCTAATAAGCCTAATAAAATATATTTTATTTTCTTCATGTTGCTAGAAGCTCTTTCCTAATTGTCAGGTAACGCTCCTCAATATCTTTTTGTCCAATTCTTCGGATATAGCTTGCTGGCTATTGCGTCTAATCATCTCAGCATGACGCAAAAGTATTTCGCGCTCTTGAGGAGTTGACGTATAGCGAGCGACAGTTGCGATCGCATCTAACAAACGAATGGTTACAGCAACATCGCTTTTGCCGTACTGTCGAATTTGGTTGAAAGCTGTATCGATTAATCCTGCAAATGTTACTTGTTCGGCAATAACGCGAAGATTTTTATGGTCATCGTAACGATAGGAAGAAGGAAAGTTTCTTTGAGCAAGATGGGACAATCCCGCACTAAGGCTGTCAATACAGCGAATTGCGGTAAATGGATCATTAATACCAGGAGAGATGGCACGTAGGGCGATTTCAACTAACTGCTCGATGGGAAATTCTACATCCTGTTGCTCGGTTCGTTCCTTACCTAAAATAAAGGCATCATTGAGCTTTTTTAATAGTTTTCGCTCGATCCGTTCTCTGGGATAAACCATCATCAACTCACTACCTTTGACGATAAACTGACCAGGGCGATAATTGAGACGCAATAGCAAATCCTGTTCACCAGCAAACTTCATTAATTCTTCATTGTCGATCGCTTGCAAATAACCATTCCTCTTCGCTTTTAGCCCATACACATTTGAATCGAAATCGGCTGGAAGTTCTTTGACAGGTTGCTTTAACTCAGATGCGCCTTGTCCAATTTTTTCGGGAAATAGGCGATCGATGGCACTGTCTAAATCGGCACTGGTTTCGGCAATAACGTGGGACACTTGAATGATGGTAGAAGCGTGATGGATAAAGTAGATTAATACGCCAATAGAGGCGATCGCCAGTAGCAAACCTACTGTAACCGAAAGCTGCGGTACAAAAGAATCGTAATCGTCTCCGTCTCCGCGGATAGTTCGCAGAACAAGCAACGAATAAATAAACGTACCAATAAATGTACCTAAAACAATTTGATTGCCCGTATCCCGCATAAAATTACGCAGTAGTCTGGGGCCGAAATTAGAAGCTGCCAACTGTAGTGCTACAATCGTAATTGAAAATACTGTACCAGTAACGCCGATCGTGGAACTGGAAACGGCACTAAGCACTTCACGCGCTCCATTTGATCCACCACTATATATCAACCCCCATTCTTCAATCGGGCCATAATAGCCCGCCCGATCAAGCCACAGCATAGTAAATGCGATCGCGATCGCCAAAAATGCAAAGATAGTGGGTAAAAACCAATAACTAGAATGAAGCGAGTCCCAAAGTTTGCCGAGTTTGACATTTTTCATGGTCGGTCATTGTTTGAGTTCGTCTGTTTTTGATTGTTATTGCTACCGTTTCTCGACGCTCGCATTTGCGCTATGCTTCTAAGAGAATCGCTGATGCCGCGAGCTTGTGGAACTTCATTGTTTCCTGCTGGCCAACCTTCTCTTTGAGAACTGCGATCGCCGTCTGTCTCTTCAGTTTGATCGTGAAAGAGAATTTGTCTAGTTGGATAGGGTAGATCAATGCCGTTTTCGACATATAGTTTTTGCTTGATTGCAGAAATCACCTTGTCGCGCGAACTAAGATCGTCTATGCGCCTCGGCGGCTTAATCCACCAGCGCGCGCGAATATTAACGCTACTTTCAGCCAGTTCGAGCGCGAGTACATCAGGAGAGGGATCTCGCAACACTTCATCTACACTGTAAATAGCTTCCAGCATCAATCGTTTTGCCTTGTCAATATTGTCACCGTAGCCAATCCCGATATCATATTCCATTCGACGACTTTCAAAAGCTGTGTTCACAGTGACTGAATTGGTAAACAGTTCAGAATTAGGAATAACAATGCGACGACCATCATAGGTTCTAATCGTAGTCGCACGGGTTTGAATATTTTCAACCGTTCCTTCATATTCTTTGAAAACGATTTGGTCATCGAGTTGAAATGGTTCTGTCAAGAGAATTAAAATGCCAGCCAAAAAGTTTTGTAAAATATCGCGAAAAGCAAAACCAATAGCGACACCACTAATTCCTAATAGTTGCACCAAATCTCCCGCTCGAAAAGTGGGGATAATAATAGATAAGGCGACAAATAAACCGATGAGGATGACCGTTCCTTGAGCCAAGCGTCCCAAAACCATACCTAGATTTCTCGCTTGTCGATGCCTACGAGTCAGACGTTTAACGAGTATCTTCAACCATCTAGCAGCGAAAAAAAACGCAGCAAAGGCGATCGCAGCTAAGACAAGATTGGGCAAGATGAGAATAAAACTATCAATTAATCCGACAATTTTTGCCCATGCTGCTGCTATTGTTTCTTGGAAATTCATAGTAAATTTTACTCGACTTAAGTTTCATCTTTTGAAGAGAATAATGTTCAATATAATTTAAAAAAATAATTTTAAAATCCATCTTAGGTCAGTATTTTTTGACTTGACAATTTTTAATACATTCTCATCGCTATAATTGTTTTAGCCTGATAGGGGTAAAACTAAGATGAATGTAGCAATTAATCTCAAAGCTTTCACAGATAGAATTAGCGATCGCGATTTTGAGCAACTGTGTGCAGATAATCCTGAAGCAAAATTTGAAACCACAAAGGAAGGAAAATTAATTGTTATGTCGCCGACAGGAAGCCAAAGCGGAAAATTCAACATGAGCTTGGCATTCCAAGTTGAACTTTGGAATAGAAAAGCAGGAAAACCAGGAGTAGTTTTTGATTCCTCTACTGGATTTAAACTCTCTAACGGCGCAACTCGCTCTCCTGACGTATCTTGGATTGAGCTTGATCGTTGGAATAGTCTCACTGCTAGACAACAAAGAGGATTCGCACCTATAGATCCTGATTTTGTCATTGAATTAATGTCTCCTACCGACGAGCTGTTGGAGTTACAGCAAAAAATGTCAGAATACATCAATTGCGGAGTCAGATTAGGGTGGTTAATTAATCCTGATGAGCGACAAGTAGAGATTTATCGAGTAGGACAAGATAAAGAAGTTTTAGATAATCCTAAAACTTTATCAGGTGAAACTGTTCTAGTTAATTTTGATTTAGATTTAATTGATATTTTTTAAAATGCCTCATCTGATCAATAGAAAATGTCAAAATCGAAACAGTAATCATCAAGTAATTAAGTAGCTAGGCGGAATTAAATATAAAACATTCTAGCTGATACTAGCTGATAATTACCTATTTCACCGCGATTTTTCATTCCTTGTATGTATGTTCATGGCAATTAAACTTAATTAATGATGCGGATAAATTCTAGAGGTAAGCCATCAATATCAGCAATAAATGCAACTTCATAAAGGCGATCGCCAATCATTTGTTGTTCGGGCTGAAGTAGAACCTTGAGGGGAGCAATTTTGTCCACACTGGCTTTTAAAGTATTAATCTTTTGCTCTAGTTCAACAAGCCAACTACTCAAGTTAGGAGTAGAATCAGTCAGATCGAAAGAAAGGTGATAGTAGCCAACATAATGTTCATCGTTAAAAGCGTCTGGTGCAGGCTTTGGTTCGGGAATTTGGATTAGTTCAATTCTTCCTCCCAGTCCAGTCATCCAGCAAGCTAGAGTATAACCTGTGGTAAAACGTTCATTGACCGTAAAACCTAGCTGTTCATAAAAAGCGATCGCCTGATGAATATCAGCGGTACGAATCGAAGCATGATGCATTTTTAATTATCAATTATCAATGAGCAATGAGCAATGAGCAATACTTACTTATTCAAACAAGAAACGGTAGGGATAGTGACGAGGAACTCCAGGTTCTTTTTCGAGGGTAAAGTTGATAATTTCCCAATAAGGTTCGGCATTTTCAGGGCTAAAACTGATTGGTAGCCCATAAAGCTTGGGAGATTTAAACTCTGGACTTTCGCGCCAAGGATGACTACGTCCTAAATAAGAGCTAACTAAATCTCGATAACGAAGGGCAATAATAACCTTAGTTGCGCGATAACCTTCAGTATACAAAGCATCCAAAGCTTCGTGAATTTCAAAGCGAATTCCGTCAGGATGGGTATGCTGGCGATACCATTGGTTCTCCCACTGTCGCCAACTTCTGCCTGATGGTAAATGAACCAATTCTTCAATTTTAGGATCGGCTTCAAAAGCACCATGACGACTACACAGATAAGTATCCGTGAGAGTGAGAGCAGGGATTGTCTGTCGGCAGTGGGGGCAAACAATTTCGGGACCAAAAACAGGGTATTGTAAAGCTAAATCCATATGATCTAAAGTGGGTTCTTTTTTCTTATAACACGGGTAAATCTTGTTATGCCTAAAATATCTTGATATCGTTAGATAGCTTATCTTAAAATTATGGCTCAATCTCAGGATTTCTATTGGTCTGCGCCCGATTTATCTCTCGCCTCCTTTGTTGCCGATCATGCTACGGTGATAGGCAACGTTTCTCTAGCAGAGGGTTGCAGCATCTGGTATGGGGCAGTAGTTCGGGGAGATGTAGAGCAGATTGCGATCGGCAAATATAGCAATGTTCAGGATGGAGCGGTGCTGCATGGCGATCCTGGTAAGCCCACTGTTTTAGAGGATTATGTGACGGTGGGTCATCGAGCGGTAATTCACTCAGCTTATATTGAAACAGGCTGTTTGATCGGCATCGGCGCAGTGATTCTAGATGGTGTTAGAGTCGGTGCTGGAAGTATTATTGGGGCAGGTAGCGTTGTTACTAAAGATGTGCCAGAGCGATCGCTTATGATCGGAATTCCTGCTCAGAGAATCAAAAATATCAGTGACCAACAGGCACAAGAATTAATTGAACATGCTCGTAAATATCACAAGCTGGCTCAGGTTCATGCAGGTACAGGAACTGATTTAGGTTTTAAATAAATTGAATTACAGCAATTAAAAACAAGTTCAGATGAACTAAAAAAGGCGCTAAGATAAACAACGGAAAAGCATTTGATTATTCATGTCTGATTTAATACTCTTTTGGCATCGTCGCGATTTACGAATTTCTGACAACCTGGGATTAAGCACCGCAGCCGAGAAAAGTAATCAGGTAGTGGGTTTGTTTTGTCTCGATCCAGGTATTCTCGATGGGGATGAGATCGCACCAGCCAGAGTTACCTACATGATTGGCTGTTTAAAAGAGTTGCAGTCAAGTTATCAACAGCTTGGTAGTCAATTATTAATTATTCGGGGTGAACCGCAAAAAGCCATTCCTCAGTTAGCCACTGCACTTAAGGCAAAAGCTGTTTTCTGGAATTTGGATGTAGAACCCTATGCCAAACAGCGCGATCGCCAAGTAACAGAAGCTCTTAGCGAACAGGGCATTGAAACTCAAAACTTTTGGGATCAGCTATTGCACGCTCCAGGAGAGATTTTAACCAAGTCGTCAGACTTACCCTATAAGGTTTATACGCCATTTTGGCGTAGTTGGAACAGTCAAGCTAAACCTGGGGTAGCTAAAGAAATTAATCAGCTTAATGGGTTATCTAAGGGGGAAATGAAAACTGCTGAACAAGCAGGTGCGATCGCTTTACCTTCTGCTCAAGATCTAGGTTATCAGTGGGACTCTTCGTTGTTAGTAGCGCCAGGGGAAACCGCAGCCAAGGAAAAGCTGGCAGAGTTTTGCGATCGCACAATCTATTGTTACGACGAAGAACGTAATTTCCCTTATATAGACGGCACATCACAGTTAAGCGCTGCTCTTAAGTTTGGCGCGATCGGTATTCGTACTGTCTGGCAAGCAACCCTAGAAGTTGCTCAAAACTGTCGTAGTGATGAAGCTAAAAGCGGTGTTACTACCTGGCAAAAGGAACTGGCTTGGCGAGAATTTTATCAGCACTGTATGTTTTTCTTTCCCGAATTAGCTCAAGGTGCATATCGAAACGAATTCAAAGACTTTCCTTGGGAAAACGACGAAACCAAATTTAAAGCCTGGTGCGAGGGAAAAACAGGGTATCCCATTGTGGATGCAGCTATGCGACAGCTAAACGCAACAGGCTGGATGCATAACCGCTGTCGCATGATTGTTGCCAGTTTTCTGACCAAGGATTTAATTATTGACTGGCGTTGGGGTGAGAAGTATTTTTTACAAAAACTCTACGATGGTGATTTGTCCTCCAATAATGGCGGTTGGCAGTGGAGTGCATCCAGTGGCATGGATCCAAAACCCCTGCGAATTTTTAATCCTGCTTCCCAAGCTGCAAAATTTGACCAGGATGGAGAGTATATTCGTCAGTGGGTGGGGGAAATAAGTTCTCTCGATAGCGAGTATTTAGTCACAGGCAAAATTCCGCCTTTGGAAAGAGCAGGTACTAACTATCCTGAACCAATCGTCGATCACAAAGTACAGCAACGGAAGTTTAAGGCATTATACCAGCAACAAAAAGGTTGAGTATCAGTTAATAGTTATCTATCGGTCTAAAATAGCGAATATTTTATATCTTTAGTTGGATGTTGTCATCGAGCGATCGCAGTCATTATGTAGGATGATATGTGAAAAATATTTGAGGTCAGCTAATGTCATTCAATAAGTTAAACAACTGGTTAAAGTCTTCTATTCGTGCAGTGTTAACCTTGTTCGTATGTGGATTATTATTTATAGCTGTTGCTAACCCTGTTCAGGCAGCAACTAGTAAGCCTAGTGACGGCGAAGCGAATCTAAATAGGATTCAAGACAAAACAGATGATGTTGCTCGTTCTAACCCTCGTGGAATTGAGGAAATAACTCAAGAAGCTCAAAAAGGTTTAAATGCCGTACAGGGTGCAGCCGATCAAGATAAGATGATTTCTCCTGATGAAGCAGATGCCACTACAGTTAAAGATAAAGCAGCTAGTTTCTTTGACAATTTAACTAAATCTAAATAACTAGTAGGTGATTGAAAGCTATGTTGTTAATACGCTAAACATCATCACAATCATTCTTTCTGTTTAAGTTAAAACTAGTTATACCTAGCTTTCAATATATCCTGGCTGTATGAACCATCGTCGGTATTCCAGTCAGGATTTTTAATATCAACTAATTGTCAAGTAACCCAAAATTACCCCACATCTAACATGAATTCTCCAACTAATTTTATTGCTGAAGTAATTTCTACCGTAGGCACTTTGACTGAAACCTTAACTGTTGAAGCCCAAAAAATATTAGAGCGAACTACGGTATCGACAGGGCAGACTTTAGACTGGATTTCCGCTAATCCTGTACTCACAACAGTAGATAAGATCATTGGTTTGGACTGGCTAATGACCTTTCTTGGCAAAGTAGATACTGCCAAAATCGAGAGTACTGTAGTTCAAATGCGATCGCAATATCCTGATGAAACATCAAATCAAATCGCCCAGCGTTTAATTATGCAAAAAACTTGGGCGGGTGGACGTTTAGGACTATTAACTAATATTATTCCTCCTATAGCAGCGCTGTTTTTGGGGATAGAACTAATTGCTACTACTAAGCTGCAAACCGAAATGGTATATGAAATTGCAGCAGCTTACAATTTAGATCTAAATGATTCCGCCAGACGAGGAGAAGCTTTAGCGATTTTTGGCTTATCTTTGGGTGCTGATGTGGTCAAAACAGGTTTAACCGTAGTGGAGATTCTTCCTGGAATCGGACCGGTAATCGGTGCTTCTACAAACGCAGCTATGCTGTATGTTTTGGGGCAAACTGCCTGTCGTTTCTATCAAGGTAAAGTTTACCATGCCGAAATTACATCAATGCAGACCCAAACTAATACAGATTGGCAAGTAGCTTTAAAACAATCTCAGGTTATGGATCGCATCTTGGCACATATGGTGCAAGTAAGTTATCCAAATCAAGCCTGGACAAAAATTTTACCTAAAGTACAAACAATTTCTCCTTCCTCTGTAGAAACTATTGCCGTCAATCTTCAACAGCATCATGACTTATCGGCACTACTCCAAGAATTGATTCCTGAGTTTGCACCTCTAACCTTAAGAAGGTGTTATGACATTGCTATTGCTCAAGGTAATATCACTCCAGAAGAACAGGAAATTTTGCATCAAATCGCCGTTAAATTCAATTTAGATCTTTCAGCAGTGAACAGTAAACAGTAATTCTCAGGTGATTTTTTTGAATACTTGGTTGTAATCTCAATCTTTAATTAAACCTATGACTGTTCGTGAATATACAATTTTAATAGTTGACGACTCGTCTGAAGATCGCGAGGTTTATCGTCGCTATTTAAGCAAGGAAATTACTGTTAACTATAAAATTATTGAAGCGGAATCTGGGGAAGAGGGTTTAGAAAAATTGGCGCTAATCCAGCCAGACTTGATTCTGCTGGATTATTTGCTGCCAGACTGTAACGGTTTGGAATTTATTAAAGAGTTACAAGCACAGGTAAATCTTATCCCAGCTATTATCATGCTGACGGGACAAGGCAATGAAACCGTTGCGGTGGAAGTAATGAAGCAGGGGGCAAAAGACTATTTGATCAAAGGACAATTAACCCTCGAAACTTTAAATACTTCAATTAAAAATGTCCTCCAGCAAAATTATCTGCAATCTCTGCTACACAAAAGTCTTCAGCAACAACAGTTAATTGCAGAAACTGCCTTGCGGATTCGCAAATCATCAGATTTATCAGAAATTCTGGATACGGCAGTAAAAGAAGTGCGTCTATTATTAAATTGCGATCGCGTAGTCATCTATCGATTTGCCGCAGATCTGAGTGGCGATATCGTTGCCGAGGCAGTTACCCTTGGCTGGACAAAAGCTTGGGGACAAAACATAGTTGATACTTGCTTTCAAGCTAAAGGTGCAGCTAGATATGAACAAGGCCAAACTCTAGCAATTAATGATATTTATCAAGATGCGCTTTCTTCATGTCATACTGAGCTTTTAGAAGAGTTTCAAGTTAAAGCTTATATAGTTTGTCCTCTTCTGCTTTCTCCTACATCATCAGAAAAATATTCTCAGCTTTGGGGCTTATTAATTGCTCATCAATGTAGCAATCCTCGTCGTTGGAAAACTGATGAAATAGAATTATTAGACAAATTGTCAGTCCAGTTAGCGATCGCTATTCAGCAAGCAGAATTATTAGACAACTTAAAAAGCGAATTGAACGCGAGAACGTGGGCGGAGAATTCCCTGAAAGCAAAAGCTATAGAGTTAGAATGGTCTAACCGAGAATTACTTAAAATTACAGCTTTACTGAAAACTCGCAATCAGGAGTTAGATCGATTTGCCTATGTTACTTCTCACGATCTTAAAGCACCACTAAGAGCGATCGCTAATTTAGCAGCTTGGCTGAGTGAAGATTTAGAAGGACAGATTCCTGAAGAAAACCAACAACAACTGCAACTAATGCAGTCTCGGGTTAAACGGATGGATGGTTTAATTCAAGGGTTATTAGAATATTCTCGCGTGGGCAGAAAAGATACTCCAACCAAAACCGTTGAGGTTAAAGATTTAATTAATGAGGCGATCGATTCTTTACCTCCTCCACCAGGATTTGAGATTGTGATTCCGCCTAATTTGCCTCGTTTAACCACCGAAGCTCTTTTACTCCAGCAAGTTTTTATTAATTTAATCAGTAATGCCATTAAATATCATCCCCAGCAACAGGGCAAAATTACCATTCTGGTGGAAGAACAAGCTGAATTTTATCAATTTGCTGTTCAAGATGACGGATTAGGTATCGATCCGCAATATCACGAACGTATCTTTACCATCTTTCAAACTTTGCAAGCTAGAGACTCAATTGAAAGTACAGGCATTGGGTTGTCAATTGTGAAAAAAATTGTTGAAACTCAAGGGGGAAATATCTGGGTCAAATCTAAACTTGGGCAAGGGGCGACTTTTTATTTTACGTGGCATAAATAAAACAACGAACAATAGTAATCTTATCGGTAGTAGGTAGTAGATAGGGGCAAGGCAATGCCTTGCCCGTACTCAATCATAAATTATTAATTCTTGTCGGCTTTAGGTTCAGTACCTTGACTAAGCTGCCAGGCGATCGCATTTAAAACCAAACTCCCGTTACCAGAACAGGATTCTTGAAATTCTTCTTGTTCTGCGACGATTGAACCTAGTCTTTCAATAGTTTTGCCGTATTTCTTGTCTTTGGCAAGTTCCTTTTCTTCTGTAGTTAGAGGACGCGATCGCTCTAGGACAACTTTAATAATGGGTATATATTGTTCTGCTTGTTCTGATGCTTCTTGAACCTCAAGCTGAAGCTTGGTTAATTGAATAATTTCTTGCGCACCCTGGACGATGGGCAACAATTTCTGACTATCTGACACGGTTTTGCTAGATTTTACTTGAGGACTATCGGTTGGTACATAGAAAATGTGGTCTGGAGTCAAACCATCGGGAAAACGATTGACATCGATCTCTTCTTTTTCCCACATCTCCTGCACAATATCCAAGGCTTTAGCACGATTTTTTTGATTATCTCCTGTTCCCGCTACTTCGATTAAAATGCCTTCTTGTTCTGCTGCTGGCTTAGAAAGATCGCTAACTGCCACAAAATGAGAAACTGCTGGGGTTTTTGCCATCTTAAGTAAAAATCCGAAAATTCCAATATTATTGTACTACTTTAAATTAAATAAACTAAACAAGACCCAAACCTAATTTGACTTCTAACAGACGATTCCAAGCCATCCTGGTTAATATTTTCCTGCTGCTACGTTTGGTCTGGCAAGCAACACCTCTTTATTTGTGTTTATCTTTGGCAATTCAGGGATTTCAGTCTTTAATACCTGCTTTGATGTTGTTGATTAATAAGGCGATCGTCGATTTGGTAATTGCTAACTGGGGTAACGCTAATTTTGTCTGGCGACCTTTAATTGTTCTAGTGGCGTTGCGGTTTGGGGTTACTTTTGTGCAGGCGGTATTAACTCAAGCCAGTCTTTATGTGGGTCAGATTTTTAACGATCGCCTGAATCTACATACTAAATTTGTCTTATTGGAAAAGTCTGCTCAACTAGATTTAGGGCATTTTGAATCTCCTGAGTTTTATGATACTCTCGCCCGCGCTCAAGATAGCGGTAGTAATCATCCTGTGCGGGTAATTCAAACGCTGACGGGATTATTTGGTCAGGGAGTTACTTTAGTTAGTTTGTTGGGCTTGCTGTTGCAGTTTAATGTGGCAATTGTGCCTTTATTGTTTTTTACGGCTTTACCTTCCTTTTGGACGAGCATTGTCTACTCTGGCAGGCGGTTTTGGATGACTCGTATGGAGACGGAAAGCGGACGTGTATCTAACTATATTCAACAGGTGCTAACTAATCCTGAATTTGCCAAGGAAGTAAGGTTATTTAATTTGGGTAAGCATTTATTAGGACAGTGGCAGGATATCCGCCTCGATTTTAACCAAAAGTCAGCAGCGATCGCCTCTGAATATACGAGAATGCGCGGTGTCTCAGGAGTGCTGGTGGATAGCGGCTTTTATCTTGCTTATATCTGGACGTTAATTAAAACCATCGCGGGTCAAATTTCTGTGGGAGACTTTACGATGTACACAGGAGCATTTAGCCAAGCGCAACAGGTATTGCCTTCCATCTTAGAGAATATTGCCCGTGTCTATGAATCTAATTTATATGTCTCGCAATACTTCGATTTTCTTGCTCTTCAGCCTCAAGTAATTAATGCCTCTAGTCCTCAGCCTTTTCCTCAACCAATCATGCAGGGGTTATCTCTGAAAAATGTCAGTTTTACCTATTCTGGTGCGAGCAAGCCTACCTTAAGTAATCTAAATCTGGAGGTTAAACCAGGAGAGAGTATTGCCGTAGTTGGTTTAAACGGTGCAGGTAAAACAACTCTCTTGAAGCTAATTACTAGATTATACGATGTTGATTCAGGAGCGATCGCGATCGATAATATTCCCTTAACCGAAATTAAGCTATCCGAGCTACATCAAAATATCGGCGTTTTAAACCAAGATTTTGCCCGTTATCAGCTTTCTGTCAAAGATAATATTGGCTTTGGTAATTTACCTCAAAAAGAAAATCAATTTCGTATTGAGCAAGCTGCAATCGCTTCGGGAGCAGATCGCGTAGTTGATACTTTGAAAGAGGGCTATCAAACTCGTCTGGGCAAAATGTTTAAAGGAGGAGTCGATCTTTCAGGAGGACAATGGCAAAAGATTGGTATGGCAAGAGCCTTTATGACCGATGCACCAATTCTAATTCTAGATGAACCTACCGCTGCTCTCGATGCGATCGCTGAATATGAATTGTTTGACAAGTTTCGTACTCTCACTGAAGGTAAGATGACCTTTTTTGTCAGCCATCGTTTCTCCACAGTACAGCTAGCAGATCGAATTGTGGTTTTGGAAAACAGCCAGATTGTCGAAGTTGGTTCTCACCAAGAATTAATGACCCACAATGGTCTGTATGCTGAGATGTTTCTTAAACAGGCATCTAGTTACAAATTACCATGATCTAACTATATAACTAAAGATTGATGACAAAATTAATCTTTTTTACGGCTATATATCTTGTTTAAAGTATAAAAAAACTTCAGCATATCTTAATGAAAATTTTATTTGTCTTCTGGCTTTGCTGTATCCCTTTGTACATCTAATTGACAGGCGATCATCGATTATTGCCCAGTTAAATATACGAACAAAATTACCTGTTAAGTGTAATTTTTAGTTAACATAACAATGTGAGTTTAGCGTTTTTGCTAAATTTTTTTAGTTACTTGAATATTTTTTAATCGAACAGCATTACTAAAATGACATCCTGTTTTATTGATACTGCACGCCTATTTATATTTGCGTTTATTTCAAGGTAACAATAAAAATTAATCAATTGCGTTATAAACACAAAAATAGGATAAGTGTATCCTTCATGACTATAATCTGCCTTTCAAAAACTTTTCCACAATATTTTTTAAGCTTTTTGAAGCGGTTATTTTAACTCAAATCAGGGATTTACACAACCATAAAAATTTTGCACACACCGTTTTTTTCGGAATCAATCGGAATCAATAATGACAAAGACTACTTCGGCAGTTAAGGCTTTTATCTCCAAGCAAAACTGTGAGCCTCTGGCGTATCAGAACGTGGAAAGAGCTGTAGAAGCTATTTGCTGTAGCGAACAATTTAAAAGCTTGTTGCTTTCATTAATTGATAGCCCTGCTTTTTCTCAGGAACTAGGAGCAGAGTTTGCTCAAGTGGATGCAGTCAAGGGTATATCCGCTTGTCGTAAGCTTCGCAGCTGTCTTAACCTCTCTTTTAGCAACTTTTTCGGCGTGTTAGCCGAACTTTTCGCTGCCTTTGATGAAACTAAAGGTCAGGAATGGTATGAGTTTGCCAACAAAATACACTCCTCAGAATTAGGCAAAATTAAGCTCATCGATTACTTAAAAAACAGTGCCGAGGGAGAATTTTATCAAGCCCTGGCAGAACGTTTGGTCAGAGAAAATCCTCACGCCATTTATCCTACTTCTAGCTACCGTGAAAGTCGCGGCTTTGTGGAAAGTACCCCTGACGACCAGACTATTGAAGCAGTAATGAGGTCAAGCACCTTTACTTCTATTAAAGTTATCGATAATTCTCTCAATCCTGAGCAGTTGTTACTGAGAGATATGTATATTTCTCATGGACGCTGTGTATGTCTTGTTGACCAAAACGTCGATGGCTACTTTGGTGAACAGCTAGAACATTATTTTGATTATCACGGTATTCAGCTTGACAAGTTAGTATATCGAGCAATGGAAGTGGATAAGGGTATTTACACTGTCGAAAAAATGCTCGGTGACTTTAAAAACCTAGGAGTATCGCGCAACGAACCAGTATTAATTGTTGGCGGTGGAGTATTAGCCGATACTGGTGGACTAGCCTGCGCCCTGTATCATCGCAATACACCTTATATCATGCTTTCTACTTCGATTGTGGCGGGTATTGATGCAGGGCCTTCTCCTCGCACCTGTTGCGATGGCTTTGGTTATAAGAATCTTTTTGGCGCTTATCATCCCCCAATCTTATCAATTACCGATCGCTATTTCTTCAAAACCTTGAAAGAAGGATGGTTGCGTCATGGCATTATTGAAATTATCAAAATGGCTGTAACTAAGGACGCAGAGCTATTTGAGATGATGGAACAGGCAGGACCTCGATTAATCGAAACGCGCTTTGGCACTATGAACTGTGAAGCTGATGCTGAGATTAATCTTCTCTCCCAAAAGATTTTGGGTGCTGCGCTGCGCAGCTATGTAGCAGCAGAATATGACAACCTCTACGAAACCCATCAATGTCGTCCTCATGCTTATGGTCATACTTGGTCACCTGGGTTTGAAATCGAAGCGGGCTTACTACATGGACATGCAGTTTCTATCGGCATGGGTTTTGGTGCTTATCTAAGCCTCCGAATGAACTGGATTGATAAAGTACAGTTCCAGCGAATTATGCACCTAATTAGCTCTTTTGGTTTGAGCCTGTGGCACGATATTATGTACAAAACAGATACTCTGTGGGCATCTCAACAAAAGATCTTTGAAAAGCGTGGCAGCAATCTAGCTGCGCCACTCCCTAAAGGAGAAATAGGTCAATGTGGCTACCTCAATTCTCTAACTCGCGCAGAATTAGACCAGGCAGTTGCGGAATATCGGTTAATTTGCGCCAAGTATCCCCGTAAAGGGTTAGGAATCGAGCCTCACTGTAGTGATGTCGGGTTGGAAGATCCTTCCACAGTGGCTCATACGCCTCTAGAGTCGATGGGCATCAATTCGCAGCCACTCTCTGCTGTGTAGAACAAGATTTAGAGATTTTCCCAGATTAAACATAAAAGCTAGAGTTGGATAATCAGGTTGTTCCTGGCTATCCAATATTTTTTGCTAAATTTTTTGAACAGGCAAAGTTGCACAATACCCAATACTTCTCGTTTAACAACTAATAGAAAAACTAGAACAGTAGGGAATTGGGGCATTAGGGGATTGGGGCTTAATCATTTCCCTAAATCCCTAAATCCCTAAATCCCTAAACGAGAAGTATTGG
>JAAUOU010000101.1 GCA_012034765.1 Pleurocapsaceae cyanobacterium CSU_1_1 | reverse complement strand
TTTATGGAGGATTAGGCATTTCTATTTTGTCAGAACACTGTCTATTTTCTGAGGGTATGTCAGGAGAATTAACTATCCTCAACTTTGAACACTTTCCTCTTAAGCGCCGTTGGTTTGTTGCCTATTTAGCTGGCAAAAAGCTCTCGGTCATTGCGGAAACCTTTCTTGATTATTTGTTAGAAGAAAGTCCTAAGATGTCTTTTCCTAAGTCAAGTATTTTAGCTAGATGAAATCATTGAACATTGAACATTGAACATTGAACAGAGTACAGCTTATGTTAAAAGTAGGTGAGGCAAATTTAATAAATTTAATACTGTTGTGATGAGGTGAAAATATGGCTAATAGTCGTCGCGTCGCTCGTGTAGCTGCTTTGATTAAGCGAGAAGTGAGCCAAATGTTATTTAGTGAAATTAAAGACGATCGCGTTGGTGCGGGAATGGTGAGTATTACCGACGTAGACGTTTCGGGAGATCTGCAACACGCTAAAATTTTTGTCAGTATTTATGGGACTGATGAAGCCAGAGAAGAAACCATGGCTGGCTTAGATTCTTCTTCTCACTATATTCGCAAGGAATTGGGTAGTCGGATGAAATTAAGACGTACTCCTACGGTTCAATTTTTGGAAAATCCTTTAGAACGAGGGGACAATATGTTAAATTTGCTGAGTAAAATTAGTCAGGAGCGACAAAATAAACCAGAGGCAGTAGATTAAATTGGTAATAAACATTCAAATGATCGGCGATTGATGAAACAAGATTGGCGAAGTTTATCGCTTAAAGAGCAGATTGCTCAGATGATCGTGGTTCGTGCTTCAGGTCATTTATTCGATCATCAAATCCGTTATCCTGCTTGGGAAGCTAACAATCAGCAATTAAAAGCCTGGGTAGCAGATTTTAATCTCGGTGGTGTGATTCTACTGGGAGGAAGTAGTGTTGAATTGCAGGCGCGATCGCAACAGTTACAGAGTTGGGCAAAAATTCCCCTCTTTATTGCTGCGGATATTGAAGAGGGTATTGGACAGCGTTTTCCTGGCGGGACTTGGTTTCCCCCGCCAATGGCACTGGGTAAGATTTATGAGCGCAATCCAAACTTAGCCCGCCAATATGCGTATCAAATGGGAGAAGTGACGGCACAGGAAGCTTTAGCTGTAGGTATTAACTGGTTACTAGCTCCTGTGGTGGATGTAAACAATAATCCCGATAATCCTGCGATTAATATTCGCGCTTTTGGCGATCGCCCTGAAGTAGTTGCCGATCTAACTACCGCATTTATTCAAGGTGCTAAATCTACGGCTATTTTAACCACCGCCAAGCATTTTCCTGGACATGGAGATACTTCTACTGATTCTCATTTGGATTTGCCTGCACTGCACCATTCTGAGTCTAGATTAGCCACAGTTGAATTACCCCCTTTTGAACAGGTGATCGCTGCTGGGGTAGATAGTGTGATGACGGCTCATTTATTAATTTCTGCTTGGGATAGTGAGTTACCCGCCACTCTCTCGCAGAAAATTGTGACCGAAATACTCAGAAATCGTTTAGGTTTTTCTGGTTTAGTCGTTACAGATGCCCTCATTATGGGCGGAATCACTAAGTATGCACCTCCTGAAGCAGTTGCAGTGATGGCAATTGAAGCAGGTACTGACATCTTGTTGATGCCCGATAATCCAGAAGTGGCGATCGCCTCAATTTATGATGCGGTGCAAACGGGACAGATTAAGGAATCAAGAATTCAGAAGTCCCTGGAACGCATTTGGCAGGCTAAACAGCAAGTATTTGCTAATTCTATTAGATCTATAGATGTAACTAAGGAATTGTCGAGCGATCGCGCTAGAGCTACTGTTAACTCGATTCTGCAAAATTCTCGACAACAAAGCACAACATCGATAATTGTTGATCTTCCATCATCAGGACGCAATTTAATTGTTGTAGATGATGTCTTAAACACAACTTACTTAGATATCAATTCTCCAGCAATTACTATTCCTCAACAATATAATTACCAACGGCAGCTAGTAGACAGCAATACTTTAGACTGTGTTTTGTCAGATTCTCGTCCAACTCTACTACAGGTATTTATTCGGGGTAATCCTTTTCGCGGTAATGCAGGTTTAACCGACCAAACTAAAGCAATATATCAAAAACTGTTAACAAGTCAGCAGGTGCTGGGTATTGCAATTTACGGTAGTCCTTATGTCCTGGAGTGGTTTCAAAGCATGATCAACTCAGATCTACCCTGGGTGTTTACCTATGGACAAATGGAACAGGCTCAGGCGATCGCACTTCAGGCTTTATTCGCCGACAAAGCTCAAACTCGAGAATTTCAACCCCATGATTTTGGGTTTTAGTGAAATCAACTGAAGTGGCAAATAACAGTAAATCCTGACAAAGTGCTTACAAAATCTTAATTTACGGTCGATTTTCCTGACATTAATGAGCTTTTGTAATTTTGGATACAGCAATTATTTAAATTGTTGCTAGAAAGAGCTTGTTTAATAGTTTATATTTAAAGAAAGCAAGATTAATTTTAAGATTATTTATTTATACGGTAATAAAACATGACTGCTACTGCACAATCATACCTTCCTACTAGCTATTCTCTTGATACTCTCAAAGATGAAGCTCGCCAGCTCATCGAAACAGGCGTTATTAGTCCTCAACAATCAATCTATACCCTTTGCAAATATATCCCCGCCCGTGAGTGGGTGACAATTGAATGTCAGTTAGAAAGAGCTGACTATTTGCTCAGAGATCCAATTGGTGATTTAGTTTCCTACGACAACTGGGAAAACGATTAATATCTTTGAGCCTTTATCTAAGGCATCAACTGTTCTAGCTGGCTGCGCCAAATTTTAAGCTTTAGCGACCATGGATATTCTGGATTTTGAGTCCAAAAGATATATCCAGTAGCAGTTACAGTAGCTACAATAGCTATCAGTAAAATGCCTATTCGATTTGCCCCTGACTTTTTCTTGACTTTAGTTGATTGAACTGGTTGATTTTGATGATGTTGTATCTTTGTGGGGGAGAAAGATGAAGCGCTCGTTTGTAACTCAATAGATCTTTCTTTGATTGTTAAATCAGGTTTAAAATTATTTTTATGACTGTTAAGAGTCGGTAATTTAGTACGGCGATCGCTAACTATCGATTTAAGTCTAGCACCTTTAAAATTAGCCCGATCTAAATCTACTCCACAAACATTTGCGCCAACTAAATCGCTATTAGTTAAATTAGCATTGGTTAAATTACCATAACGTAGAATAGAGTTGCTGAGTTTGGCATTAGTCAAATTCGCCTCCTCAAAGTTTACTCCTTGGAGATTAGCGTTACTCAGATCCGCACCACTCAGATTCTTTCTCGCTGCACCATAATTGACGATTTCCCAGACGGAATACCATTAGGATCGATCATGGTTTCGGGCTAAATTTAGCTGCTTTTAAATTTGCAAACTTCAATTCTGCATCTTTAAAGTATGTGCCATAACATAATGCATCAGCGAGATTAATAAAAGCAAGATTTGCATGACTAAAATAAGCATTTCTTAAGTCCGCTTTTTGTAAATTAGCACCAGTTAAATCTGCTTTATAAAGATAGGCATCGCTTAAATTAGCGCTATTGAAATTAACGTTTAATAATTTAGCATTAGTGAAATCAGCATTACTCAAATCAGCACGAAATAAATTAGAATTGCTGAGATCGATGCTAGAATAATTTTTATTTGTAGTTTGATGATTGACAATTTCATATACCTGACGATATTTAATTGCCATGATTGTTTTAGCATTAATAGTAGCCTGAGCAAAAATTGCATAATCTAAGTTTGCTCCTTTGAAATTAGCATCAAAAAGATTTGCACCTAACAGGTTTGCCTGCTCTAAATTAGCATTGGCTAACTGAGCGTTACTTAAATCTGCCTGACTAAAATTAGCTTGTTGAAGAATAGCCCCTTTTAGGTTAATTCCCCTAAGATTAAGGTTAATTAGATTAGCTTGAGCAAGATCTGGCGTTATTTGTTTGTGCTTACTATACCAGCTATTCCATGTCTCAACTCCTTGCTTAATTAATGCCAAATGTTCTGAGTTTGCCATGGTTAAAATTCCTTAGTAGGACTTACTGATAAGCTACAATATATTTGATTTTTTAAAAAGTTAAACATACTATGGTCATTAAATATTAAATAGATATCGTAGTATGACAGCCTAATATTTGCCACATTGTTAAAATAAGACACTTAAATTTAATCAACATTTATATTGTTAATTTAATATATAAGTTATCAATCAAGTGTGAAGTTTTAAATAAATGCTAACTAAGTAAAGCAAGTTGAATTTAAAGTATTAATCATCTACAAGTAGTAACGCTTTGCGTCAGTAGTAAATAGCGCACCAGATATCGTAATGATTAAAAATTAACTTCATGATTAGTCTATTCAAGTAAAATTCGCTTAAATAGATGAAATAACTTGTAAATTAAGACAATCTTAAATATAGATCGAGCGATTATCGTTCGACAAGCTTTAGGTAAACAAGCAAAAAATGGCGATCGCATTAGAGATAAATAAATTTTGCTGAAATAATGAATATTTTCCTGGAAACTGACCGCTTAATTTTACGCAACTTGACTCAAGATGATGTGGATGATTTAGTCAGGTTGGATAGCGATCCTGAAGTAATGCGGTTTATCAATGGTGGAATTGCTACTACACGGGAGGCGATCCAGCTTGAAAAACTTTATACTTTAGACTTAATTGCCGTTAAATATAATAGGATAGTGCTTTTTAAGACAAGAATTAAATCGGGTAATTAATTGATGTCAACTAAAATCTCAACTCCATCTTTGTTGACTTCTAGCAATCAAGCAAATTGGAAGGGAGTATCTTTAGAACATTATCTATATCCAGCTTATGAAACTCCAGAACATCCTCTGGCGGAGCATCACATTTGTTTTTATGTTGGTAAACCTTTGATTTACGAACAGGTTGTAAACGGTAAGTTGCGATCGCTTAGAAGATAAAAACTTGTTCGAGATTATGGTGTTGTAGAAAATAATTAAAAAGCGATCGCCATTATAAACACCATATCAACAGTAAAAAGCGATCGCTACAACAAATATTGAGCAATTTGGGCATAACTTATAATAATCAGTGTTTGAAAGCTGAGAATAAAACTATGACCGACAAAGCAAGTTCGTTACAAAATAATTATCATCTTGCTCAAATAAATATTGCCAAAATGAAAGCTCCTTTAAACGATCCAATTATGGCGGAATTTGCCAATGCACTAAACGAAGTTAATTTAGTCGCAGAAAAAAGTCCTGGGTTTATTTGGCGATTGCAAACTGAATCGGGTAATGCGACCGATCTTCAGGCATATTCAGATCCAAAGATACTAGTCAACATATCACTCTGGCAAAGCGTAGAACAATTAAAAACTTATGTTTACCAAAGCCTGCATGGCAATTTCTTTGCCCGTCGTCGTAAATGGTTTGAAAAATATCGGGATGAACATTTTGCGATGTGGTGGGTTCAAGCTGGACATTTACCTACTATAGAAGAGGGTAAAGCCAAACTAGAGTATTTGGAATTGCATGGAGATACACCTGAATGTTTTACTTTTGCCGAGCCTTACGCACCATCATTAGCTAGCTAAGACAGTTTTTTAAGAAAACAGACAATCCGCTCTACTTCTTGAAAGCCTAATGCTTGGTTAACTTTTCTAACTTTCATGCAAAAATGCGATCGCTTTATTCAATCTATACTTAATCAAAGTAGTATTATTTGAGCCAAAAATATGTTGTCGTTTAATTTTTTTCAGCATTGGTATCCTTTATTACCTGTTGAAGATATCGATCCACAAAAACTAACTACTGCAACCTTACTGGAAACGCCTCTAGTAATTTGGAAACCAAGCTCATCATCAACTTATCAAGTATTTTTAGATCGCTGTCCCCATCGCCTTGCGCCTTTAAGTGAAGGCAGGATTGATGAGTCTGGTAATTTAATGTGTAGCTATCATGGCTGGCAATTCGACAATAAAGGAGATTGTACTCGCATTCCTCAAGCAGATAATCCCGATCTTATTGCTAAACAAAGTCAGAATTTCTGCGCGACTGTCTATCCTGCACGGCAATTAAACGACTTGCTTTGGGTGTGGATGGACGCAGATTCACCAGAAATCGCTGCTCAAACTGCTTTACCTCTATCACCTAAAATTGATGCTAGCAAAGGCTATGTTTGGTCTTCAATGGTGCGGGATTTAGAGTATGACTGGCAGACGCTAGTAGAAAACGTTGCCGATCCTAGTCATGTTCCTTTTGCACATCATGGCATTCAAGGAAATCGCGATCGCGCTATGCCAATTCCTTTAAATATTGTGCGATCGACGATGGAGATAATCGAAGCGCAAGTCGATAAGCCTTTTACAACAACGATTACTTTTGAACCTCCCTGCCATTTGGAGTATGACATTGTTTTACCTGGGGGAGATAAACAAATAGGATTAATTACCTATTGTCTGCCTGTTTCACCTGGAAAATCTCGTATTGTGGCGCAATTTTCCCGCAATTTTGCGCAAAAGTTTCACTTTTTAACCCCTCGTTGGTGGGATCATATTCAAAATCGTAATGCCATTTTAGATGGAGACATGGTTTTGCTTCATCAACAGGAAAACTTTTTGCAAAATACGAACTGGAAAACTGCCTATAAAATGCCCACCAGTGCCGATCGCTTGGTAATTGAATTTCGTAATTGGTTTGATCGTTATTGTGATGGTAAATTACCCTGGGATGAAAAGAGCCTTAATTCTGCTTCTACATCTGCTTTGACAACAGAAACATCTCGCCAAATTTTACTGGATCGCTATCATCAACATACACAACACTGTAGTAGCTGCCGCAAAACATTAAAGACAATCCAGCTTATGCAATGGCTATTGCTGGCTTATTTTGTGGTAATTGTTTCTACTGTGGCGGTATTGCCTGACAGTCTGAGGATTAGTTGGGGTTTATATTTGACGTTTTCTGCAATCTTAGGATTGGGAATTGCTGCTGTCTTGAGATTTTGGCTGATGCCTAAATTTTACTTTGTAGATTATGTGCATTCAGAAAGATAAAGGCGATTACCCTAAAGGACGACGCGAAGCTAGTGGTTTACCGTACCGCTTCGCGTAGCCTTCGGATCGCCTTAAAGACTAACTACAGACGCAAAGTATTACTCTGATTAATAAAATTGGTGGCAATTAAATCGATACTTCTTCAATTTCGTCAATAGATTTGAACATCTCTTCATGAGGATCTGCTGTTGCAAAATCCTGATAAAAGCGACAGGAATTTTCACAGTCTGGCTGGTGCGGAAAGTTAGTTTGGAACTCCCGATAATTTTGCAACCATGTTGCGAGATCGCTTAATAAAATTGTTAGCTCTTGTTCTGTTTGCCGATGTTCCTGCTGGCTATATTTAATGGTTACATTTTTAGGCTTACCAGATTTGACAAACCAATAGGTCATTTGAGCTTGTTCTGGCTTATATTCTGAAGTTTCAACCAAAACATAAAGATAAAGACGAGTTTGCCAATTTTGCTTGAGTTTTTTAATCCCTATTGGCTGGCGATAAGTTTTCCAATCAAAAATTGCTGCCCGATTATTCTCCGCAATTAAGAGATCGTAGATGACGGTAAACAAAAAATTACCTACACTCAATGTTCGACAATGTTCCGCCTCACGCCAAACTTGCGGATTTGGTGCTAATTCTGGTGCAGCTTGAATCAAAGCTTTTAACGAGCTATCTAATTCTGTATCAGTAGCTAATAAAGGTTCGATGGATAAACTCAACTCTCTTTGCTGCATCAATAGGTGAAAGCGACTACCCCACTCCATAGTGTCTTGTTGTTCGGGTGCGCAAAGAGAACCCAAGCACTCGATATATACCTGCTGAAATTTAGGCGGACAAATACTCAGGAGATTAAGATGGCTTTGAGATAAACGAATTAAATCTTGATTAGACATATGGAGAGCGCAGTTTGCTAAAATCAATCTGAAAGTATTACCAAAAACGAAGCTAACTCACACGAAACATTATATGCAATGGCAAGAAGTATCTGGTAACTGGGTTTATCTTCCTCGTCAGGAAGTCAAAGGCATTGTTCACTTTTTAGGCGGTGCGTTTGTGGCTACCGCACCACAAGTATCCTATCGTTCTATTTTAGAACAACTAAGTCAGGCTGGCTTTGCGATCATTGCTACACCTTTTCTCAATACGTTCGATCATTTTGCGATCGCCCGTGAAGTCTTAAACCGTTTTGAAACCGTAATTGCCAGACTGCAAAAAACTAATCAGTTAAGAACAGGTTATTTACCAATATATGGCATCGGACACAGTATGGGCTGCAAGCTGCATCTTCTCATTGGTAGTTTATATGACGTAGAAAGAGCAGGTAATATTCTAATTTCGTTTAATAATTATCCTGTTAGTCGAGCCATTCCTTTTATGGAGCAGTTTAACGGTACTCCTATGCTTAATATGGAGTTTGCGCCTTCTCCCATCGAAACCGAAAAGTTAATTGCCGAACACTATAACGTACGCCGTAATTTATTACTCAAGTTTACTCAAGATGAATTAGATCAAACAGTAATTTTAAACAGCGTCTTGCAAAATCGGTTTCCCAACATGATAACTTTACGTACTTTGATGGGAACTCACTTAACTCCTTTGTCACAAAATATACAGTGGCAAACAGGTGATTTTTTACACCAATTGATGCGATCGGGCAATGGTTTAATCAAGGAATGTCTCGCAATCTTCAAAATTTAAGCCGAGAACTAATTACTTGGTTAAATCCAATATCAGCTTTCTAAATATTACAATTAAATAATTAGATTGATTGGCAAAGCTCTCTTTTTATGTGCTTGACATCAATATATTTTTGAATTAACTTTGAATAATATATGTGCGTTTATAACTTTGAATTCATCAAAACTTTATAGTTTAAATAGCTTAAATATATTTACAATTTATTGATATTAAGGCTAGGCTTTAAACGCTAGTAAAATTACCTAGGTGCATTAACGAAAATATTTAAACGTAATGCAATTATTATATAAGCTCAAAAAAGGAGCAACAATCAATATGAAAGTAGCATTTCTTGCTGGTGGGTTGGGAACTAGAATTTCCGAGGAAACAGAAAATAAGCCCAAGCCAATGGTTGAAATTGGTGGACAGCCAATTTTGTGGCACATTATGATGCATTACTATCAATATGGCTTCAAAGATTTTACAGTTGCCTTGGGTTATAAGGGTGCAGCTATCAAGAAATACATGGTAGACTATTGCGCTCTCAACAGCAACTTAACCGTTGATTTAGGCAGCGGTAAAATTAAAACCCATGGTGGCTATCAACTAGATTGGAATGTAGATTTAATTGATACGGGATTGACAACTAATACTGGTGGGCGGATTAAGCGTCTAGCACCCTATATTGGCAGAGAAACCTTTATGCTAACCTGGGGGGATGGTGTATCCGATGTAAATCTGCATGATTTACTAGCGTTTCACCGCGCTCATGGCAAGCTGGCGACCCTGACAGCAGTTCGACCACCTGCACGTTTTGGCCACTTAGATTTAAAAGGAGATCAAATCTCTGAATTTTCTGAGAAGCCTCAAACAAAAGAAGGCTGGATTAATGGTGCTTTCTTTGTCCTAGAGCCTGAAATCTTTGACTACATCGATGGCGATGACACCCAGTGGGAGAAAGGCCCATTGGAAAAATTAGCTAGCGACGGTCAGCTTATGGCATATAAGCATGATGGTTTCTGGCAATGTATGGATACATTGCGCGATAAAACCCTTTTGGAATCATTATGGGCTAGCGGTAATGCACCTTGGAAAACTTGGGAGAATGAAAAAAATGAGAATACTACTAACTGGTCACAAGGGTTACATCGGAACAATCATGGTTCCAATGCTGATCGAGAAAGGATATGATGTTGTCGGTTTAGACACAGATTTGTACGCTAGAAGTACTTTTGGCGAGGGAATAGTCGAAATTCCTGAACTAGTTAAAGACATTCGTGATGTTGAGCTAGAGGATTTAGCTGGATTTGAAGCAGTATTGCACTTAGCTGGTCTGTCTAACGATCCTTTGGGTAATCTAAATCCTCAATTGACTGAGGAAATTAACTACAAAGCTTCGGTTAAACTAGCCAAACTAGCAAAACAAGCTGGAGTTAGCCGCTTTATTTTCTCTTCTTCCTGTAGTAATTACGGCGCAGGTGGCGAAGACTGGTTGAATGAACAGTCAGCTTTCAACCCTGTTACTCCCTATGGAGTTTCTAAGGTAAAAGTAGAGCAAGAAGTAAGTCAGTTAGCTGATGATAACTTTAGTCCCACCTTTTTACGTAATGCCACTGCCTATGGGGTATCACCAAGATTACGCTTTGATTTGGTCTTAAACAACTTAGTTGCTTGGGCATTTACTAAAGGTTTGGTCTACATCAAAAGTGATGGTAGTCCTTGGCGACCAATTGTTCATATTGAAGACATTTCTCGTGCCTTTATTGCCGTTTTAGAAGCACCAAGAGAGCTAATTCATAATGAAGCCTTCAACGTTGGTCGTAATGAAGACAACTATCAAATTCGGGAAATAGCAGAAATTGTCAAGGAAACAGTGCCTAATTGTCGCATTGAGTATGCACCTGATGCGGGACCTGACACACGCTGTTATCGTGTAGACTGTAGCAAAATTGCTCGAGTTTTGCCTAGTTTTCAGCCTCAATGGAATACACGCAAGGGAGCAGAAGAGCTATACGAAGTGTATCAAAAGGTGGGGTTAACTCTAGATGAATTTGAAGGTAGCAAATATCAAAGAATTGCTCATATTAAGTATCTCATCAGCAATGATCTACTTGATGGAGAGTTGCGTTGGCGTAAAGAACAGTTAGCGACTATTGAATAGCTTCCTTTGCATAGTGGTTAACTTGCTTGATAACTTGATAACACTAAGTCAATTATAGATTTAAGCAAAAAATTAGGGCAATTATATAGAGTTGTCCTAATTTCTCTCATTTACCGTTGAGCCTCTTAACTTTAAGTAATCTGTAATCTTAAATTATACTATGAACAATCATCCGCCGAGTTGTCTTTCCTGTGGCAACACAGACCTCAAATCAATTATTTCTTTTGGCTATACTCCCCTTGCCGATAATCTTTTAACCAGAGAACAGTTCGATTCCCCAGAATACACTGCTCCTTTAGATTTAGTATTTTGTCCTGAATGCAGTCTGGTGCAAATTACAGAAATAGTTCCTCCAGAAATTCTCTTCTGTCAAGATTATCCTTATTTCTCATCTGTATCAGCATCCTTATTAAAGCATTTTGGTGATAGCGCTAAAAATTTAATTAAAACCAGAAATCTAGATCATACTAGCTTAGTAATTGAAGCAGCCAGTAATGATGGCTATATGCTAAAAAACTTTGTCGACGAGAATATTCCTGTGTTGGGAATCGATCCCGCTTCTGGTCCTGTGAATGCAGCCATCGAGAAAGGGGTTAACTCAATCTGTACTTTTTTTGGTCAAGAATTAGCTCAAAAGCTGCGGGATGAGGGCAAACAAGCAGACGTATTTTTAGCCAATAATGTCTTGGCTCATGTACCAGACTTAAATGGTTTTGTAACGGGAATTTCCTTGCTGTTAAAAGAGACAGGTGTGGCGGTAATTGAAGCTCCTTATCTAGTAGATTTGGTGGAACACTGCGAGTTCGATACGATTTATCATCAACACCTTTGTTATTACTCTGTAACAGCTTTAGATAAGCTATTTAGAAGACATAATTTATATTTAAACGATATTGAACATACTAAAATCCATGGTGGATCTTTGCGTTTATATGTCGAACCAAAAGAGGCAGTGCAAGATTCAGTCAAGTCTCTACTAGCAGCAGAAAAGTCGGCAAAGGTAGATCAGATGACCTATTACGAAGATTTTGCTGGTAAAGTAGCAGATTTCAAGCATTCTCTTTTAGAGATTCTGTGGGATTTAAAAAAACAAGGTAAAAGAGTTGTGGGTTATGGTGCTGCCGCTAAAGCCACCACTATGCTTAGTTTTCTTGGAATTGATAAAACTTTACTGGATTACATCGTAGATTTAAACACTTTTAAGCACGGACGCTATATGAGTGTGAATCATCTACCCATCTTCCCTCCTACCAAGCTGTTAGAAGATCAACCCGATTATGTACTGATTTTGGCCTGGAATTTTGCCGAAGAAATCATGCAGCAACAACAAGAATATCAACAGGCTGGAGGGAAATTTATTGTTCCTATTCCTAAACCCAGAATTGTTTGACCACATAGCTAATCTGCCAACTGATTAAATCTAGCTGGTGCAAAAGTTAGAACATTAAGCTTTGTTTAGAGCAAGTAAGCCTTAACCATAAATCAGAGTGTAATTAGTATTTTTAAAAACTTAAATTTGACCCAGGAGTGTCAGTTATGGTGAGAGATATGATTTCCAATGTAAGTTCTTCAAAAACCAAAACTAAAACAGTTAAACATACATGTCCCAACTGCGGTCATCATGAACTTGAGGTTTTTTACGAAGTTCGAGATGTTCCCGTTCATAGTTGTCTGATGATGTCGGATCAATCAGAAGCGGTTAATTTTCCTAGTGGAGATGTAGTTTTAGGATTTTGCGATCGCTGTGGTTTTATTACCAACACTGAATTTGATGCCAAATGGTCATCTTATGCACCAAACTACGAAGATCAACAAAGCTATTCTCCCACATTTAATAAGTTTTCCCTCAAGCTTGCTAATCACTTGATCGATAAATACGATCTCCACAATAAAGACATTATTGAAATTGGTTGTAGTAAAGGAGATTTCTTACTACTGCTGTGTGAATTAGGTAACAACCGTGGAGTGGGTATTGACCCTAGTGTAGTCCCTGGCAGAGTAGACAGTGAAGCAGCAGACCGCGTAACCTTTATTCAAGACTACTATTCTGAAAAGCATTCCGAGTATGTGGGTGACTTTATTTGCTGCCGTCATACCCTAGAGCATGTCCAGCCTACCTCTGAGTTTATCAAAACAGTGCGTAAATCTATCGGCGATCGCAATACTACCGTGGTATTTGAAATCCCCGATAATACTAGAGTTCTTAAAGAACAAGCTTTTGAAGATATTTACTACGAACATTGTTCCTATTTTAGTCCTGGTACCTTAGCTCGTTTATTCCGCGACAGTGGTTTTGAAGTAACAGATCTCTACTGTGATTATGGCGATCAATATTTATTGATCGAAGCTAAACCTGTTGCCATGCCTTCAGATAAGATTCATCCTTTTGAAGAAAGCGTGTCTGATGTCGCTCAAGACGTTCAGTTGTTTACTGACAAGATTACAGGAAAGTTAGAATATTGGAAAAAGTATCTAGATGATGCTCAGGCGAAGGGTGAAAAAGTCGTAGTCTGGGGTTCGGGTTCAAAATGTGTGGCTTTTTTGACCACCCTAAAAACTATCGATAAAATTCAATACGCTGTCGATATTAATCCCCACCGTCACGGCAAATATATTCCTGGAGTGGGCAAAGAAATTATGGCACCAGAATTTCTCAAAACCTATCAGCCAGATAAGGTGATTGTGATGAACGCTATCTATACCCAAGAAATTAGTGAAATGCTTAAAAACATGGGTGTTTCAACTGAAGTAGTCGCACTCTAAAGTGATCAACAACGAGGGATAAGATATGAGGGATGAGGAGCAGGCGTTCTTTATCCCTTATTTTATTTAAAGCGGATAGCTTTTAGCTATTCAACAAAAATCAATTTGAAAGCAGCTTATTAAGATTATTATGTATAACTATATTATTATTGGCGGTGGTATTGTTGGTTTGTCTACAGCAATGGCTCTCAGTCAGAGATTTCCCCATGCCAAGATCGCTCTATTGGAAAAAGAAGCATCTTGGGCTGCTCATCAAACGGGACATAATAGCGGTGTGATTCATTCAGGCATCTACTACAAGCCAGGAAGTTTCAAAGCCAAACTCTGTCACCAGGGTAATCGCTCTATGGTGGATTTTTGCCAACAACACCAGATCGACTATCGAATTTGTGGCAAGGTAATTGTGGCAACTGAGCCTCATGAGTTGCCCTTGCTGGATAATCTTTATGAACGGGGTTTGGCTAATCAAATTGAAATTAATAAGCTGACTCAAGAGCAAGTTAAAGAAATTGAGCCTCATGTTAGCTGTTTAGCAGGTATTTGGGTCAGGTCAACAGGAATTGTTGACTATAAGCAAGTTTGTCTAAAATATGTCGAAATTGCCCGTTCCCAAGGAGTAGATCTTTATAAGAATGCTTGGGTTAAGGATTTAGAAGCGATCGCTGATGGCTATGTAATTAAGACTGATAAAGAAGAATATCAAACCGAGTTTTTAATTAACTGTGGGGGACTATATACGATCGCTTAACAGAATTAGCCAAGGAAAAACCCCCAGCTAAAATAGTTCCTTTCAGAGGAGAATATTATGAGCTAACTCCTGAAAAAAAATATTTGGTTAACGGGGCAATTTATCCCGTACCAAATCCTAACTTTCCCTTTTTAGGAGTCCATTTTACCCCTGGTATTGATGGTAGCGTTCATGCTGGACCAAATGCTGTACTTGGTTTTAAGCGAGAGAGCTATAACAAGTGGGATTTCGACCTTAAGGACTTTATGGACACCATGACTTATCCTGGCTTTTGGAAACTGGCAGGGAAATTTTATAATGAAGGAATCCAGGAGATGATGCGCTCCTATAGTAAAGCAATTTTTGTCCGTAGCCTACAAAGATTAATTCCTGAAGTACAAGCACAGGATGTCGTTCCTACCCCTGCTGGAGTCAGAGCGCAAGCTTTAAAAAATGATGGGTCAATGGTGGATGACTTTTTAATTGTTAAGGGCAATAAAGCGCTGCATGTCTGTAACGCTCCCTCCCCTGCTGCTACTGCTTCGATTGAAATCGGTAAACATATAGTGGCGCAAGTTCCTAATCCCATCTAAAACCTATAAATAGTTGCTGTCATTTTTTGGTCACACTTGTTTTCCACACTTGAAAATAATAGAGCTTTTAAAAAGATGTGATTATGAAACAGCAATTGTTTGTTGCTTTGACTGCGCTGGCAGCAGGAGCGACATTAGTAATTCCCGATTCAGTAAGAGCGCAGACTTCCATCGAAGAGCTACAGCAACGTTCAAACGGCACTACTGTGTCGGGAGAAATTGTCAGCGTTGTGGGTAATGATTTTGTTCTTGATGATGGTACGGGAGAAATTATCGTCGATGCAGGCCCTCGCTGGTGGCAAGAAATCGATCTGTCTCCAGGAGAAGAGGTGACGGTTACGGGTGAGTTAGGTAAAGGCGGTGAAATAGACGCTTATTCGATTACCCGTGGCGATGGTTCGACTGTGGAAATTCGTTTTCCTGAAGGGCCACCACCCTGGGCAGGACGAAAGCCGAAACCGAAGTGACCAGTGCCGTCAAGCGGGATTGAGATGACCAGTTATCAGCGCGAGCCACAGTGAAAAATAAAAATTTAGATTATTCAACTGCAACACCGAAGCCAACTTTAGCTTTTATTGATGCTGTCGCTCTGATTGTGGGAATAGTTATAGGTGCGGGGATTTTTGAAACTCCAGCTTTTGTTGCTGCTAATACTGGAAGTGAACAAGCTGTGCTTATAGCTTGGTTGTTAGGTGGTGCAATGTCGTTAATTGGGGCTATTTGTTACGCAGAATTAGCAACAGCTTATCCTGATGCTGGAGGCAACTATTACTATTTTAAAAGGGCTTTTGGCGATTCTGTTGCCTTCTTGTTTGCCTGGGCGCGCATGACGGTTATTCAAACGGGTTCGCTGGTACTTTTAGCTTTCGTTTTCGGTGATTATGCCTCCGAGATCTTGCGCCTGGGTAATCATTCTTCATCTGTATACGCTGCCTTGGCTATTGGCATTTTAACTAGCTTAAATACCCTCGGCATTCGTCAGGGAAAGTGGACGCAAAATTGGTTGACGGCAGCCAAAGTTCTCGGCTTATTGTTAATTGTCATTATCGGTATAGTCTTTGCTTCGCCTTCTAGGGGTGCAATAACTAACGAACCTGCTAACTCAGAAGCTTGGGGTATGGCAATGATTTTTGTCTTGTTATCCTATGGTGGCTGGAACGAGGCTGCATACATTTCGTCTGAATTACGCGACCTCAGACGTAATATGGTGCGATCGCTGCTTTGGAGTCTTGGTATCATCACCTTCATTTACTTGGCGATCAACATAGCATACCTTAAGGGGTTGGGATTAGAAACAATGGCAACCTCAGAAGCAGTCGGTGCAGAACTGATGCGTCGTACAGTCGGTGAGCCTGGAGCTTGGTTTCTTAGCCTGCTAATTGCTGTTTCGGCTTTAGGTGCAATCAATGCCACGATTTTTACTGGTGCGAGAACTAACTATGCGTTAGCATTGGTCACAAGTTAAGAAAATCAAAACCAAGTCAAGAAAACTTAAGAATTGTGCAAAACTCATAGAGAATAAGCAGTTGAAGAATTTGATTTCTCCATGAGTAAAACCAAAAGGCTGAATCGAGA
>JAAUOU010000012.1 GCA_012034765.1 Pleurocapsaceae cyanobacterium CSU_1_1 | reverse complement strand
GCCCGATCTATTGTCGCCAAAGGCATATACTGTGTAGGAGTGGTCAACTGAACAGCCAAAGTAGTTTCTTCTTCGGCGATCGCCTTAACCCACAGTAAATGATTCCCTAAAGCGATCGTATCTGAAGGCTCAAGTAAATATTCTTGATTGACCTTGACATTTTTGTTATTGATCTTCGACCCATTTCTACTGCCC
Source organism: Pleurocapsaceae cyanobacterium CSU_1_1 (assembly GCA_012034765.1). GTDB lineage: Bacteria > Cyanobacteriota > Cyanobacteriia > Cyanobacteriales > Xenococcaceae > Waterburya. Next base: position 53,232 of record JAAUOU010000012.1, on the reverse strand, counting down.
AAGTCGCAATAAAAATGACGGCCGTTGCGAAAAGCAATTTTACCGTGGGTACGACTGGCAAGTTTATCGTTCAAAACGATACAGCAGCGGCTGTCTCGACCAATCAGACATTCTTGATTAATTTTATCTTCAGGAGCTACTTGAATAGTTTTAGTTTCCTGGGGATTTCTGGTATCAATAATAATAATCTCTGCCATCTTATCCTCATTTTAAATGTTTTTATTAACTTAAATTATTTATTAGTACATTAGACAAGTGGGGAAGAGGTGATTTATTTTTAAATTACTTGACTTAGTTTTTAATTCCTGTTGAGCCGATCCCCTGAATAAACTGCCTTTGACCAATTAAAAATAAAACTAAGACAGGAACAGTAGCAATTACTACCGCAGCCATTAACAAAGACCAATCACTGGTAAACTGTTCTTGAAACTCGGATAATGCTAGCTGCACTGTGCGTAATTCTGGTCGGGTAGTAAACACTAATGGTTTGAATAAATCATTCCATTCGCCAATGAAAGTGAACAGAAATAGAGTAACAATCGCAGGACGAGCTAGAGGTAACATAATCTGAGTGAGGATCTCGAAACGATTAGCACCATCTAGTGCAGCAGCTTCTTCTAGTTCGAGGGGAATGCTAGAAAAATATTGGCGCATCAGAAAAATGCCAAAACCACTAGCTGCGGTAGGTAAAATTAGCGACCAATAACTATTGATTAGATGCGCCCATTTTAAAATTACAAAAATAGGAATGACTAATAATTGGAAAGGAATGACTAAAGTAGCCAAAATTAATAGCAGAATTGCCTGTTTTCCCTTGAATTTTAGTCGTGCTAAAGCATATCCTGCTAAAGCAGAAGTGATAATTTGTAGAGCAGTAACGCTTAACGCCACAATGGTCGAATTAGCAAAAGCTAATAAAAATCCTCCCCGATGCCAAGCCTGTTGATAATTAGCCCAGGTAAACTGACCATCGACATTAGCAAACGAAGCTTGTAGCACTACTAGTAAAGGATACAATACGGCGATCGCTCCTAGGATCAGAACAATTAAAGTTAATAATTTAGTTCTCGAAATAGAGAATGGCGATCGCTGTTTCATGAGATAAGCTCTAAGATCAAATAGTAATGACTTTGCCATAGTTTACACGATCAATCTTCATCTAAAATTTATCCCCCAAAATCATGTAATACTACTTATTTGCGTAGGTATCATCCCCTTTTTTAGCTATATTGCTATATTGAAGCAGGATAAGAGCAACACTACACAGATAACATGAGCAAGAAGCGGGTATTATCAGGGATTCAGACTACTGGCAATCTACATCTAGGCAATTATTTAGGGGCAATTCGTAACTGGGTAGACATTCAGCAAGACTACGATAATTTCTTCTTTTTTGCCGATCTTCATGCGATTACAGTACCTCATGATGCCAAAACCCTAGCCGAGAACACCCTCAAAATGGCTGCTGTATATTTAGCTAGTGGGATTGATTTGAACTGTTCGACTATTTTTGTGCAGTCTCACGTGTCGGCTCATAGTGAGCTTGCTTGGTTGCTCAACTGTGTAACTCCCCTCAACTGGTTAGAAAGAATGATCCAGTTTAAGGAAAAAGCCGTTAAACAAGGGGAAAACGTTGGTGTTGGACTACTAGACTATCCTGTCTTAATGGCAGCAGATATCCTGCTTTACGATGCGGATCGAGTACCTGTGGGGGAAGATCAAAAGCAGCATTTAGAATTAACTAGAGACATTGCAGCTAGAGTTAATGACCAATTTGGCAAACAGAAGCCTATCTTAAAAGTGCCTGAGCCAATGATTCGTAAGGAAGGAGCGAGGATCATGAGTCTAACCGATGGTACTAAGAAAATGTCAAAGTCCGATCCTTCAGAGCTTAGTCGGATTGAGCTGCTCGATTCTGCCGACGCAATTAAACGCAAGATTAAAAAGTGTAAGACAGATCCCGTCAAAGGTCTGACTTTTGATGATCCCGAACGTCCCGAATGTAATAATTTGCTAACTCTCTATCAGATTCTCGGCAACAAAACCAAAGCAGAAGTGGCAGCAGAGTGTCAAGATATGGGTTGGGGACAATTTAAGCCTTTGTTAACAGAAACTACGATTGAAGCACTCCAACCAATTCAGCATAAATATCATGAGTTGATGAACAATCGAGATTATCTTGATTCAGTATTAAGAGAAGGGGCGAGCAAAGCTAGTGCTGTGGCTAATCAAACATTAGCTAGAGTTAAAGCTGCACTGGGATTTTTACCACCTCTGTAAACTAACTTTAGGCTGGATTAGCTTAACATAATGGGAATAATTAAACATAACCATCCAAAGCTGAGATTTTGTGGTTAAAAAATACCAATAATTATAATTAACCTTGTATCACATGACTAATAATCTTCGACAGGCAGTATTAGATAAAAAGTTCTTACTGACGGCGGAAGTTGCGCCACCAAAAGGGGGAAACCCTGCTCGAATGATCGAGGTAGCATCAAAGTTGACAAACAGAGTTCATGCAGTTAATGTTACTGATGGTAGTCGTGCAGTATTAAGAATGTCGTCGATCGCCGCTTCCACAATTCTTTTACAGCATGGTATTGAACCAGTATGTCAGATGGCCTGCCGCGATCGCAACTGTATTGGTTTACAGGCAGATCTGATGGGTGCTTATGCCCTGGGTATTCGCAATGTTTTGGCACTCACAGGAGATCCAGTTAAAGCAGGAGATCACCAGAAATCTAAAGCAGTATTTGAACTAGAGTCGGTAAGATTGCTCAAGTTAATTAGTAAACTCAATAGCGGAGTCGATTTTAACGATCAAGCTATGCCCGATGATGCCCTCAATTTATTTCCTGGTGCTGCGGTAGATCCTCAGCTAAAAAGCTGGTCAAGTCTACAAAAGAGATTTGAGCAGAAATTAGAAGCAGGAGCGCAATTCTTTCAGAGTCAGATGATCACTGATTTTGACAAGCTAGATAAATTTATGACCCAAATTGCCTCAATTAGCGATAAACCAGTTTAGCAGGCATTTTCTTATTGAAATCAGCTAAAAATGCCAAGTTTATCAATAAATACGTACCAGGAGTAGACATTCCCGAAGCTATAATTGACCGTTTAGCCAAGGCAGAAAAACCCCTCGAAGAGGGCGTTAAGATCGCAGCAGAGCAGGTTAAACTAGCCCAAGGTATTTGTCAGGGAGTACACCTAATGGCAGTCAAGCGTGAGGACTTAATTCCCGAAATTCTCAATCAAGCAGGAATCGAACCTTTATTTACAACAGTTCAAGATTAAAAATCAGCAATTATATCAAGTACAGATAATTGGGTGAAAAAAAAGTTAGTTGTAATAGAAAAAAACTGATTACTAACTGTTCACTGTTCATTGTTCACTGTTCACAGCTTTACCCAATCATGAGAGATCCAGTCGAGGTATTTAGGTTCATCGATTAACTCTTGAGCCAATAAAAAGCTAGATATTGTCCAATTCTGATACTTTCTAGCTTCTTTCCCCACCAGACGACCGTTTTTACCATCATAATACTCTGCCCATTCGTCTTTATGTAAACGTTTGGCTGCAACATCAACTGCTCTTTGGGCTAGATCTAAACGATCCATCTTAACCGCTGCTGCGACAAAAAAGCCTAATAAAACGGGCCAGTTGCCCCCATTATGATATGACCAAGGACGATTTTTGGGGTCACAGCCAGTCAGAATCTGCCAGTCTCGATTCTTGAGAGCAGGAAAACAAATTTTCATCGGCATCCAGCCAATTAAATCTTCCCATTTTTGCTCAATGGTGTGTAGAATAATTTGTCCCTGTTGCAGCGTTACTAAAGAGGACAAAATCGACATCATATTGCCTAAAGAGAAAAACCGACAGTCCAGGTGAGAAGGACCTAAATTACCAGCCAAATAACCGCCTTGTTCAGGAAACCATTCACTTAGTTCAGCATAGGGAATTGATTCAGCATAAATATTAAACTGATTTAAAGCATCTTCCCCATATTCTTCCGCATGGTAGCGATAAATGACGTTGAGCTTTTCTGGATCTAGCCAATAATTATGGCGAATATGGCTAGTCAAGGGAGGAATACGATTTTCGATTGCCTGAAGAATTTTGGCATTTTCCTTGTTGTAGAGCAACAGTTCTTTGGCGCAGCGCAGAGTAGTATGAAATAGCGCCTGAATCTCCAAAGGATGTCCATTAATGCCCATGCGACGATCAATCATACAAGCTCCATCAGGAACTAGTAAAGTTGGGTACATATCAAATCTTGCCGAGAGACAAAGCTCAATAATCAATCTAATGCCCTTTTGCATTTCAGGGCTGTGAGCAAAAGAACTTTCTCCCGTTGCTTTGACGTAAGCTCTCAGCAAAAAAGTCCACCACAGACAAGAATCTACAGGAGTAACTCGACCAATGGCATGGTCGCCAAAATCAGCTTTGAGAAATTCCCCATCTCCCTGATGCAGTACCTTAAAGCTAGCTGGCATTAATCCGCGCCCAGGCTCCAAAAAATCGAGCTGCTTTTCTTTGATCTGTAGTTTAAGAGTCTCAAGCAAAAAATTACGGACAATTTCCGTTCTGCCTCTGGTTAAAAATATCAGAGCAGCAGGCACAAAATCTCGGACAAAGCACTGATCGTAATTTAAAGCAGGGGAACTGTAGTCACATGCAGCTAAAGTGCCAATTGGGTTTCCTTGATAGTAGATAATAGATGATTCGAGAGCTTGCCATGCTTCGGCAGCAATCACATAACTTTGTTTGACACTCAATTGTATAAAACCCCTGTTTTTCGATAATCCGCTGATTTTGAGCGAGCCTGATAATGAATAGAATAACGAGACTTATCTCTAAATATTTATCTGTTATTATCTACTACTTTATTAAGTTTCTCTGAAACTTTTGCTTTTGTTGATCGTCAAATATACTGAAGCGTTAAGCAAACATGAGGTATTAACCATAATTATCCTCATCATTCTTTACTCATCACTAACTATTTCTGCGGAAATTAATCAAAGAGTCACTAAGATCTATGAATTTAAATCAGCATTTTAAAACTTTAGTTTCACTAGCTACTATTCCTGGTGCGATCGCTTTTTTGGGCATCCCGACCAAGGTTAATGCTTTGGATCTTAAAGGTTTGAACTTTGGTAATATTAACCAGTTACGCCAAGTCATTTCTCAAAGCCAACCGCCTGAAGTTATTATTGACCAACCAGGATCTACTTCTCCTTCCCGTACTAATCGTAACACTACTCGTAATACAGATACTCGATTTAGCTGTGAATTAGTCAATGGTGAGTACACTGTCATGTATTATCCCGAAAGCCGACCCGATCAAGGTTATGCTTGGGCAATTCCTAGTGCCTTGGGTGGTGGCTGGACTCCTGAAAAACGTTGTGATGCTATTACCTCTCGCTTTGAATCCTATCGTGAGGATGGACTATTGGAGTTAACTACGGGAGCAGAGAATGGCTACAATACTATCTGTGTCACGACCGAAGTAGACCCTAGAGACTGTCGGATTGTGTTGACTGTTCCCCCAGGACAAGATCCACAGCTAACTCGCGATTTGATCTTCGATAATCTCTTGGTCGCTGATGATGGTGGTTCAACTCAAGGAGTCTATACCTTTGGCGATCGCCAGGGAGAAGGGAGCGATATTTTAGGCGAAATTGGCAAGGTCATTAATGGCGGTAGTAGAAACAGCAGTAATAATTCCCGTAAATCTTCACCTGAAGACATTAATCTCAAACCATTCTTAGATCCTGCTGATGGTGGTACAGGACAATATCTAAAAAGCCAAGCTGCTACACCCAAGCCTAGTAGTTCTGAACGAAAGCCAGCTTTGTTTAAGTAAGTTGAAGATTTGGTGGGCATGAGTGGGCTTTTGGACGCAAAAACTGAGTTGTTTCCTTGCCCACCCTACTGTTCAATGTTCAATGTTCAATGTTCAATGTTCAATGTTCAATGTTCAATGTTCAATGTTAAGCGTGTGCTAATAATTGATCTGCTTGCTTGGCGGTTTCAAAGAAATAGCGAACATTATCTTCAGGAGTCCCGACTAATACTCCGTGTCCCAAGTTGAGGATGTGTCCTTGATTACCCGCTTTGCGAATTGTATCTAAAATGCGATCGCGAATCACGTCATGAGAACCAAACAAAACACCAGGATCGATATTTCCCTGTACCTTCATCTCTTTGCCTAGTCTCTGTCTAGCTTCAGCCATATCCACTGTCCAGTCTACGTTGACAATATCTGCCCCAGAAGGAGTCATGCGCTCTAATAAGCCAGCACTACCGCTAACTAACAAAATTAGTGGTGTATCAGGATGTGTTTGTTTTACCTGACGAAATACCTGCTGTTGGTAAGGTAAGGCGAAAGCTTCGTAATCTTGGGGACATAGCTGTCCCGCCCAAGAATCAAACATCTGTACTGCCTGAGCGCCACAGTCAATTTGGTAGCAGACATAAGTAGCGATCGCATCTGCTAGCTTGCTCAATAGCTGGTGTAAAATAGTCGGGTCGGAAAATGCCATTCCCTTAATATTAGAGTAGGTTTTTGAACCTTTACCTTCTACGGCATAAGCAGCCAGAGTCCAAGGCGCACCAACAAAACCTAAGACGGTGGATTGATTATTTACTTCCGAGCGCAAGCTTTCTAAAATAGTTTTAATAAAAGGTAGAGACTCTTCTGGTTCTAAAGCGTGTAGTTTATCTACCTGCTGCTGTGAGCGAATTGGCAAACTGATAATTGGCCCTTTCCCTTCGGCAATATCCATTTCAATACCCAAGCCAGGAAGAGGGGTAACAATGTCGGAGAACATGATTACGCCGTCGGGTTGGAAAGCTTTCCAAGGCTGCAAAGAGATTTCAATTGCTACTTCAGGAATCTCAGAACGTTCACGAAAGCTGGGATATTTATCTCGGATATCACGATATGCTTTCATATACCTTCCCGCTTGGCGCATCATCCAAACAGGAGGACGCTCTAATTTTTCGCCACGAGCTGCTCTTAACAGTAATGGCGTTTCCTGTACTTCGCTCATTTTATTAATTCCTGTTTAATATTTTTTTTAGTGCAACTGCTAGCTTACCATTCCACAAGGGTTTGATTAGCTTGAAGGATTGTTTAATTATGTGAAGCTAACTCCGATCTTTGACTACCAAAAGTTTTGAATCTGTGATCGGCAATTCTCTTTCTGTAGGTTACTACAAAGTTCAAAAACTTTTCTGTTGAAACTACCTCAAAAATTCAACTAAACTGATATTAGGGTTGATTAACAGTAAACACCCTGAAAATTAAGGTTGAGCGAATATGTTGGGAAATTTTCAGCAAAGCAACTTGCGAATTGAAGTTAACGCCTCAGAGCAAATGATTAAAGACAGTTTACTGGAGCGCGATCGCTTGAAGCAATGGATGTGGCCCCAAAGCTTTGCCTCCCTATCTGGCAAGTTAAGTCTTGGAGATACTTTCGTTAGCTCTTTGGGATTTGTAGAGATCAATCACAAGGTTGATTTTGTTGACGATCACAGCCTCCGCCTACTACTGAGCAAAGGAATTGATGGTTTTCATGAATGGCACTGGGGCGATGGTTGGTTGCAATCTCGTTTGGAAGGGGTGTCGATTTTACCCCTCAACCTTGGTCAGACTTTAAGCCTATTCCGTTTGCGCCAATACCTTATTGCTAAGAAGGCTTGATCTTGATTAAAGTTAAAATCTTGAGCAGCTTATTTACTTACTTGTTTCTAATTGTCTCGATTCCTCTTGCAGCATAGTTACAAGCTGGCAGTTTTTATTTGTCTGGGCTATTGCTAAACGATGTTGAAGATTGTTGCGCAGGTTTTCTAGGTGCTTTTGTTGAGCCATACTGTCTTGCAACTGGTAGCGAAGAATATTGACAGCTAGGTTAGTCGCTGCTGCTGGGTAAGCATCTGGGTTTGTCGGGCATTTTTGAGCAATTTGATGCATTCTCGCATTAGTTGTCCGATTATGTTGAGGACTTTCTAAAGAAGATATGTGACGAGGCAAGCTAATCTTTGCTGAAGGATGTGAAATCAAGTTATCCTCCAATTCAAGGTAGTTTGGGGCATCTCGATAATTTGTCGAACGGGATAAATTTAACATTCTGCGAATATTTCTTGTTTAAAAATAAAAAATACCCACTGCGATCGCAGCAGATAGAATTTTTTCTCTACACATAGATAATATAGCTAATTTCTGTAGCTATTGTTACCAATTTATTAAAAGCTCATATTCTTTATTTTTCTTGACAATCATTTCTAGTTCAAGATTGAAGAGCGGCATCAACTTGGGCATAAAGTTCTGCTAATCCAGCGTTATTAGTCAAAACCACATCGGCCAAAGCTACTTTTTGTGCCAAAGACATTTGACTATCGATCCTGGTAGCTGCTTGTTGAGGGGTCAAACCATTGCGCTGCTGTAAGCGACTAATTTGGAGAGAGCGATCGCAACTCACCACCCAAATTTCCGTCACCAAAGCCATTAAATTAGCTTCAAACAAGAGAGGAATAGACAATACTACTATCTTACTTTTTAGCTGCTGTAGTTCTTGAGCAAAGCGATCGCGCACAAAAGGATGAATCTGCTGCTCTAGCCACTGTTTTTCTTGAGGATTGTTAAAAATAATCTCCCCTAAAGCAGAGCGATTAAGATTCCCATCGGCTGATTTAACCTGGTTACCATATCGCTGAAAAATAGCTGATAAAATTTGAGAACCTTGAGCCACGGCTTCTCTGGCATAGATATCTGCATCCAAGACTGGTAAAGCATATCGATCTGCGAGGTAATCAGAAACAGTAGTTTTGCCTGTACCAATTCCTCCCGTCAATCCAATCAGTCGTTTCGCTAAATTCGGCATAGTAAATAATCTACTCATGAAGCTTGGGTACATAAGCAGTTTCTTTCTATACTAAGTTCAGATTAAGGCAATTTTATCCTGAGCAGCTTTATACTGGATATTTTCTTGATCATCAATAATTCCCTAGGTAAATGAATTTACGCAAAATTGCTAGATTATTTCGAGAAACCTTTAAGGAGTGGCAAGAAGATAACGCATCTCGTATTGCAGCAGCTCTAGCCTATTACGCAGTTTTTTCTATTTCACCTTTATTAGTAATTGCGATCGCTATTGCTGGGACATTTTTTGGACAGCAAACCGCTCAAACACAAATTACCCAGCAGCTTACTGATTTGGTGGGAAAAGACGGAGTTCAACCCGTTTTGATGGCGCTCAATAATATTAACCAACCTGAAATCAAAGGAGTTGCCTCTTTGATTAGTATTGGCGTGCTGTTGCTTGGTGCTTCAGGTTTTTTTGCCCAACTACAGGATGCTCTAAATACGGTGTGGAAAGTAAAGCCCCAGCCAGGAAAAGGGATGAAGATCTTTGTTCGTAAACGAATTTCCTCTTTTCTGATGGTATTGGCGATCGGGTTTTTGTTGATTTTATCGCTTATTTTAAGCGCAGTACTATCTACGTTAAGTAAATATCAGATAGACTATCTGCCAGGTTCGGCAATTCTCTGGGAAAATTTAGACTTGATTGTCTCTTTGGGCTTGATGACTTTTATCTTTGGGTTAATGTTCAAATATGTTCCCGATGCCAAAATTGTTTGGAAAGATGTTTTTGTCGGTTCTGTAATGACAGCCATACTATTTCTGTTTGGGAAGTTTTTACTTGGTGTATACCTAAGTAAAGGTAGTTTAGGTTCAGCCTATGGTGCTGCTGGTTCTCTAATTGTCTTACTGGCTTGGATCTATTATTCAGCGCAGATTATTTTGTTTGGGGCTGAATTTACTCAGGTATATTCGCGTATATATGGATCAAAAATTAGACCATCAAAACATTCTCAGGTAAATGAATGATCGATCAATTATGTTTATGTTGGAGTTGAAGAATTGCTAGACTGCGCTAGATAAATACCAACTAAAATTAAAACTAAGGCGATCGCATTAACAATATTAATACCTTCGGCAAATATAACCCAGGCTAATATAGCAGTGATCAAAGGTTTCAACAAAGCAAAAATGCCGACAAAACTAGATGAGAATTGCTTGAGACTAAACACTAGCAAACCCTGTCCAAAAGTCTGACAAACCACCGCTAAAGCAATTACGGTTAACCAACCCTGAAGAGAAATTGGGAACAGTTGAGCATTGGTTAACAACAAGACAGGCAAGATGATCAGCGAACCACTAGCACACCGCCAGAACAATACCCGTTCCGTTGTACAACCCCGCTCACGTAAATAACCAACAGTCAAAATGTTTACTCCATGTAAGGCAGCAGAAAGAAGCGCAACACCATCGCCAACTAGATAATCGTTACCTACTTGCAGATCGTCCCAACCTATCACCATTGCGCCGATGATTGCTATAATCATGCCGATGATAAATTGGCTCTTAAACTGTTGTTTCAAGATTAGCCAAGCCCCGAAACTGATAAATAAGGGTGTTAGACTGCGTAGGACTGTTGAACTGGCAATACTGGTTTGAGTAAAAGATATTGCCCACAATAAGGCAGATGCAGTGGCGCAAAAGCTAGCTAAAAAAAGTAATCCTTGCTCTTGATAGTTAAATTTGGATTTAGTTAAGCTAGTTTGCTCGGCTTGAAAAGTGCCGATTAGCTGCCAACAGCCCACAATTATGCTGGAAATCCAGAGGCGATTAAAAATTATTGTGGTTGGATTAAGTTCTAACTCGCCAAGTTTAGTAAAGATGGGAGAAAAAGCTAGGGCGACAATAGCGATCGCCAAGATCACCAAGCTGAAACCAGTTGTAATTAGCTTGTTTTGAGATAAATTTTCATCTGCCTCTTGGGTTTTTTCAGAAGAAGTTAATAAACTAGTTTTATTCAAATCGAGGAAGCGTTAATTAAATATTGATAATTGCTTAATTTAATTTTAACCATAATACCTGCGAGTATAAATGCTAATCTATCTCGTCCCTCATCTATCTGAATTCTGCAACGCCTAAATACGAGGCGACCTACCTGAGTTAGAATAAGGCTCGTTGTAAAATAGGAGTAATCTCTTAGGTAAGCGCGATCGCACTTATTGGAGAGAGTCGCTAGCAAGCCGCTCAACATCATTAAAATCAGCCCATGACCACTAATATAGCAACAGAAAACTCCGCCGAAATTATTGAACTTACTCCAGATTTTAAAATTCCTGTGTTTCTAATTTTAGGAGCCGTGGGGTTCTCTTGGCTCTCATTGTGGTTGGCTGGTGCGATCGCCATTTTAGGTTTGTTTTTGACTGTTCAAACATTTTTAATTAGACTTCAGTTTACCGATCAGGCTCTAAATGTCTTGCGAACAGGAAAAATAATTCGTAGTTTTCCTTATAGTGAGTGGTTAAACTGGGAAATATTTTGGTCGCCAGTTCCTATTTTGTTTTATTTCAAAGAAGTTAACAGTATTCATTTTCTACCAATTATTTTTAATTCCCAAACTCTCAAGGATTGTCTACACAGATACTATCCCCGTAATGAAAACTAAATCCAAATCAGTATAATCTCTTTAAATAAATTATTCTAATCAGCTTAGTAAGCTTATGAACTCTGAAATCCCCTCTATTCCTGAATCTGAAAATTCTGAAACTATTATCTTTGAACCTGCTCAATCATCAAACACCTCAGCAGATGAACAGCCAGAAGTAACCTCAGATACCGTCGAAGAGCAGATAACAGAAGTTTCCTTTGAGCCAGCAGCAGATTCAGTTAACGCCAAAGAATTTGATTTAGCTGATGCAACAACTTCTAAGTCGGTTGAGGCAACTTCAGAAGATAATGCTCTTAGTAATGACGATCAATTAAATCAATCTCCAGATGAACCAGTCAAAGAAACAGAATTATTTGTTGATAGCTGGCTAGATGAGTCTGAAGCAGTTCAGGACAATTTAGACATTGCTGAATCTAGTGATATCCGTCAGTTAGAACAGCAAAAAGCCGAGCTACAGCGAGAAATTGCCGAACTCAAAGCACACAAGGAACAACTGCTGTTACATCAGGTTCGAGAAGCGCAAGAAAACCTGGGACGGATGATTGAAGAAGGCACCAAAGAATTAAGAGAGCGGAAAACAGCCTTAAGAATTGAGATTGAAAAATTAGAACGTCGTCAGCAAAGACTCAATCAAGAAATGCGCAGTAACTTTGCAGGTTCATCCAAAGAATTAGCAATTAGAGTTCAAGGCTTTAAAGAATATCTAGTTGGTAGTCTCCAAGATTTAGCCACTGCTGCTGAAAAACTAGAATTAGGCAGGACAGATTCTGCACCGACAAGAAAAATCAGAAACTCAGAACAGCCTCGCAGAGAAGATGAAAATAGAAATAGGAATAGAAACCGAGACAGAATCCGCAGCAACACTGAGCGTACGGCTCAAGCACAATTTTCTGAACCGACATTTGCCGATCAAAGTAGGCGTATTCGACAGCTATTAGACAAATACTGCAACAGTCCCGACTATTATGGTTCTCCCTGGCAGTTACGTCGCACCTTTGACCAAAACCAGGCAAAAAAAGTTCAAGAGTGGTTTTTCTCTCAAGGAGGTAGGGGTGCAATAGATAGCACTGGTAGTCGTCTGCAAAATATTTTGGTTGCTTCAGCCACAATTTCTATTCTGCACGATTTATATCGTGATCGCACTCAGGTTCTAATCTTGACAGATACCCCAGAAAACTTAGGAGAATGGCGCAAAGGACTAGAGGATTGTCTTGGCATATCCCGTCGAGATTTTGGCGCAAATCGCGGTGTCGTTATGTTTGATTCTCCTGAGATCTTAGTACAGCGTGCCGAACGTTTACTTGCCGATAAATTATTACCAATCATTATCATCGATGAGACTGAAGCACAGTTAAACTTATCTGTACTCAAATTTCCCATCTGGTTAGCCTTTGCTTCAAGCAATAAACCAAGGTCAGCTAATTATTTGTATTAAATTAAATGAATGAAGAATTAGAATTATTGCTTGATTTGGCATCTCGTCGGGGAGTTAGCCACGCGGAAGTTTATCAGGTATCGTCTCAGTCTCAACCAGTTTTTTTTGAGGGCAACCGCCTTAAACAATTAGAAAGCTCTCAATCGATGGGGACAGCCTTAAGACTGTGGCAAGAGCATCGTCCTGGTTTAGCGGTAGCCTATGGCACAATTGACCCTGAATTATTGATTGATAAAGCGATCGCTTTATCCCAACTTAACCCACCAGAAATTATTGAGTTAGCACCACCGCGTCAAGTAACCCATGATTTAACTGGGGTAAGTGCATCGGTTGAGGATTTAATTGCCTATGGCGATCGCGCGATTACTCGATTACGAGAAGAATGTCCTGAATTAATCTGTTCGGCAGAATTAGAGTTTGAACAAGAAAGCGTTACTTTAATCAATTCTCAAGGACTATCTTGTCATTATTACGAGTCTGGTTTAAGTTATTCTCTTGGTGCAGAATTAATTCGGGGAGAAGATTTTCTCGGTATTTTTGACGGCGAGTATAGCAAAGAGAAATTAAACCTCGATCCCGTGATTGAAGGAATTATTCGGCGTTTGGATTGGGCAAAACATAACGTTAATCCTCCTCAAGGCAATATTCCCGTAATCCTTACCCCTAATACAGCAACTTTACTTTGGGAAACAGTTTCTTCGGCATTAAATGCCAAAAGAGTTAAGGAAAAGTCCTCTCCCTGGAGTAATCTACAGCAAGAACTGGTAATTTCAGAGCAAATTAGCTTATCTCAACAGCCAGAATTACAACCTTATGACTGTCCTTTTGACGATGAAGGGATGGCAACTCAGAAGCTAGATTTAATTAGCAATGGAGTATTAAATCAATTTTATGGCGATCGCACGATCTCTAGAGAGTTAAACCTCAAACCCACAGGCAATGGCTTTCGTCCTGCCTTAGACAGCTATCCTAGTCCATCCTTAGTCAATTTAATTGTGGCATCAGGTCAGCATTCATTTGAGGAATTAATTACCAAACTAGACAACGGGATCATTGTCGATCAAATACTGGGGGGTGGTGCAGATATCAGTGGCGACTTTTCCGTTAATATCGATCTTGGCTATCGAGTAGCCAATGGCAAGATTACAGGAAGAGTTAAAGATACAGCGATCGCAGGTAATGTTTATCAAATTCTTAAGCAAATTGTCGCTTTAGGCAGTGACGCAATTTGGAATGGTTCTTGTTTTACTCCTTCTCTAATTGTCGAGGGTATCTCAGTAGTTGGCTAATCTTATAAACTATTGCTTTTCTGTATTAACCATGACCTCAAAAACCAAGTTAATTCTTCAATCATTACTAAGCGGTATTTTAATGGGTTTAGCCCCCGCACCTTTCAATGCTTGGTATTTTGCCTGGTTTGCTTTAACCCCGTTGTGGATCTTAATTAGACAACAAAAGTCTCTTCAACAAATAGCAATTCTGGCTCTGGCTTGGGGGATTGGCTATGACGGATTGGCTTTATTTTGGATTACTGGGGTACATCCGATGACTTGGATGGGAGTACCTTGGTTAGCTAGTTTAGCTATCGCTATTTTTTGTTGGGTTTTTATTACGTTATGGGGTGCAGGAGTAGTAGTTACTTGGGCAGTTTTATTCGGCTTAATTACTCAAAAATTAAACAATAGTTTTTCAGACAGTTTAATCAAAGTTTTAATTGGTGCAGCTTTATGGTGTGGTTTAGAAACATTATGGAGTCATACGCCGTTATGGTGGCCAGCGATCGCTTATACCCAAAGTCCGCATAATTTGGTAATTCTGCAATTAGGTAAGCTATCGGGAGTTAATACTGTTACTGCGGTCATAATTACGGTCAATGGTTTAATAGCCGAGTCAATTTTAACCAGACATAAATATCAAATTAAAAATAGTTTTAAAAGCAAAATATTCTTAATTAGTTCACCTTTTATTATTTTAATAATCAGCCATTTATTAGGTTTTTATTTATATCAAATACCTGTAGCCAAAGATAATTTAGCACCGTTAAAAGTGGGCATTATTCAAGGTAATATTCCCAATGAAATCAAGCTATTTTCTGAAGGATGGCGTAAAGCGATCGCTGGCTACACTTCTGGTTATCAAAGATTAGCTAGGCAGGGAGTTGATGTAGTACTAACTCCTGAAGGAGCATTACCTTTTTATTGGGAAGATGTGATTAACGATTCTAGTTTCTATCGAGCTGTGATTAGAGAACAAGTACCTGCTTGGGTTGGTGCATTGAAAAGAAATAATCGTGGTTATTATACAAGTATCTTTACTTTAACTGGGTCAGGCAAAACCTATAGTCGCTACGACAAATATAAACTAGTACCTTTAGGGGAATACATACCATTCGAATCTATTTTAGGTAAATTTATCAGTCGCTTATCACCCCTGGAAGCTAGCTTTACCGCAGGTAACTCGAACCAAATCTTTGAGACTCCCTTTGGCAAGGCGATAATTGCGATCTGTTACGAATCAGCATTTCCCCAGCATTTCTGGCGACAGGCACAAGCAGGGGGAGAGTTTATCATTACCGCTTCCAATAATGCTCATTATAGCAAGACCATGCCCACCCAACATCATGCCCATGATGTCATGCGCGCCATAGAAAGCGATCGCTGGGCTGCTAGAGCGACCAATACAGGTTATAGTGCGATCGTCGATCCCCACGGTAAGACCCTCTGGATTTCCGCCATAGATCGCTATACTATTCATGCAGATACTATTTATCGTCGGCAAAACAAAACGCTATATGTGCGCTGGGGAGATTGGTTAACACCGACATTAATCTTACTTAGTGGGTTATTAATTTGGTGGAGTCAGATTCGATCGAGTTCAACCTAGGTTTTAATCTCAATACTTACGACATTTATAGAGTTTCCTTATTGCTAATTTTTGAGTGAGTCTAATGTCCTTCGGTTGATTCTGCTGACGGTAATTTTGATTTTTGAAATTTTGCCACAAAAGCTCCTTTAGTCTTGGCTACATTATCATTGATTTGACCGACTAAATTTCCATTTTTGTGCTGTCCTTGAACAGTTAATTGCACCTGAGAATCGCAGTTGGCTACGTTACCTTTGCCCGACATGATAATTTGATTATTTTCAAAACTACCATTAAAAGGAATTTCTACTCCCTTGCCTTGACTAGATTTAGGTTGAACTGCACGGTCGTCATCAACGCCTGGGGAAGCGACCTCAAGATTGCCAAATAAATAAACCCCTGATTGTTCAACGTTTAATTTTAACTGCTGACCCTGTAAACAATCGGGTAAATTTTCGGTTTGCACAAACTGATAGCTACCATCAATATTTTGAGGAGCTTTTAACTTGGTTTCACCATAGGCACTGACTACTTTAAATAGTAATAAGACACTGCCAATCGCAACACCGTAAAATGACAAAGTTTTTACATTAAAATGACTCATTGTTCCTCGTTAAATATTTTACGCTCAAATCGAGGCTAGGTTGTCTGACTCTTTTTCGATCAAAGAATTAAGCTGATAGGCTACTTCATTATATTTACGAGTAATTAAAATCGACGATTCACATTCTTTAGCTAATTTATCGGTGTAACGTCCTAAAGTTTGACGTTCAATACCCCACTTATGACTAGTACCTACAATGGTTAAATCGGCAGTGGCAGATGCTTGAATGACCGCCTGCAAGGGATCTTCCTGTTCTACGGCAGCAATTTCAATTCGCGATCGCACCGTCTCGGGTAGAGTTTCGATACTTTGCCATAATTCCGAACTGATACCCTCCGTTGCGGGATCTTTTTTAGCAAACTGGATGATTTTTAGTTGGCGTTCCCCATCACTAAGTAACATCCGAATTCCGATAGATAAAGCCAAATCGTCATGAATGTTATTAGCATAAGCAACCACTAAAGATTTCCAGGGATAGGGTTTTTTATCGACGAAAACAGCAACATCAGCCAGAGAATTATTTAAAATTTGTCCAACTCTACCTCCCAGACTATTTTCCGTAAATGTCGAACGGTGCCAACCAACTAAAATTAAATTAGCTTGTTCGCTATTTGCTATGTTAGCCGTTTCCCAAGCTACGTCATTGGAAATACCGACAATTGGCACGATGTTTTGTCTAATGGATTCAGGTTCAATATCGCTAATAACCTCCTCGATACTATTACGCCGTTTCGTAATTAGTTTATCTGCTGCTTCTGGAGTACTCTGGTATAAATAATCTTCTTCCAGCTCAATTAAACTAAGGGGATTTACCACCGCCGCTTTTTCTCCCGCGATCGCTCCAGCCAACTGCAATAGTCCTGCTTGGCTATTAGGATTAGCCACTGGAACTAAAATTTTATAGGTAGGTAACAGTCTTTCAGTATTTTCAGTTTCCGTCTCAACTGTATTAAGTCTAATTAAGCGCTTGGGATAGATCGACTCCAGCAGTGGCGAAGTCATAAAGGTTGTGACCAGTGCCATAATTACCAACATGGTAAATAATAGGGGCGAAATAACCCCAAACTTTAGTCCGATATTTAAGACGATTAATTCAGTCAGACCACGGGTATTCATTAACCAGCCTAAAGCCGAAGCATCTCGATGTTCAACTCCTGATACTCTAGCTGCTACGTAAGTTCCTACGTATTTACCAACAATTGCGACTGTTAATACTGCTAAACACAACAACCATAAAATAGGGCGATTAAGTAAGCCGATTTCGGTTTTTAAGCCACTATAGGCAAAAAAGACAGGCAATAAGAAAATCAGCACAAAATCTTCGGTTTTTTCGGCTATTTCTTCGACCAAACCCTCATTTTTGGGCATAACTGCCCCAATCAGAAAAGCCCCGAAAATTAGGTGAATACCGATTAATTCGGTAATTAAGGCAGAAACCACCACCCCCATATAAATCCAAGCTAAAGCAAGGGGAGTTAATGTTCCCTTCCGTTGATAATAAATTTCTAACTTTTGCAATAACCAACGTACCACCACCATCATAAAGGCAATATAAATTAGCGCTTCGACGATAGTGGGAATAGCACCAACGACACTATTGGTTCGAGTAACGGCGATCGCCACAGCCAATAAACACCAGGCTGTAACATCATCCACCGCCGCACAGGCTAATGCCAAAGTTCCTAACTTGCTTTTTTGCAGGTTATTTTCAGTAATAATCCTCGCCAGCACGGGAAAAGCAGTAATGGACATCGCTGCCCCTAAAAACAAGCTAAAAGCGGTAAACGAAACCTGCTGGCTTACTACTAATGGATACAGCAATATGGCTAGAATTGAACCTAAGGCAAAAGGAACTAAAATACTGACATGGGAGATTAAAATCGCCTTATCTAGTTGTCCTTTCAGATATTTGGGATTGAGTTCTAACCCAATCAAAAACATAAAAAAGACCAATCCTATTTGTGCCAGCACATCTAAGTAAGGAATAGTTTCCGTCGGAAATATAGTGGCAGCAAGATCGGGAGCAATTAGACCAAACAACGAAGGCCCTAACATAATCCCCGCAATAATTTCGCCAATTACCAAAGGTTGTTTTAAAGCCCGACAAACCTGCCCCATCAAGCGAGACAAGGCAATGACAATCAATACTTCTATTAATACCAATACAGGTGTTGACATAAGTAAAATTATAATATTTGCTATTGATTCTGATTGATAAAAGACTCTATTTTACTGTCTGTTCCGCAGTAAGTAGTATTTACTTAAGAAGCACTTCACTTTTAGCGATCGCTTTTTTATACTTAGAAAACGTATCTAAATTAAGAATCTGAGCAACATTAGTGACAAGTTAAGCTAATTCGTTTTTAGTCAACTACTGCATATAGCCTTAATACTTGTTCATTGACTTTATATATTGATTAAATCAGTATTGGAGGCGAGCCGAAAGTTAAGAAAAATGTCTGAAAAGCTAATAACTATTAGTCTTTAGCTATTAGCTGAGGCGAAGCCTCTTTACAAGAGAAAAGCAAAGGTAACATATAAGGATGCCACCACAAGCTGCACCAACATTACAGGAATTCCGTATTTTAAAAACTTGCTAAAAGAAATACGACCGCCGTGAAGCTCGGCAACCCCTGCCGCCACAATATTAGAAGATGCACCCATTAAAGTACCGTTCCCGCCTAGTGTTGCGCCAAACATCATGGCATAAAACAAAGGTAAAACCTCTGGGGGTAATTGACCAGTAAAATCGGGGTTTAATATTTCTGCTCCCGCTAAACCTACATTAACCAGATATTGCTTGAGCAAAGGCACCATCGCTACTACCAGAGGAATATTTGGCACGATACTAGACAATAGACCGACTAATACCAATAGAGAAATCGAACCCAAAGCGATATTCTTACCTAAAATGACCGCTAACACACTGGAAATATTATCTAAAACCCCTGTTTTTTCTAGTCCGCCAATGAGAACAAAGGTAGACATAAAAAACAATAAGGTACTCCAGTCGACATCCCTGAGAATATTATGGACAGTATCAATTTTACTTTGATTAGCCAGGACTAAAGCGAGGGATGCCCCTAACAAAGCCACCGCCGCAGGAGGAATTGGGGTGGGTAAAGTTTCGCCAATGACGAAAAATGTTAGCACCGCTGCGATTAATACTCCTCCTAACATCAATACTCTGGGATGATTAATCTTAGGATAAGGCAGAGTATCCATGTCTGCTAGTTTCTTGTTCCAAATATCGCGGAACAACCAAGGTGCGATCACTAAAATTGAAGCAACGGCAACTGCACCACCTAAACTTAGCCTCATTAAGTAGTCATTAAAGGTCAGGTTAATTGAATCACCGACGATAAAAGTGGCGGGATCTCCTACTAAGGTTAATAAACCTGCGCTGTTTGCCACAAAAACCATCAAAATCAGCAATGGTACAAAGTCTACGCCAATTTCTTGAGCGATTGGCGGCAGCAAAGGAGCAAGCAACATGACAGTAGTAGCGTTAGGCAATACAGCACAGATTGGAGTAGTGATCGCAATTACTCCCAGTACTAAACGTTTACCTTCCCCCTTGGCTAACACCACCATCTGAGTTGCTAAATAGGCAAAAACATTAGTTGGCTCAAAAGCTCGAACTAGGATCATTACGCCTAAAAATAAAGCTAGGGTGGCATGACTTTGGTTGATATATTCCATTGCCTGAGTAAGACTCATGACATGGGTAAAAACTAGAACTAATGCTCCTAAAAAGGCAGCAGTAGTCAAATGCATCTTTTCCGTCAAGATGGCTATAGTTACCACCGTAAACGTAGCAGCAGCAACTATTGCGGGCAAATTCATCACTGTTGTTTCCATGAAGAGATTTAATGTATAAATTTTACTAAGGTTTACTGGTTGGATGTTAAAAAACAGTCAGATGAATATTCACTAGCTGTTAGGAGTTAATATTTTTGGGAATTAAGTTATTACAATCAACTGCAATAGGCTTGCAGCTAAGAACTGTGAACTGTATTAATTAGATGATTTAGTTTTAAGCAACAAGCTTAAGTCGCCGTAAACCTGAATTACTTGACCTAGACTTAGGGTCATCAAGTCGCACCAAACACCATTCGCCTATTTTGTCTTCGATATAGGCTTGAATATTTATTGCTTTTAAAGGTTTGACCTTAAGGGTTATAAAATAAATGTGACCTGATACTTGGCATCCATAGCCAAATACCCTGCCAACTGCACCTGTAACCTTGTGTTACACAAGATCGCTGACCTTAAACATAATGATTAGCCTCCTTATTAACTAGTTGTGTAGTAGCGATCGCCTATGTAAAAAACACTGACGATCGCTACCCTTTGTAAAGAGCAGTTAGTAACGAAGGATTGTGATAAAAACAATACTATTGATGAATATTGCTTCTTCAATCTCCCCTCAATGCCGACGAGGTTAGCTGACGGGCTAGGACTGAGAGATGTCCATTTCTATTTTCCGTAGAAATAAGCCCCAAGATTTGGTTTCCCCGCTTTTGTATTTCACTACAAAACTAGGCCGACTGAACTCTATATTTATTTGTCTAGGAATTATAGCATCAAATGAGTTTTTTGTGCGTTGGAAATATTTTTTGTCAGCACAAATTTTGCTTTTTAATCACAGCTTACGGCGTAATGGTTAACGGCTAAAAACTATTAAAATTGGTCGTGAAGCTCAAATTTTTTGAGTAAAGCTTGAACTGATTGAGGACTTGGTTGAGCTGCGATCGCTCCCAATTTAGTCGTAGTTAAACCACCTACCGCACAGGCATATTTAATCATACTCTCCGCCACTTGAGGGTTAGATAACTCTTGTATTCCTCGCTTTTCTAGCTGGTGAATAAAGCCAGCTAGAAAGGCATCTCCTGCCCCAGTAGTATCTTGAACTTCCACAGGGAAGGGGCTAACTCTCCCTTCATTTTCGCCGAGGCAATAGCTCACTTGAGCAGCCCCGTTACTTACTAAAACACCTTCAACAGAACCAAGACGATAAAAAATTGCTCCAGCATCGGCAGTCTCAAATAACCATCTAGCTTCTTCTTCTGCCAACTTGATAAAGTCCACATACGACAAAAGTTGTTCAATTAGGGGTAAGGCTTCTTGTTCATCCAGCCAAAACATCGAACGCCAATTAACGTCGACAATAATCTTTAAATGATATTCTTCGGCTAATTCCAGAGCGCGAAATACAGCAGCTCTACTGTGAGGATAAGCTAGTTCAAGAGTTCCAATTACCAGATATTCTGCTTCCAAAAATAATTCTGTAGGCAGCAAATCAGCCTGAAGATAGGCATCGGCAAAGCGATCGGCAGGTTGTTTACCAAAGCCAGCAAAAGTGCGATCGCCCTCAGCCGTACGAGTAACATAAACTTGTCTAGTCGGGGCTTGTTCGGTGTATTGAACGCCAGAGACATCAACTCCAATCGAATTCAAGAGCTGAACTAGCTCTTTCCCAGGAGCGTCTTTACCAACACAGCCAATAAATGCTGAGGGAGTACCTAATTTGGTCAAAGCACTAGCAACGTTAGCAGGAGCGCCTCCTGGGTAAGAAGTCCAAGACGTAACTTCTGATACAGACTTGCCTAATTCATCAGCAAGACAATCAAATAATATTTCCCCCAAGCAAATAACTTTAGCATGACGATGGGCGATCGCTTTATTGTTCAACTTGCTTCCTCAATACATACGAACTTCTTATACTTCTAATTTTCAGGGTATCGTTTCCCAAGCACAACAATCTTTAAGAAGGTTTATATTTTTTGATGTTATCACTTTAGCAATTGTTTCATAAAGCAACGGTTGACTAAAAAACTTATACTTCACCACGAATTTCTTCGACTACTCCATCTCTCAACACGACTTCCACATTTAGTTTTTTAACGAGATTATCTCCCTGTTCCAAACGAAAAAAGCTTTCCATTTGTGCCTGTACAACTTCTTGATCTAACTCTAAAAGCTGAATTTGCTGTAGCTGCTGAAGAAACTGATTTTTTTTCTCTAGCATCTCGGCTTTTTTCTGGTTCACCTGTCCTTGAATGTTTTCTGTTTGTTTTTGCACCTGGGGATTTGCAGCCCCTGCTTGCTTGGTAATTTCTTCAATAGTTCTTTTGCCCTGCATTTCGAGCTGCTGCATCTGCTGATCTAACCCAGCAACCTGTTGTTGCAGTTGCTGAGTTACTTCTTCTTTCCATTGAGCCGTGACAATAGCTTTAACAGTTACTGGTCGTTTTAATAGCAGACTAGCGTTAGAATAATCCATAATTTCGGCTCCTTGATATAAATCTCAATTTTGATTGCAGCTTAAAGATTACAGGTTGTTGTCTAGGGTGATAGATTTTTCCCTGAATTTTTAATCTTTTTAGTTTTAGCTCATAAAACCTAAGTTTGAAGAATTTTATGGCTTGATTAATTTAGCTCAAGACCAGGAAAAGATTAATTTGCCAGCTCACAGACAGATTAGTCAGCAAACATTTCGTTAACTAAAGACTGATATCTATCCATAATCTGAGGACGTTTAACTTTAAAAGTTTGGGTCATCGTACCATTTCCTGAGAAAAAGGTTCGGTAACAAAACGAAAATCAGCAATGCGATCATCTGCACGATAGCCAGGACGATTTTGAACCTCTCGATTTAGTTCATTACGATATAGATTAATTATTGCTTTGTCGTTAAGATCGCTTTTAGCGACCGATTCAGCAGAACTATTGAGTTCAGGTAGCTTAAGGTTGAGATTTTGCTCGGCAACCCATTGCTTGAGAGTTTCTAGGTTGGGGACAATTAGCGCACCCAATGCTCGTCGATCCTGACCAACTAACATAATTTGGTCAATATAGATACTCCGAACACAGGCATCTTCAATGGGTTGAGGTTCAATGTTTTCACCATTGGTTAACACAATCGTATCCTTAGCTCTACCCGTCAACACCAAGTCACCATCAGGAGTCAACCAGCCTAAATCTCCGCTGTCAAACCAGCCTTCAGGATCAATGGCTTTTGCTGTAGCTTCTGGATTTTGATAGTAGCCCTGCATCACTTGACTACCGCGAATTAAAACTAATCCTCGTTCTCCTTGAGGCAAATCTTTTCTAGTCTGAGGATCGACTATTTTGATTTCAGTTTCGGGTAAAGGTCTACCTGCCGAACCGCGCACGTTATGATGAGGAGTACGAGCATTGGTAATGGGGGAGGTTTCTGTCAATCCATAACCAACAAAAACATCGATATTAACGGTTTGATAAAAATCATCAAGATATTTTGCTAATGAGCCACCACCACTACATACAGCCTTGATATTGCCGATTCCCGCGCGAATTTTACGATATACCAGCTTATCCGCCAGAGCATGAACAGGATAGAGAGAAGCTGCTTTGAGCTTGGCGATCGCTCTTGCCCCTGTCGTGGCGTTAAAATGTTCTAAACTGGTGTTATTAGCAATTCTCTGCGCCATAATATAGCGCTCTGACTGTTGAAGAAAAAATTTAACCAGCTTTTGCTGTGAGGAGGACTGTTCATTTAATTGCTTTTGTACCCCCTGATAAAGAGATTCCCACAGACGAGGTACTCCTACCATATACGTTGGCTGAAACTGTTTAAGATCCTGCTTAAAATAGCGAATTGAAGTGTAGACCTGAGTTGCCCCCTGAGATAAAAAGAAATATTCTGCTGCTCGTTCATAAGCGTGCCAGCTTGGCAGAATTGAAAGAATCGTATCACCTGGTTGGGGTTGAAAAACTGTTTTGACGTAATTAACCTGATGTAACAGATTACCGTGAGTTAGCATTACCCCTTTCGGTTTACCCGTTGTCCCAGAAGTATAAAGCAAAGTGGCAAGAGTATCTTTACTCTGCTCTACAGGCTGGAGTTGATTATTTTGCCCCAATGTCATTAACTGTTGATAATTGAGGGTTTTGATTTGAGAATCTTCGGGAATTTCATCACTCAACACAACTATTAAATCAATTGGTAAATTGTCTAGGTTTGAACTCAGTTTGCTTAAAGTCTTAAAATTTTCAACTACTAAAGCCGTACTGTCGCTGTTGTCCAAAATATATGCCAATTCTTGTGAATCTGCGCTGGCAGAACGCACTACATCAACTGCTCCTGATGTCATAATTCCTTGGTCAGCAATAAACCAACGGGGACTATTATCAGCAAACAGGGCTATTTTGGCTTGAGGCTGGATTCCTAAAGCTTGTAGTCCAGAGGCAAACTGTTCAATCTGCGTGACTAAATCCCGATAACTAATTGCTACTTCTGGTTTAGCATGAGGATCTTGTAAGGCAATCGTATCGCCGAACTTATCCGCAGTTAATCGCCAAACTTCAGGTAAAGAACCGAGATTCATATAGTCAAAAGCAATGCCGTCGGCTAGTCCTAAAGGATTAGCTAGCGCGTCCTTCGCGATCGCCTTAGATGCTGTATTCATAATTATTGATCTATCTATTCATACCCCAGAATATCCCTAGAATAAATAATGATAATCAGTTATTGGACAACAGCTAAAGTTTACATGGACAATTTAATATTTCGCTAGCTAAAAGCTAACCAACTGAAAACGGCTGTAATTAACCCTAATTAACCGTATAGGTAACCTCTTCCACCTGTCCTGGCGCACCTAAAACCTGCTGCTGTTGATTGTTAAAGCTGATCGCCACTCCTCCTGCATTCCCCGCCCGAATTGTCACTTCTTTTTTGCCACTCCACTGACGTTTAGTACCTGCGGGAAGAACTCCTTCAAAAGCCACCCGATCATCCACCATCACCTTGAGCCAGCAACGCTCTTGTAGGTTAATGCCCACGCTGACTGTTGCCGAATTACTCGATTGCGAAACAAATTGAGGAGCAGCTTTTGGCCGACTAACTTGAGGGGTACTTTTCGACTCTTTACTTTCAGGTGCCAAAATTGGATTGTCTACTGAAGCTTGATTAACAATTACGGGGCGTTCTACCAAAGTCGTGATGCCTGTAACAGAGACAAGTACCAGTAGAATATAGAGTAAATATAGATGAAGCGATCGCAACTGAAAATTAAACCAGTATTGACGACGGTGTTTTTGAGCTGAATGAGTAGCTGTAGAAGAATTATCTGATTCTAGATCAAAATGAACATCTTTTGCGCCAATAGCTTGAGCATACTTCCTCACCAAAGCTTGAATGTAAAAGGCTTCGGGTAATTCTGTAATGTCTCCTGCTTCAATTGCCTTTAATAACCGTTGAGAAATCAGCGTCTGCTGCGAAACAGTATCCAAAGAAATATTCTGTGCTACTCTAATTTGATTGAGGTTAGTACCAATATCTTTTAGCTGTTGTTGTTGTTCAGTAGTTAAATTATGTATATTCATATACTGCGCTCCCTGGCTGTGCAGTTAATTTGGGCAATTTAGGTTAAAAGAATCTCTTAAAAAGTTAAGTTCAGTTTTTTGCAAATGTCGATACTTGCTTGGAGAAAGTTTTGAGCCATGAGATATGTTTAAGGTAATTGAACCAATTGCCACACGATGTAACTCAGTTACTTCATAGCCTAGCTGTTGAGCTACACGACGTATTTGTCGATTTCTGCCTTCAGTTAAGACTATTTCCAGAGTTTTTCCTGTCGGATCAGACTCAGCAAAATTGATTTTGGCAGGTAGGGTCTTTTGGTGATCTAAAACTATTCCCGATCGCCAATAAGTCAAATCTTTTCTACTCAACGAGCGATTTAACTTAACTAAATAGGTTTTGGGTAGATGATATCGAGGATGGGTCAAACCCAGCGTTAGTTCACCATCGTTAGTTAGGATCAAAGCCCCACTAGAGGCAAAATCCAATCTACCAACGGGATGAATTCCCGATCCTTGACTTAGCTCTTTAGGCAATAGATCGATTACGGTGGTACGTTTTTGCGGATCATCACAGGTAGAAACCACTCCTACTGGTTTGTGTAACAGCAGATATAGAAGTTGAGGGCGATGAGTCTGTCGGACTTCTTTGCCATCTACTTGCAAACTATCTTGTGTTAGATCGACGCGATCGCCTAATTTTGCTATTTGATTATTGATGCTAACCCTACCTGCTACGATCATTTTTTCTGCTTTGCGCCGTGAGGCAATTCCCCACTGAGACAAAACCTTTTGAACCCTTTCAGCCATTAAGAATTTTTACCCATTACAATCTATAATTTAATTTTATAAATCAAGGTACTATTCAAAACAAATTAGGGAACTAATCATATATTTCCCCAAAAAAGCTCAAACATATCAGCAAATATAGCTAAAAAAACTAGCCGTTGAAGTTACAGTAATTGACAATCAGCCTGGAGAGAGAAGACTTTCAAGACAATTAGGGTATTTAATATAAAGAGATACAGCTAAATAATCAGCCAGATTAAAGGATCTTCATGTTTGATTTTCAACCTCTGTTTGAATTTTCACGCCAAAACTGTGTGGCGATTTGTTCATTTCTCGTCCCAGCTAATTTACTTACTACGATTACAACCCTAGTTTTGGTAGCTACAGGTCAATCTCTGACTAAAATGCGTTGGTCAAGAGGAATTGCCTCAGTACTGGCGATCGCTTTATTTCTTCATGTCTCCACCTGGTTTATGATCGGCATCATTACCCCAGTTACCTTTATTTTGTTTGGTCTAGGCTCAACCTGTCTGGCTGTAAATTTACTCGCGGTAGCTTATCGTCAAGAAGCGCAGTTACTTTCGGCTAAACTTCTGTCTTCCTGATCCTGATAGATTAAATACTGTAGGTTTTCAAATTAAAAAACGTGAGCGATCGCTTAGTTGGGTTTTATTCTAAATTTTTCTGCTTCTGGTTGCTGATCTTCACCCTCTTGACTCTTAGCGCCTGTAGCTTACCTCAAAGGGTAACTGCTGAGGAAAGAATGTTTCGCGACTTTTCTTTAGAGTTTGTCGATCAGTATGAAATCCCCAAAGAAGAATTTCAGGATACAGTTGTTGGGGGATTATCGGCGATCGCCTATAATCGTGAACAAGATTTATTCTATGTCCTCTCCGATGATCGGGGTAAGCGTTCTCCCGCTCGTTTTTATACCTTCAAATTAAAAGTCCAGCAAAGTAATCAGCAAATTCAAATCGCTAGCTTTAAGCCAGAGAAGGTAACTATATTGCTTGATGAAAATGGCAAGCAATATCTCACAGACAAGATCGATCCAGAAGGATTAGCTCTCTCCCCTAGAAATACTATTTTTATCTCCAGCGAAGGCAATCCCACTAAAAATATCTTGCCCTTCATTGCCGAATACGAACCAGCAACTGGTAAAAAACTGTCGGATTTACCTCTACCACCGCGCTATTTAGTTAATGAAAAATCTCAAGGAATCCAAGAAAACCTCTCGTTTGAACCTTTAACCATCAATCGTACAGGATTACCCCAAGATCCCTTTCGCGTCTTTACCGCTACCGAATCAGCATTACGGCAAGATCAATCTCCATCCTCAGATCCAGAAGAAAGAGTCAGAAGCCGCTTTCTGCACTACGTAGTTAATCCTGTTGGTAAGCCGATAATTGTTGCCGAACATTTGTACCTACTCGATTCTGCTCCCGTTGAAACTATTTCCAATGGACTAACTGAACTTCTAGCACTACCAACAGAAGGCTATTTTCTTAGCCTGGAAAGAACTTATGGTTTTACTGGTGCAGGAGCAAAAATCTTTCAGGTAGTAATTGGGAATGCCACTGATACGACGAAGATTGAGAGTCTCAAAGGTAACATTGCTCAGATACAGCCTTTACGTAAAAAACTTTTATTTAATCTACAAGATTTGGGCATTTACCTGGATAACTTTGAAGGAATGACTATTGGACCTCGTTTACCCGATGGCAGTCAAAGTTTGCTTTTAATTAGTGATGATAACTTTAACGATGAACAGATTACTCAGTTGTTCCTGTTTCGATTAGTTGAAAACAAGTGATTGATTATCGAGAAGTGGTCTGGATAGTTGCTCATAATTCATATTTCTTATCACCAAGAGACTATAAAAATTATCAAAACTGATCGAGCAGTAAAGCTGTTTGTTGAGATTGCCTTTCAGATTTACGATATGCCAGCAAAATTTGATTGGTTACAGCTTTAGTAGGTTTAAAAATCAGTGCTAATTTTCCCTCTGTAATCCATTCATGACAAAGATAATCTGGTAAGACACTATATATTCTGTTTTTTTTAACAATAGTTATCGTTTTTGCTCTAACTATGCTCCTCAATTAGAACTTTTACAAAAAGCCAGCCTTAATATAACCCATGCTGGATTAAATACAACCTTAGAGTCATTAAGTTATGGCGTGCCGATGGTAGCTATACCTATCACCGACGATCAACCAGGAGTAGCAGCAAGAATTGCCTGGACAGGAGTAGGAGAAGTAGTTAAATCCAGCCTAAGTGCTAATAATCTGCGAGAAAGCATTACAAGAGTGTTGAAAGAGCGATCGTACAAACAAAATGCAATCCAATTGCAAGAAGCTATTCGTCGTACTGAAGGAGTAAATCGCGCTGTTGATATTATCGAGTAGGCTGTATCTACCAAAAAGCCAGTAATTTAATGATAAGAGGACGCTTGATTATATAAACGCTAAGAAAGCGAAGATACTATTCTAAATTAACCATAAATATATTTATCTGATTCTTCATGACCAGTTGTTTCGAGCTTTTCCTCTGGATTTGAGCAATCCAAGTTCACCAAATCGAGATAGCATTTTATCTAGGATTTGTTTTTCTTTACTACCTTCAATTAAGCGATCGCGGAATTCACTCAAAACAGAAAAGTCAAATAATATACTGTTTTTTTGATATATGTGTTATAAAAGTTCTATATAGGTTATTTATTAACCTATTACTTTAGATACGTGCTACACTACTACTGAGATTTATCTCGCTTCTATTCCAAAGAACAGACAAAAATTTCTGACTAATTTAAATTAAGTTAATCTTTTAACATCCAAGTTCAGTGTATCTACCACTAAACTTGGACGGCTCACCCCGAATAACTTTACTATCCGGAGATGCATCTATTATGACACAGCAGCAAAGCTTTTGGAAAGCGTTCTCAAACCCATACATACTTTACCCAATTTCTATCTGCAATAAGCAATAAACAATAATCTTAGTTTAAAGATAATCTCTTCGTGCAAATTGTTTGTGCTTGCTTGAAGTATTGGAGCGAGAGAGGATCTCTAAGCAATTCTAAAATAAACAATTGGTCTATTTATCTATAGAAGTACTCTGCTTTAAATGTACTTTCAATGTGAAATGCTATAAGTGAAAATTGCCAAACTGTTTTCTGGCTAATAGCAAGAGAGTATTTATTTAGCGATCATTTAGCGATCGCTTGTAAAAGTACTGTAGCAATTTAGGGAAAGTTCTATAACTTGCTGATCGCATTAAAGCAACTCTATTTTTTGGCATATACTTTTGCTTTGGCAAATATTTTGATAGCTAAAGCTTTATGTATTGCTGAAGTAAAATTAGCGTTGAATACGAAAAAAGTTGATAGGTTTATAGAGAAAAAAATGTTTTTTTAGCATTGTTTACGTAATTAAAAATGAACACCCCTTTAATGAGATTTTTGAGCAATGATTATTGTAATGAAGCCAAAAACTCCAGCCATAGAAATTCAGCGCATCAGTGAAGAAATTAATGGTTGGAACATAATTGCCGAGAAAAGTATTGGCAAGCATCAAGTAGTAATTGGTTTGATTGGTGACACAACAGAGCTTGAACCATCAAGAGTGCAAGCATTAAGTTCCTTTATCGAACAAGTTGTACCGATTGAAAGAGCGTTTAAACGGGTTAGCCGTGAATTTCGCAATGGTGAACCCAGTGTAGTAGCCGTTCCAACACCAAATGGGGTAGTGCAGTTTGGACAAGACTTCCCTGTGGTACATATAGCAGGCCCTTGTTCAGTAGAAAGCGAATCAATGATTATCGCCACAGCCCAAAAACTTAAACAAGTAGGAGCAAAATTTTTGCGAGGAGGTGCTTATAAACCCCGAACGTCTCCTTATGCATTTCAAGGACATGGCGAGTCAGCTTTAGACTTTTTAGCCACTGCCCGTGAGCAAACTGGTTTGGGGATCATTACGGAAGTGATGAATGTAGCTGATTTAGAAAAAGTCGCTCAAGTTGCCGACATTATCCAAATTGGAGCGAGAAATATGCACAACTACTCTTTGCTCAAAAAAGCAGGTTCTCAGTCCAAGCCTATTTTCCTGAAGCGAGGTATGTGTGCAACTATCCAAGAATGGCTCTTAGCTGCTGAATACATCATTGCTGCTGGTAATTCTAATATTATTCTTTGTGAACGAGGTATTCGTTCTTTTGACAGTCAGTTTACTCGCAATACCCTTGATTTATCAGTAATACCAGTCTTAAGAACTCTGACTCACTTACCAATTGCGATCGATCCTAGTCACGGTACAGGACGCTCAGAATACGTACCTGCAATGGCAAAGGCAGCGATCGCAGCAGGGGCAGATTCCCTGATGATTGAAGTACATCCCAACCCCGCTCAAGCTCTTTCTGATGGACCACAATCCTTGAACCCAGAGCAGTATCAAGATTTGATGGCAGAAATGATACAAGTCAGTCAGGCTAGCGATTGTCGCACCAAATTGACACCTCAATCTGCGGTTTTAACTGCCGTTTAAGAAAGGCTATAAGCTGCTCAAGAGTTTCCCCTTAATTAGTTCCCTCTTCACACTTAGGAATATAAATAGATGAATGTAGTATCTTTTCAAGAGACGGTAACGGTAACCCAAAAATTTAACCAGAAACAGCCCAGCAGTAATGAAATTGTTGTTATTGGTGATGCACCTCTTACCTTAACTGACGTTATTAATGTCGCACGTCATGGCAAACAGGTTAGTTTGACGATTCAAGAGGATATCTTGCAAAGAGTTGAGGCATCCTGCAATTATATTGCCGATGCAGTTAAATCTGGTAAGCCGATATATGGTGTTACTAGTGGTTTTGGTGGCATGGCGCACATTGCGATCGCCCCTGAACAAGCAGCCGAGTTACAAAATAATTTAATTTGGTACCACAAAGCAGGAACAGGTAAAAAATTACCGCTAGCTGATGTGCGTGCTGCTATGCTGCTACGAGTTAATTCGCATATATACGGTGCGTCGGGTATTCGACTCGAAATACTCAAACGGATTGTTACTTTTCTCAATGCTGGCGTAACCCCCCATGTATATGAGTTTGGTTCGATTGGTGCTAGTGGTGATTTAGTTCCCCTGTCTTATATTACTGGGGCATTACTCGGTTTAGATAGTCGTTACACTGTTGACTTTGATGGTGAAACAGTAGATGCTCCCACTGCCCTAGCTAGACTGGGTTTAGAAGCGATGGAACTTTTGCCCAAAGAAGGTTTGGCGATGATGAATGGTACTTCGGTGATGACAGCGATCGCCGCTAATTGCATATATGATACCAAAGTACTGTTGTCTTTAAGTATGGGGGTTCATGCCTTAGCGATTCAGGGACTATATGGGACTAATCAGTCTTTTCATCCCTTTATTCATGAGCATAAACCCCATTTTGGTCAAATTTGGGCAGCAGACGAGATGCTTTCGTTATTAGAAGGTTCTGAGTTAATTCGTAATGAGTTAGATGGCTCTCATGACTATCGAGGTTTACAGCCGATTCAAGATCGTTATTCCCTGCGTTGTTTAGCACAGTATTTAGGGCCAATAGTCGATGGGATCGAACAGATCAGTGGGCAAGTAGAAGTTGAAATGAACTCGGTTACTGATAATCCCTTAATCGATGTCGAGAATCAAGCTAGTTATCATGGCGGTAATTTTCTGGGGCAGTATATCGGTACTGGGATGGACAGTTTGCGTTACTATCTTGGGCTGCTGGCTAAACACCTCGATACCCAGATCGCCCTATTAGTAGCACCAGAATTTAATAATGGTTTATCTCCCTCTTTAACTGGCAATACTGGAAATCCAGTCAACATGGGTTTAAAAGGTTTGCAGATCGTGGGTAATTCGATTATGCCCTTGCTCACATTTTATGGCAATTCCATCGCTGATCGCTTTCCCACCCATGCGGAACAATTTAATCAAAACATCAATAGTCAAGGATTTGCTTCTGCTAACCTCGCTCGAGATTCTCTGGACATATTTCGACAGTATTTAGCAATATCTTTAATGTTTGGGATACAGGCAGTGGATCTGCGCACCTATCTCATCGCCCAACATTACGATGCCTCAGTTTGTCTGTCGCCTCAAACTCGTAAGTTATATCTAGCAGTGCGGGAAGTAATTGGAGAACCCCCCTCAATAGACAAACCCTATATCTGGAATGACCGCGAACAACCGCTAGATGAACATATCGCTAAGATTGTCGCTGATATTAAAGCTGAAGGAGTGATTGTACAGGCAATTAATCAGCAGTTATCTGACTCAAATGTAGCTTCAAGTAATGAATGAATAGATTTTTAGATCATGAATATTGCAGATCATGTCGAACGGGGACATTTACTATTTCCCCATAAGGTAGCTCTAATTTTCGAGGAGAGATCTTTTACCTATCAACAGCTTGATCGCCTAGCAAGTAAAGTTGCCAATGGTTTACGAGGGTTAGGGATTCAACAAGGCGATCGCGTGGCTTTATTTCTACCCAACATTCCCGAATTTATTTTCGCCTACTTGGGGATTCTCAAACTGGGAGCGATCGCCGTTTCGGTTAACGTCATGTTCAAGAGTGAGGAAGTTAGCCATGTTCTCAATGATTGCGCTGCCAAAATTGTCATTACCACCGAGGCACAATGCCAATATGTATCGACAGCAGATTTACCAGAGCTAGAGCAGATCTTAATTGCTGAAGGAGAAAGCGATCTTGGACTAAGTTTAGGGCAACTGATGGCAAATGCCGACTCACGAGCGAAGGCAATTGCCGTTGAGCGTCATGCCCCAGCTAGTATTGTTTATACATCAGGCACAACAGGTTTTTCCAAAGGTGCAACCCTCTCCCACGGCAACGTAATTTCTAATATGTATGCACAAAATCGTTGTTGTCGGATGAATGCGGATGATAAGTTATTGCTTTACCTGCCGTTGTTTCATTGCTTTGGTCAAAATGCGATTCTCAATGCAGGACTTAATGCTTGTGCGGCGATCATTTTGCAACGTCGCTTTGAGCTTGAACAGGTACTAAAAAACATCACTGTTCATAACATAACCATGTTGTTCGGTGTACCGACAGTCTTTATCAAACTGCTTAAAGCAGATATCTCTCCTAGAGTTTTCTCCAGCATTCGTTACTATTTTTCGGCAGCAGCATCTATGCCCGTAGCAGTTGTGCAACATTGGCAGAGTGAATATGCTTTGACGATTCACGAAGGCTATGGGCTAACAGAAACTTCTCCCTGTGCCTCTTATAACCACGACTTACAATACAAATTCGGTTCAGTGGGTATGCCCGTTGAAAATGTCGAAATGAAGATTGTGGATAGTTATGGTCAGCAGTTACCGCCAGGAAAATTGGGAGAAATCGCCATTCGTGGGCCGAACGTCATGCTGGGCTACTGGAATCGTCCCCAAGCAACTGCCCAAGCAATTAAACATGGCTGGTTTCACACTGGCGATCTCGGTCGGATCGATGAACAAGGCTTTTTCTATATTGTCGATCGCCTAAAAGACATGATTAATATGTCGGGATTTAAAGTCTATCCCAACGAAGTTGAACAGGTAATCTATCAACATCCTGCCGTTGCTGAAGTAGCCATTTATGGAGTCCCCGATCCCGAAAAAGGCGAAATCGTTAAGGCTAATATAGTCACCAAAAATAGCGAACAGTCGATGACAGCGTTGGAAATTAAGGAATTTTGTTCTCAGAGGCTAGCAAATTACAAAATTCCCCGTGAAATCAGTTTTGTCGCCGATTTACCCAAAAATCCGACTGGGAAAGTACTTAAGCGAGTTTTACGCCAAGAAGCAAGTTCTTCCAAATTGGATTACGTCCAAAACTTAGAGTGCGTTAAGGGTTAGTAGTCTGTCAACTGGCAATAGATGGGTAAAGTAAATATTTTCCTCTCTCTGCTCCCTCTTACCCCCTCTCAGGGCGCAAGCCTTGCGCCCCTACGTCTATTTCCGATCCGAATTGCACATCAGTCCATCTAAGGAGAACAAATTACTCATCATGACTGCTAAATCTATTAGCCAAACTGCCAATAATATTCAATCACCGAATCGGCTAGCGGTAGATACTGCCTTTGAGTCCTCGATTTTTACACCGCAAAGCAAACCTACAGAATCGCGTCCAACTCAACCAACCGTAGGAGAAGCGATCGTCAAAATTTTGCAAGACTTAGGAGTTCGTTATGCCTTTGGGGTTTCTGGGGGAGGAATTGGCCCTTTGTGGGCAACCCTGTATCAAAGCGATATCGAGGTAATGCACTTTCGTCACGAATCAGGGGCAGCCTTTGCAGCTACCGAAGCTTATTTAGCTAGCGAGCGCCCAGTGGTGGTCTTCACTACCACTGGTCCTGGAATTACCAATGCTTTAACTGGTTTATTCGCTGCACGGGGGGAAGGAGCTAAAGTAATTCTTTTATCAGCCACTACTCCCGCAGGTAATCGTGGTCGCTGGGCTTGTCAGGAAACCAGTGCTTACACTATGCCCGTTGCTGGTTTGTTTACTTCGGGGACGCTATTTAACTACGCTACTACCATTGAAACTGGTACAGAAATTCCCGAAATTTATCGCCGACTGGCTGGTGGTTTAACTCAACCTGGAGGATTTGTAGCCCATATTAGCATTCCCACCCCAATTCAAATGGCTTCCTTAAAAACATCGGTGCCACGGAAAATGTTTACTCAATCTGTGCCTACTGCCAATATTGAGGCGATCGCTAAATCTGCCGAGTTATTATCAGTAGCCCCCTTTGCCATCTGGGTCGGTTTTGGCGCAAGGGGCGCAGCCCCTGAAATTCGTGCCTTGGCAGAAAAAACAGGTGCAGCAGTAATGTGTTCTCCTCGTGGTAAAGGTATTTTTCCCGAAAATCATCCCCAATTTGTCGGTGTCACAGGCTTTAGTAGCGATGATTCAGTGCAGAAATATATGCGTCAACAACCACCTCAGCGCATACTTGTCCTGGGGACGCGATTAGGAGAACCAACTTCTTTCTGGGATAAAACCATGGTGCCTTTAAAAGGCTTTATTCATGTTGATATCAATCCAGAAGTACCAGGGGTAGCTTATCCAGCAGTACCAACATTTGCAATTTCTTCTGAGGTCAAAGTATATCTGCAAACGCTACTAAACCAAATACCAGATTGTCAATGGCAACCAAAATTACTACCCAATCCCGAAACTCCTATTGTTACTCGCAGGGAGATAGGCTTAGTGCGACCAGAACTATTGATGAATCAGATTCAACAGCAAATTGTTGAAGAAACTGATGCCATTGTAATGGCAGAAGCTGGTAATTCCTTTGCCTGGGCAACTAAGCTGCTGCGTTTTAATCAACCTAACCGTTACCGTATTAGCACTGGAGTCGGAGCAATGGGTCATGCCGTGACGGGGGTTGTTGGTGCTGCTCTAAGCAAAAAAGCAGTTGCTGTTGTTGGGGATGGAGCAATGCTGATGAACAGTGAAGTCAGTACAGCCGTACGATTTGGAATACCTGCGGTTTGGATTGTTCTTAATGACGGACGTTACAATATGTGCGCTCAAGGCATGGCACTCCAAGGATTTAAAGGAGTAGATACGACTATTCCTCATACTGACTTTGCCCTCCTCGCCCAGTCAATGGGAGCAGATTCCCTTCGGATTGACAAAGAAGAAGATGTGGCAGCAGCGATCGCCCAAGCTCTCAATTCTCCCGTTCCCTTTGTTCTAGATGTAGTCATCGATCCCAATCAAGCTGCCCCAATTAATAGTCGTGTGCAGAGCTTGTTGGAACAAGGAGCGAAAGGCAAGTAGGGGCGCAAGGCTTGCGCCCTCCAAGTAGCAAGCTTTTTTAAGTAATAAGTAATTAGTAATAAGTCAAAACCTACTACCTACTACCTACTACCTAAAAGAAAACCCATCACTAAATTATTAATTATGAATTTCAAACCTGTAGGAATAAAAGCGATCGCAGTTACTTTTCCCGATACGATTCGTACCAATGATTATTATCGCCAGCATAATCCAGAAATGATTGCTCAAGCCGAACAAAAAACTTTAGCACGAGCTTTTTCTGTGGCAGCTTCTAATGAGGATGATTCTAAACCAGATATCTGGACAGAGGAAATGATGCCCTATATATCTGACCCTTTTCGAGGTACTGTGGAACGGCGAGTAGTCGCCCCAGAAGATTCGGCACTAGAACTGGAGTATCGAACGGCTATAGATGTTCTAACTGCTGCTCAACTTACTCCTGAAGATGTTGATCTGATGTTGGTTACATCTTTATTCCCCGACCATATCTTACCTGGTGATGCTTCTTTTCTAGCAGGTAAACTGGGCTTAAAGGGGGCAGCTTGGAATGTGGAATCTACCTGTACTAGTGGTTTAGTTTCTTTACAAACCGCCTGTTCTTTAGTCCAAACAGGACAGTATCGTAATGTGCTAATCATCGTCTCTACTACCTATTCACGCTTTACCGATCCTAATGACACTTTGGCGTTTTTATCTGGTGACGGTATTGGAGCTTTTCTTGTCACTTCTTTAGAAGCTGAACAGGGAGTTTTGGGAACGAAAATTATTAATACTGCCGAAACTTGTGGAGCTTTTTATCAAGAATTTACGCCGAAAGCTCCTAATCAAATGTTTATTCGAGCGCGTAAAGATACTGGCAAAATGTTTGTCGATACCACAGTCAAATTTTTACGCAACTGTTGTGAAGGGGCTGCTGCTGAGGCTGGAGTTAGCTTAAAAGACATCGACTTTTTTGTTTTTAATACCCCCACTGCTTGGTATTCGCGAGTTTGTACTAGAACCTTGGGTGTCGATCCAGAACGCACTCTCAATCTTAATCCCGTTTATGGCAATATTGGCCCTACTTTTCCCTTTGCCAATCTTTATCACGCTGCCCAGCTAGAGAAAATTAAGGAAAATGATTTAGTTTTGGTTTATACAATGGGTTCTTCTTCTAATGGTGGTGCTGCCATCATGCGTTGGGGCAAAGTTGCCTTGGGTACTGCCCCCAAACCTCCCCTTAGCTTTGCTCTCGGACAGGACAAGGTTTTAGTTAGTAGTGTGTGAAGTCAAAATTCTTCTTCTAGGGCGCAAGCCTTGCGGAGGGGTTGTCTCTGGAGGAAACCTCTAGAGTTTAAACGCCCCGTCCCCTACTATCACAACAAAATTTGGTATTAATTATGAACCAATTAAAATATCCCGTTAACGAACAACAGCAGACGATCTCTCCTCCTTCAGATACCTGGCGAGTTCGAGGACTGCGAGGGGCAACGACAGTTAGCCGTAACTCAGTCGCAGCAATTACGCAAGCTGTTAATGAATTATTAGATATTTTGATCACGGAAAATCAAATTGCTCCTGATGATATTGCGAGCGTCTTTTTTTCCGTCACCTCAGACTTAAATGCCTTGTTTCCTGCTGCGATCGCTCGTCAGCGTCCTGGCTGGGAATATATTCCTCTGTTGGATCTGCAACACCTTGATGTAGCTAATAGTTTGGAACGTTGTATTAGAATTCTTATTCATCTCAACACTCCCTTACCACAGAAAGCTTTACGCCCAGTCTATCTAAACCAGGCAGTGCGCTTACGTCCAGATTTGGCAATTTCAGGTTGAATAGGTCTTCTAACTAAATACTTAATACTTCTCGTAAAAGAAAAGCAAATTAATCTATGAACCAAAGTAACGAGTAATAAGTAACGAGGAATTTATCTACTTGCTACTTGCTACTTGCTACTTACTACTTACTACTTACTACTTACTACTTGCCAATGCTTACTCAACCAATAAAATCCAACCAAAACAACTCTGTTGCTCGTACGCTAAAAATCCTGTTAGTTGACGATCAAAAATCGATACAGCTGAAATTACAAGAAATTTTATCCCCACAAGTCGATTTGCAGGTTGTGGGAACTGCTGACAATGGGGAAATAGCGATCGCGCAGATAGAGTCTTTGCAGCCAGATGTAGTGTTGCTGGATATTGAAATGCCGACCATGAATGGTATTCAAGCGACAAAGATTATTTCCCAGCGATTTCCTGACTGTCGAATTTTAGTTCTTAGCAGTCATAAAAATCAAGAATATGTACAACAGGCGATCGCAGCAGGTGCAGATGGTTACATTCTCAAAAATGTTCCTGCTGGTGATTTGGTAATGGCAATTCATTCGGTATCCAAAGGATATTCCCATTTTGCTCCTAAATTACTGCCCAAAATGCAGTTAACTAAGAGTATTCAGGATGCTTCTAATCTTGATCTGACCAAACCGGCATCGGAAAAGCCCAAGTCTATTCCTCCTCGCCGTCAGTTTTATTGGCAGTGGATCTGGACATCACTTGGGATTTTAGTCCTAGTAAGTGCGATCGCTGTCGGGTCGAAAAGTATGTCTCAAAAACGTGCTGAGAGTCAACCTAATATCAAGGCTCTAACAGCCCCAGTCGAAACTCAACCATTAACGGTGAAAGTTGAAGCTAGCGGAACGATTGAGCCAATCGACACAGTGAATGTTAGCTCTGAAGTAGCAGGCAGACTAGCAGAACTTTATGTTGATCGTGGCGATCAAGTAAAAGCAGGAGATACTTTAGCACGTCTCGATTTCAGCGAACAACAGGCGCAACTAGCTCAGGCACAGGGACGATTAGCTGAAGCTGAAGCTGAATATACCAAAATGCTGAATGGTAATCGCAGTGAAGAAATTAACCGCGCCCAAGCACAGCTAGCATCAGCCCAAGCGAGTGTAAATTTGAGTGCCAAAAAACTCGAACGCAATCAGTTTCTAGCAGAGTCGGGAGCGATCGCCCAACTCGATCTAGACGAAATTATTCAAGCAGATCAAACTAATCGTGCTAACTTGCAGGAAGCGCAACAGCAGTTACAAGAACTTACTCAGGGTTTTCGCCCCGAAGATATTCAACAGTCAGCAGCCAGAGTTACTATTGCTCGTGCGGAACTACAAGAAATTCAATCGCAACTTAATAAAACTACTATTAAAGCTCCCTTTGACGGTATTGTGACTCAAAAACACGCCAATATTGGTGCGATTATTACCCCGACGATGGCAGCAGCATCCGATTCAGCCTCCGCAACTCCTAGTTCAATTGTCGAGTTGGCTTCAGGACTGGAGGTGTTAGTTAATGTCCCCGAAGCAAATATTGGTCGTATCAAAACTGGGCAACCAGTAGATATTATTGCCGATGCCTATAGCGATCGCACTTTTAAGGGAACAGTACGCACCATAGAGCCAGAAGCAGTATCAGAGGATGATGTTACCTCATTCCGAGTCAGGGTGCGATTGAATCAAGCAGAATCCCTTTTACGCTCTGGGATGAATGTTGACGCTATTTTTATCGGCGAGCCTATCCCTAAAGCTTTGCTAGTACCAACAGTCGCAGTTACTAACCGCCAGGAGCAAATGGGGGTACTAGTTCCTGATGCTAAAGGAGAAGCGAAATTCCAGCCTGTTACCGTCGGGGTAACTCAGGACGGTAAAACTCAAATCGTGGATGGCTTAAAGCCAGAACAACGAGTATTTATTGACTTTCCTGGAGGAAAAGCTCCTGAAACTTTATCGAAACCATTTTAGTAAAAGATTAGCAAGAGAAAAAAAATAATGGCAGTATATTTAGCAGAAAACGCCAGTATGGCAGTCCGCACCCTCAGCGCGAATAAGTTGCGTAGCGGTCTGACTATGCTTGGTATTATTATTGGCAATGCCTCGGTAATCGCCATGATTGCTGTGGGGCAGGGGGCGCAACAGTTTATTGGTAAACAATTTCAATCTCTTGGTACAAATATACTTTTTGTCTTACCTGGTATAGCCCCTGAAGGTCCTTTAGCATCTTCTATTCCTGCTGAAAGTTTAGTACTAGACGATGCAGAAGCAATGGCGAGAGAAGTTCCTGCGATAGCTGGGGTTGCTCCTGAAAAAAGCGATCGCCTGCGTGTTACCTGGGCAGACAAGGATACGCAAGTGGATGTTACGGGAACTAACAGTGAGTATCCTAGCGTTCGTAATGCTGGAGTTGCCAAGGGCAGATTTTTTAGTATGTTGGAATTACAACAACATCAACGGGTGGCAGTCTTAGGTAGCGAAACCGCTCGGACTTTATTTGGCGATCGCTATCCTGTGGGTGCAAAAATTCGCATTCGCAACTATAGCTTTCGGGTAATTGGAGTGATGGCGGAGAAAGGCGCATCAATGGGCATGAATCAGGATGAGGCGATTTTTATCCCCATTAGTGTGATGGCAAGCCAGTTAACAGGAGAAGATAATGCTTATACTAGCCCCAGTTTACAGTCGATTTCCGTTTCGGCTAAATCTTCTGAGAACATGAGTGCTGCCCAGTTTCAAATTAATAATTTATTGCGGTTGCGTCATAACGTGAAGGGAGAAAATGATTTTACGGTTCGTAGTCAGCAAGAATTACTGCAAACTGCCGATAGCATTACGGGAATGTTAGTGGTGCTGATGGCTGCCACTTCGGGCATTTCTCTCTTGGTAGGTGGGATCGGCATTATGAATATTATGCTGGTTTCGGTGAGCGAACGTACTCAAGAAATCGGTCTGCGTAAGGCTTTGGGAGCAACCCATAAAGATATTCAAGTACAGTTTACGGTAGAAGCAGTAATTTTAGCCCTCACAGGGGGCAGTATCGGTATTGCGATCGCTGTGGCTGGGACAGTGATCTTTGCTGCCCTCACGCCTCTAGAAGCAATTGTCAGTCCAGTCGCCATTCTTTTAGCCGTGGGAGTATCGGGGGCAATTGGCTTGGGATTTGGGGTACTTCCTGCCCGTAATGCTGCGCGTCTCGATCCCATTATTGCTTTGAGGAGTTAGATATGTCTGCATTAGAAATCATTCGCTTAGAACAGATCAGCAAACACTATGGACAAGGGGATTTAGAGGTTTTAGCCCTGCACAAGATTAATTTACTAGTAAACCAGGGAGAATATTGTGCAATTATGGGTCCTTCTGGTTCGGGTAAATCTACAGCGATGCAGATTTTAGGCTGTCTGGATCGACCTAGTACTGGACGCTACTATCTGCAACGGCAAGCAGTAGACTCGCTGCATGACGACGAATTAGCATATATCCGCAATCGGAAACTGGGCTTTGTCTTTCAACAGTTCCACCTTCTGCCTCAACTAACTGCCATGGAAAATGTCATGCTACCCATGACCTATGCAGGCTTACCCCACAAAGAACGCCATGAACGGGCTGCCTACGCCTTAAATCAAGTGGGACTGGAACAGCGAATGTCATATCGCCCCAATCAGCTCTCTGGTGGTCAACAACAACGAGTGGCGATCGCACGTGCCATTGTCAATCAACCGATTTTACTCTTAGCAGACGAACCAACAGGGGCTTTAGACTCCCGTACTAGTCAAGAGATTATGAATATTTTTCAGAGTCTCAACGATCGCG
The DNA here is from genome assembly GCA_012034765.1 of Pleurocapsaceae cyanobacterium CSU_1_1. GTDB lineage: Bacteria > Cyanobacteriota > Cyanobacteriia > Cyanobacteriales > Xenococcaceae > Waterburya. The sequence continues at coordinate 11,209 of JAAUOU010000012.1, read as the reverse complement.
GTATGACCATCATTATGGTAACTCACGATTTTGAGACAGCCCGTCTATGTCAGCGAATTATCTGGTTTCAAGACGGAACAATTATTAATAACGCTTTAACCCCCGAAGAATTTCGAGAATTTAGTAGGGGCAGTTCGCGAACTGCCCCTACTGCTGCTACTACCCACTTATAAAAGGAGATCAACTATGATTCCCCCTGGCCCTCAAACCCCCCGATTGTTTCAAAACCTTAACTTTGTCAGCGATCCTGTAAGCTATATGGAAGCTAATGCGGAACGCTACGGAGATATTTTTAGTACTAAAGCCTTTTCCTTCCATTCTCAACCGACTTTGATTGTTAGTAATCCTGATGCTCTCAAACAAATCTTAACCAACGACAACAAAGATTTTTGTTCTCCTAGTGATCTGAACCAGATTTTAGTTCCTTGGTTGGGTACATATTCAATGCTTGTACAAGACGGTGAACCGCACCGACGACAGCGAAAGCTCTTGATGCCATCCTTTCATGGCGATCGCCTACGCGGTTATGGACAGACAATCTGTGAGATTACAGCCAGTGTGATCAGTCGTCAGCCCCAGGGAGAAATCTTTTCCGCTCGTACTTTGATGTTGGATACCACTCTGCAAATCATGCTGGAGATTGTGTTTGGATTTCACGATAGCGATCGCTGCCAACAAATTAAAGACTTAATGCTAACTCTAATGAATGATTTTGAAAATCCTTTATTGCTAGCTAGTGGTTTTTTACCTTTTCTGCAAAAAGATTGGGGCGAAAAAAGTCCTTGGGGCTATTTTTTAAGGATGCGACAGCGCATTGACGAAGTAATTTACGCTGAAATCGCCGAACGTCGCCAGCAACCCAACCCCGAAGGTCAAGATATTCTCAGTTTACTGCTATCTACCCGCGATGAAGCAGGTGAATCATTAACTAACCAAGAGTTGCGAGATCAATTAATTACACTACTGTTTGTTGGTCATGAAAATTCTGCTACAGGTGTAGCTTGGGCATTGTATTGGGTGCATAAACATCCTGAAGTTCGGGACAAGCTTCTCAAAGGAATTGCCAGCCTAGAGTCACCAGATCCGATGGCTATTATCCGTTTACCCTATCTTACTGCTGTCTGTAATGAAACCTTGCGGATGTCTTCGATTAATATGCTGCTATCGGGCAGAATGGTAAAATCACCCGTGGAATTGATGGGTTACAAGCTCAGTCCTGGTACAGCAATTTTTGGCTCTGTCTACCTCACTCATCATCGTCCAGATTTATATCCAGAACCCAAAGAGTTTAAACCAGAAAGATTTTTAGAAAGACAATTTTCTGCTTACGAATTTCTCCCCTTTGGCGGTGGTAGCCGTAGTTGTATCGGCGCAAATCTGGCAGTAATGGAAATCAAATTAGTCTTAGCAACGGTTTTACTGCGATATCACTTAACACTAGCTGACAAACAACCAGAAAAACTGCAAGGTCGAGGTGTGGTTTTAATTCCTGCGAAGGGAGTCAGGATGATCGTTCAAGGTTCTCGTGTTCGCCAAGAACAAGAGTTTGCTGCCACCGTTAGCTAAGGGAATGACCCAGTAAGGGCGAATGCCCTAAAGGATTAGCTCAGTCTAACGACTTGCTGCGCAATCGCGTCGCCATTCGCCCCTACAAACAATTATGTGTCATTCCTTCAATTTAAATTTGATATAAAAAAATATGCAACCCGAAATGATGAATTGCCGATTGACGGATGGCAGTGTTGGCTCTCACCTGGTCAAATTAAGTATACCAATGCTGTTTAATATCTTGACTGTGGTGGCTTTTAATCTCACAGACACCTATTTTGTCGCTCAACTAGGAACTGAGGAATTGGCTGCCATGAGCTTGACCTTTCCTGTAATTGCCACTCTGGTTAGTTTAACTATGGGCTTAGGAGATGGTGCAGGGGCAGTAATAGCGATCGCGATTGGGGAAGGAAATCGCCAGAAAGTCAGACAGCTTAACACCGATGGTTTAACTTTATCCTTAATCATCGGCATTGTTGTTACTGTTGTCGCCCTGATGATCATTACCCCTTTATTTACTGCTTTAGGGGCTAAATCCGAGGTTCTTTCCCTAGTCAAAGAATATATGGGGATTTGGTATTTGGGAGCAATTTTTCTGGTAGTTTCAGCGATCGCTATGAATACAATTCGAGCTTTGGGGGAGATGAAAGTTCTCAGTCTGATTGTCCTCACTGCTACCTTAATTAATATTTTGCTTGACCCTCTATTTATTTTTGGCTTACTGGGTTTCCCTCGGTTAGAACTAGCAGGAGCAGCGATCGCTACTGTTATTTCTCAAGGGACGATTTTACTTGGTGGTTTGATGTTTCTCCATCATGAGCGATTAATTAGCTTTACCTCATCTAAATTAAGTAAAGTCTGGAAATCTTGGGGGGAGATCTTACACCTGGGTATTCCTGCTGCTGCTAAGAATGCCATCTCACCGATTTCTTTGGGCTTAATCACTAGCATGGTAGCTATCTATGGTTCAGAGGCGATCGCTGCCTTTGGAATTGCTTCGCGCTTGGAATCCTTAGTGATGATTGTCTTTTTTTCCTTATCAGCAGCTATTGCCCCTATAGTAGGACAAAACTGGGGAGCGAAAAAATATCAACGAGTTGACCGCGCCTTTAACTTAAGCTTGCGTTTCTGTGTCATTTGGGGAGTCGCGATCGCTGTGGTGCTGGCTTTTACTGCTTCTAGTTTTGCATCGATCTTTAACAAGAATCAAGAAGTAGTAGCAATTGTAGCTAAATATATGGCGATCGTGCCAATTAGCTATGCTGCTGCGGGGATTGTTCTGATTGCCAGTTCAACTTTTATTGCTTTAGGTAAACCATTCCCCTCGGTAGTGATGACTCTTGCCCATACCCTAGTAATTTATATACCTCTGGCTCACTTAGGGAAACTCCTGTGGGGAATTAACGGTATTTTTGTTGGTGCTTGTTTAGCTAACTTAATCGTTGGCTTAGGAGCGATCATCTGGCAGCGTCAAACTCTCAAGCGTCAGTCTCTAGTTCAAGATTTTACTCCAGATAATTCCCCTATTCAGGCTTCTAGAAATTAATGATTTTACTAGTTTTGAATTGTTTCAATTCGTATTCTGTTTTTGATATTTCATTCAATTCACTTAATAAAAAAAGGAGATAAATTATGTCTGTTATAACTGGTGTTCCTTGGTTGTTGGTTCACAAATCAATGCTAAAAGTAAATCAACCCCACAAAATTTCTCTCTACAATCAAGATTATGTATTGTGGAAAGACCGTCAGGGCAATGTTTCCGCCCTCCCCAACGCCTGTCCCCATTTAGGCGCAATGCTATCGGAGGGATGGTGTGAAGAAAATCCTGAAACCCATAGTTGCAATGTTGTCTGTCCCTATCACGCTTTGAAATTTGACCATGAAGGCTGCACAGTGTTACCAGGTAGCCAGAAAAAAACTTTACCGCAGCTCAAACCACTAAAGCTAATTATCCAAAACGACTTTATCTGGTCTTATGGAGGATACGAGCCTCAAATGCCCATACCCAAAATTCTGAATGAGATAGTAGAAAACTATGATTTCATTGGTTACACCGCCGATACCAGTACAGAAATTGATTTACAAACCATGCTCATTAATATGCATGACTATAATCATCAGTCTGGGGCGCATTACAACCCGATGAAAATTAAAGAAGTCCACCTAGAGCAATTTATTGACGAAGGATATAAATCCCAGGCTGTCTTTCATAATGTAATGGCTCCCAAAAGCTTGCAGGAAAAGCTGCGTAATCCTACCTTATTTCTGATGCCTGATGCTTTAACAACTCACTTAGAAAACTATTTTCCTAACTTAGTGATTATCCATACCGATAACCCATTCGGCAGGGCTGCTCAGTGCCATTTATTTGTCCCAGAAACAGATACCCGCACTCGTATATATGTTTTGTTGTTTGCCCAACCTAAAGTCTCATTTATGAAACACTTTGGGAAAAAGCGGTTTCTTGAGCTAGCTAAAGTCGTGATCGATCAGGATATAGACATTTTGCTGAAAATATATCCCTATACTTCATCCAAAATTAGGCTCAACAATGAAGTAGGAATAGACTGGGTTAAACGGAATTTTGACAATTTTCCCACAGTTGTCTCTCCCAATCTTTCCAGCCAATCAGATCACCAACTAAGTTTAAGCAAGAGCTAGGGCGATCGCTTTTAAAGGATGATCAATTTTTGGTGGGCAATAATTTTTCCCTCAAACACTCTTTGCTCTTGATTAATTTTGTCCACTTTAGGAAAACGTGATCTAATAGCGACAGTTGACTACCTTTACTAACAGTTAACCATTAAGAAATTTAAAGCTTATTCTAATTTGAATTTATCAAGGAAGTAAAATTATGAACCTTAAAGCCAAAGTAGCGCTGATTAACCAAACTTCTCAAAGTACTAATCTATCTACGTCAACTGATTTGCAGCAGCAACAAGTTACCATAGTTGGCGGAGGGGGTAGGATGGGACGCTTTTTTAGCTCTTGTTTATCTCAAGCAGGACATCAAGTTAATATTCTTGAATATAGCGATTGGGGACAAGCTGAAAAACTACTGGCAGATATAGATTTGGTTTTGCTCTGTGTTCCCATAGAATGTATGGTCAAGACTATTGCCCAACTCTCTCAGTATTTATCACCTCATACAGCCTTAGCTGATATTACCAGTATCAAAGCTCCCATAGTTAAAGCTATGCTCGAATACCATCAGGGCCCTGTAATGGGTTTACATCCTATGTTTGGTCCAGATATTAAATCATTTCTAGCTCAAAAGGTAGTAATTTGCCCAGGTCGCCAGGATATAGTTTTTCAATGGTTTTTAGAACTAATGCAAAGTGATGGAGCAGAACTAATTTATGCTACACCCAAAGAACACGATCTCATGATGACCACGGTTCAGGCTATCCGCCACTTCGCCACTTTTAGTTTGGGTGCGTTTCTCTCCCAGGAAAATATTGACATCGAACGGAGTCTAGATTTTTCTAGTCCTAAATATCGTCAACAGATTGAGATGGTGCAAAGGTTATTCGCCCAATCTGCTCCATTAGTAGTCGATATCATGTTAGCTACTCCTGAAAGCCGTGAGGCGATCGCTAGATTAGGAAATACTTACTCTGGGTTAGCTAAATTAATCCAGCAAGGCGATCGAGATGCTTTAATCAATGAATTTAGAGCAACCGATCATTTTTTTCAACGATTACAGAAATCAGCAATAAATTAGGTAAATTCTGCCAAATAGTTCAAATTATGAATCTTCAAGGAAAAGTCGCAATTATTACAGGAGCTTCCAGAGGTATTGGTAAAGCGATCGCCGAATTACTAGGACGAGCGAAAGCAGCAGTTGTGGTTAACTACGCTAATCAAGCTGACAAAGCCGAGGAAGTGGTAAAAACTATCAATCAAGAAGGTGGTAGTGCGATCGCCATTCAAGGGGATATGTCAAAAGTGACTGAGATTGAATCACTCTTTAGCACCACCAAAGAACACTTTAAGCATATCGATATTGTCGTCAACAATGCAGGTCAAGGTTTTTTTAAGCCTCATGTAGAAATTACTGAAGCAGAATTTGATTCTGTATTTAACCTCAATACTAAAGGGTCTTTTTTCGTAATGCAGCAGGCGGCTAAACATATCACCGATGGCGGTAGAATTGTCAATATTAGCACTAGCGGAACTAAAAATCCTATGCCTACGGGAGGTTTATACGTAGGTAGCAAAGGTGCATTAGAACTTTTTGCCGTTGCTCTATCAAAAGAATTAGGCACAAGAGGAATTACAGTTAATAATGTTGCTCCTGGGGTAACAGCCACAGATGGTTTAGTGTTACCAGCTTCTGCATTGGAAGAGTTGAAATCGATCACTCCTCTGGGTCGTCTTGGAGAACCCAGTGATGTTGCTAATGTTGTTGCTTTTTTGGTCAGCCAAGAAGGTAGCTGGGTTACTTCTCAGACTATTCAGGCTAATGGCGGAATAGTTTAATTATACATAGGCGGAAATAGAAGGTTGGTGTCATACGGTGCAGCCTCAAATTATTTGTCCTGTCAAGCAGGATCGAGATGACTGAAACTGTTGAAAATCAGGTTTAGTCAAGGGAAATTCTGAAGCGATCGCCTTTAAGATAGTTTTTAGTTAAATGCGATTGTCTTGATCTTCTGGCATTTGAAGGCGTAATTTCGCGACACTATTGCGGAATTAAAAAGAAGAAGGTACTACCTTGCCCATAAACGCTTTCGACCCAAATTTTGCCTTGATGTTGCTCGACAATGTGACGACAGATAGCCAAACCTAAACCCGTACCTCCTTTCTGGCGGGAGTCGGAAGCATCAACCTGTTGAAAGCGTTCAAAGATAGTTTCTAGTTTATTTTTAGGGATACCTCTACCTTGATCTTTGACTGAAAAGAGAATGTTTTGTTGATCTAATTTAGAGGAGATGCAAATGGTACTATTGGCAGGAGAAAACTTAATGGCATTGTTGATTAGATTATTTAAAATTTGCACCAAACGATCGCGATCGCCCAAAAACTTGAGAGATTGAGCCTCAGCTTGAAGACTAATTCCCTGTTCATCTGCTATGGAGATGGTTGTATCTATTGCCTGTTGGATCAACTCAGCACTATCACATTGTTGTAGATCAAGTTCATCTCTTCCCGATTCCATTCGTTCTAGGTCAAGAATATCATTAACTAAACGTACCAGGCGATCGCTATTTCTCAACGCCATCTCTGCCATTTTAGCTCCCGATTCTGATAGTTCTCCTAAACGACCTGCCGAAAGTAATTTCATCACTCCATGAATTGCGGTTAAAGGAGTTCGCATTTCATGACTAGCAATAGAGATAAACTCGCTTTTCATTTGCTCTACTGCTTTGCGTTCGGTAATATCTTCGATCATTGAGAAAAATCCTTTTACCTCACCGTGGGAATTGAAGTCGGGAACAAAAGTAGCATTCATCCAGTAGAAATTGCCCTCATCAGCAATAGGCTGACTTTCAAAAGTAACTGTCTTCCCTGTCAGTGCAGTCTTGATATAGGGCAACATTTGTTGATAGTTATGCTCCCCAACCACCTCTTTAATCGATTTTCCTTGCAGACTGGAACGAGGTTTACCATACCAACTTTCGTAAGTACGATTGTTATAAATATAACGTTGCCGATCGTCTATATAGGCAATTAACACTGGCAGCGCATCAGTGATTAACTTTAGCTGGTTTTCGCTTCTTTGAAGAGATTGTTCAGCTTGAATGCGATCGCTGACATCCATAATTGTTTCTAGTACCTTAAGAACTTTCCCTGCTGAATTTACTGTTGGTTCACCTCTACTTTCAATATATTTAATTGTACCGTTGGGAAACAACAATCGATAGTTCAATTCCCAAGATGTTCCTTGTCGGTGTCCTGCACGCAAAGTTTTTTTAACTAGTAAAAGATCTTCTGGATGAACACGATTTAATATTTCTTGACAGGATGGTAAAGGGCGATCCTGTTCAAAGCCTAGAATATTGAATAATTCTTCTGACCAACTTGTGTGGTTCGTTTCGTGATCGTATTCCCAACTACCAATTTTGGCGATTTTTTCGGCTTTTACCAGCAAAGTCTGCGAAGTTTGCAGCTTTTCTTGGGTTTGTTTTCGTTCGCTAACATCTCTCAACATGACCGTGAAAAACATTCCTGCTTTAGTTTTTAGTTTAGCTAAAGATGCTTCGGCTGCAAATTCATGACCATCTTTGTGACGACCATAAACGTTACTATTACGATCTGTCATCTGACGAGACTTTGCTGGTAATTCAGCAAATTGCTTGATGTGTTGGCGATGCACTTGGCGAAATGCTTGAGGCAACAGGATATCGAGAGACTGTCCGATAATTTCTGCTGTCTGATAGCCAAAAATCTTCTCGGCACCTTGGTTAAATAACTGAATCTGCTGTTGCTCGTTAATCGAAATAATTGCTTCATCAGCATTATCTAAAATTCCCGCTAGCTTTTGCTGATTTTCTCTTAATTCTTGCTCGGTTTGTTTGCGTTCGACAATTTCTAATTTTAACAGTTCATTAGCAGCCGTTAATTCTTTGGTGCGTTCCTCTACTAACTTTTCAGTATAATTGAGCAATTGAGCCTGAGATAACGCCACGCCAATTTGATCCCCTAGCTGATTGAGTAACTGGATTTCAAATTCCTGCCACTGTCGCGGATGATGACATTGATGAGCCACTAAAAGACCTTGAAGTTGACCTTGAGCAAGAATTGGTACAACTAGCTTTGCCTGAATCTGAAACTGTTGTAAAAGCTGTTTAATGTCTGGATCGATAGCTGCCATAGCTACATCGTCGATCGCCAGCACTTTTCCCTGGCGATATCTGGCTAAATAATCTCCCTGCAACAGAGGAACGGCAAATTCATAATCCAACATGCTTGGTAAATCGGGTAAAAGCGCCTCGCTAATGGGTAAAGCGTTCTGGTTTGGCTTGAGTTTCATAATTACAACGCGATCGCAAGCCAGCAGATGCTGTACTTCAGTCACGGCAGTTTGCAAAATTTCCTTTAGTTCGATGGACATTCGAATTTTACGAGTTACATCTGTCAGCAGCTTATTTTGTCGATACTGAAGCTCTAACTTGTTCCAAACTCGCCTTTGTTCGGTAACGTCAATCCCTGTAGTAATAATAAATTCAACCTCTCCTTGTGCATCAAACAGAGCAGTATTTGACCAGGAAATTAAGTGCTGAGTACCATTTTTGGCAAGCCAAGAGTTTTCATATTGATTGTGAAATTGTCCCTCAAGCAGTCGCTCAAATACGGCTTTAACCGTGGTTTTCTCATTGGCGGGAATCAGAAAATCCCAAACCTGTTTATTTTTAACTTCTTCAAAGTAGTATCCAGTGACTTGTTCGCAAGTATGATTGAAACTAATTATTGTTCCCTGTCGATCCAATACAGCTACTAATGCACCCACCGTATTAATCACTGCCTCAGAGAAATCCCGTTCTTGCTGAAGTTGAATCTCTGCCTGTTTACGCTGAGTTATGTCCCGAGTGACTGCTAGTAGTGCAGTAATTTGCTCCCCGTCTCGAAAAGGAACAGCATGAGTTTCCAGCCAGCGCGATGTACCCTTCAATCCATTGAGGATAAACTCTAACTTAGCCGATTTTCCTGCAAACACGCTCTGGGTAAGTTCAATAAAAGCCTGACGATGCTGTGGATCGATTAGGGAAAAAACCGATTGACCAAATATTTGATCGGGGGAATCTGCTTCAATCATAGCTAGTCCAGCAGGATTCATATCGATGAGCGTTCCATCCTGTTGGATCAATTTAACGCACTCTGGTTCTGACTCAACAATAGTACGCAGCAGGTTTTCACTTCTAGATAGTTTTGCTTCGCTTTTTGCTAAAGCTAGCTCAGATAGTTTGCGCTCAGTAATGTCTCGCGCTGCTGCATAAATCAATTTTTCGGCTGTATAAGGCTTTGCTGTCCACAATAGCCAACGATAATTATCGTCTTTCGTACGATAGCGATTTTCAAAGGAAATCGTCGTTTTTCCTGTCATTAAGTTACCCAGTTCAGCCATAGTTGCTGCACGATCATCTGGGTGAACAAAGTTGATGAAAGGTTCAGCGAGTAGTTCGTCTGAGGTAAAGCCTAAAACTCTACTTAAAGTGGCATTAGTACGTACAAAATAGCCCTCAAAATCTGCAATGCACTGAATGCTGGCAGTCTCAAAAAATCTGGCTAATTCTTGTTTATTTTCTGTTAATGGTTGATGGCGATCGCTTAAACTATTTTGTAATTCTTTATTTTGATTTGGGTTGACTGTGTATGCATTAGAGCGGGATTGCTTATTGGGAGGGAAATATGGCATCAAACTGCGAACACCAATTACCCCAATTAATTGCTCCCCCTCTTTAATCGGTAGATAGCTGATGGAATGCTGCTGGCAAAATGACCATACTGTATCAAGATTATGACATTGCGATCGCAGTCTGGTTAATACTGGTTGAGTCATTACCTGCCCAACCGTTGTCGTTGCTAAATTGGTTTGGGTGGCGACTAACCTAACCACATCACTTGGGGTTAAGATGCCAATCAATTTGTTGGCTACCACGATTAGCAAACAGCCTAGCTTATTTTCAGCTTGATTTTGAGCAATTAAAGCAATTGCGCTATTCAGTAAAGTATTTGGCGCAATAGTTGAAAAATTAAATTCAATGCATTTATCAATACTCAATCTTAATCAGTAGCTAAGTTGAAATTTTAGGAAAAAAACCAAGAGGATAAATTAGGTGCAGGTTGCTCTAATTAATAATGACAGCATTTTATCTATATTCTCTATAGATCTATAGAGAAAAAACTTGAGGAATTTGTGAGGAATGCTGATTAGATCTGTGTCAATGCTGTTTGGTTAACAATTTTTGTTTGAGATTTGGGAAACTTCCCTATCTCCCTATATTCTTATCTCCTCACCAATGTGCAAAACCCTGAGCAGACATTTAAGTTCTGCTTACGGCTTTGATTTTAACTAAAATTAAATAAACAATAAATCCCGCAGCCATCTGTCCTAAGTTGGTGAATATGTTACTAACTCCACCACCTGCAAAAATAGCGACAACAAATAACAGCAGGAAAAACAGGAAGGAAACTAGGGTCAAAGCCATAAAAAATTAAGTAATGAGTAATGAGTAATAGTCATTGGGGACTGTAAAACCAGACGTTTAATTTAAACTAGAACAAATTTGCCATAGTCGAATAATTCCCGACTCATCACAACCGCCGATAGTTTGACCATCGGGAGCAAAAGCGATCGCACTTGTTTGCCAATGGGGAGTGGAAATCGCTGCTATTTCAACCTTAGTTGCGACACCCCAAAGTCTAATAGTTTGGTCGATGCTGCCACTAGCTAGGGTATTACCATCAGGACTAAAAGCGATCGCGCCAACGCCCTGGGTGTGTCCAGCTAAAGTAGCGATTGCTGTTTGAGTCTCTACTTGCCAAAGCTTAATGGTTTGATCGACGCTACCGCTTGCTAGGATTTGACCGTCGGGACTAAAGCTTAACGATGCAATCCCTAGTTTATGGGCAGTAAAAGAAGCAATCTCTGCTTGAGTTGCCACTTGCCAGAGTTTATGTTGTCATCTACGCTACGATCCGACCTCGGACCAAAGCT
>JAAUOU010000100.1 GCA_012034765.1 Pleurocapsaceae cyanobacterium CSU_1_1 | reverse complement strand
ACACTTGGGCAGACATCTTAAACAGAGCGAACCTTGGTTTTGAAGTAATGCACGAACGTAATGCACACAACTTCCCTCTTGACCTAGCAAGTGGAGAACAAGCTCCTGTAGCTTTATCTGCTCCTGCTATCAACGGTTAAGTTAGTCTAGATTACCAAGCTTTAACAGTTTAGTAATTTAATTAAGCAAAAAAAATGCTCTCCAGTAGTGGGGGGCATTTTTTTTTTGCTTTTTTAAGGATCGAAGCTCACGGGGTGTCAACACAATAAAATGTAAGGCAGGGCAAGCCTTCTGTGTTGGCGATCGCTAAAAAGAAGAAAGAAGATGGTGATATTAACATAGTTAACTACGAAATAATCATCTTTATTAGTCAAAATTAGTCAAATCACTCCAAATTCACCTCAAATCTTTGAAATGAGATAAATGACCAGATAAACCAGTGAAAATAGGGAAAAGCCGCGACAAAACTATTAATTCTATAAAAGATGCTTTAATTCTGCATTGTCATATAGAGATTTAACAACTTCTTTGATATCTTGAGTATGGTTTTTATCCACTACGAGTGTTACTTTCCCATCACGAACAATCACCACATCCTTTAAACCAATGGTAACAATCACTTCATCATGATCGCTGTTATAAATAATGGCATCTTGAGTATTTTTGCTAATATGAGTGCCTAATTCTACATTGTCTTGCTCACCCTTAAGCAATCGCTCAACTCCATTCCAGTCGCCTAAATCGTCCCAGCCAAAATTAGCAGGGAGAACATAGGCTAGCTGAGTTTTTTCCATCAATGCATAATCAATACTTTCCTTTTTCAGTTCTGCATAAGCATCACGACCTTTTTCTGCTAAAGAATGGAGCAACTTAGGAGCATATTTAGCTAATTCGTCTAAAACAACTTTTGCCTGAAAGATAAACATACCGCTATTCCAGCTAAAATTACCTGTTTCAATAAATGACTGTGCGGTAACTTGGTCTGGTTTTTCGGTAAAGCGAGTCACTTGATAAACAGGTAATTGATTAAAGTATCCCTGTTTCTCTCCTTGTTCAATATAGCCATAGCCAGTTGCGGGCTGATTTGGGGTAATGCCTAAAGTTACAATAGATGGCTGTGCAAGTGCCTGTTGAATAGCCGCATCTAAAGTTTTGTTGTAGGCGGCAACATCCCCAATCCAATGATCTGAGGGAAAAAAGCCCACCACGACATCTTTGCCATATTTTTTGGCTACTTCTAACGTCGCCCAAGCTACTGCGGGGGCAGTGTCGCGACCTTGAGGTTCAACTAAGATATTTGATTGAGGTAAATCTGGGAGTTGCTTCTGCACTCCCTCAGCAATAATTTCTGAGGTAATTACCCACAAATTTTCCCATCCTCCCGCTAAATCTAGAAGACGATCAGCTGTAGATTGCAAGAGACTCCTACCACTACCATCTAAACAAAGAAACTGTTTAGGTCTTTTAAGACGGCTAACTGGCCAAAAACGCTCTCCTTTACCGCCAGCTAGAATAATTGGGATTAACTTTAGTTTCATTTGCTTTTTCGATAATGAAGTAGGACATTAAAAACAATATTAAGTAAACAAACTTACTCAAGAAATTTCAATTAGTAAAGCTAATTAAGCGTTTTTTTAACAACAACTATAGATTACGCTGGTAATATGTGCCATATGATATTGCTTATTTAAATAATCAATATTTTGTACGATGCTACTCAATTAAAATTTGAGCAATTCTGGCAATCGTATTTTGTTAAACTACGAATCACATTTGGTTTATTTTTTCTGCTTCAGGGAAGTTAAGTTTAAGATATTGAAAGAGATCAAGCGCTTACTTACTTACTTACTTAATATTTAATTTATTTAATTGATAATCACAGCATAAAAATAGAGATAATTTGCATGAATCAAAAGCGATCGCATAATAGTAATCTATCCTCACAGCAGACAGAAAAAGATACGGCAGCCAAAGAAAAAAATCAAGTTGAGTCAACTAAATTATTCTCAGGCGATCGCGTTATCGAACAATCATCAAACCTTCATCAGGTTAACCTATTGCAGCAATCTTTGCGGTTGTGGAGGCGACATTTATCCTGGTCATATTTTAATCAGGGTCTTTTTTGGGGAGGATTAGTTAGTATGACCTCAATTTTGTCAGCTATTGGCGGTGTTGCCTTAACTAAAATTGATTTAGTTAATCGAGAGATATCTCAAGTACTCCCGCAAAATTTTTCGACATTAGCTTCGGTAGAAGATTCAACCTTAACTACTCTCCCTCCATTAAATACTAATATGTCTAGAGGGAAAATTACATCTGAGCCAGAACCAAATCGCCTTAGTGACAATTCACTACCAAAATTTACCCCAAAGTTAGCGCTTAAAAATAGTCAAGCAACATCCACTATAAAGACACCTAAGCCATTATCTAGCCAACAAAGTAGCGTGCTGGCAAGAAAAAACTCTGTTCAAAACAATTTGATAGAGGTGCAGAATACCACCAATAATCCTGAACTTGGTCAACAAGTGGTCGCTTATTTGAGGCAACGAAATTTTCGCCATGTTTATTTAGTTAAACACATCCCGCTAAAATTAAAGCAAACCAAAATTGTGTCAAATTATGGTCAAGTAGAAACAGCCAATTATCTCAAAAATATTTTGGGGTTTGGTAACTTAGAGGCACAATCGGCTTTGCAACAGCCAAAATTACTCCTTCAGCTAGGAGAAGATGCGTTTTTCCCGATCGACTATCGTTTCTACCGCTAACCATCAAATTGACATCAACATCGACTTATTACACTAATTTATTTATGCTTTTATCTCAACTAAGACAGCGTTTCCTGAGCATTTTGTTACTCGTGGCGATCGCAATTATTTGGGTATTATTAGACGCTACTCCCGCGATCGCTCAAGAAAGTGCTGTTAACTATACCTACAGCGAAATCCGACAGCAAGATTTCTCCCACAAGAATCTAGTTGGCGCAGTTTTTGCTGCCGCAGATGCTAGAGGGTCTAACTTTGAAGGCTCGAATGTCAGCAACTCAATTTTAACTAAGGGAATTTTTATCAACACCAACCTTAAGGACTCTAACTTTACTAGCTCGTTGATGGATCGAGTCTCTTTTGAAAACTCTGATTTAACCAACGCTATTTTTCAGGATGCAGTCGCTACCAGCACTATTTTTGAGGGTGCAAACATCACAGGTGCGGACTTTACAGGCGCAATTTTAGACCGTTACCAGATTTATCTAATGTGTAAAAGAGCTGAAGGAACTAATCCTGTCACTGGAGTAGAAACTAGGTATAGTTTAGGTTGTCGAGATTAACTAGCAGATGGAATCTGTGGAGCTTGATCGACAGATTGAGATATTTCTGCTGGAATTACCATTCTACCGCAGCTTTTTTAGGCTGCTTTTTACCCACAGGCGGAATTTCTAACAAGTCTCTTGTTCCTGTAAGACCTTGACCAATAAACAGAAGTAGTGCCAAGCAATTAAGCGCAATATGAAGATTGCGAATAGTAATGCTGCGATAAATATCATCTATGATGGCGAGGGAGAAAATCATCAAGAGAGAAACGGCTATTCCCAGATAATAGTGTGACCAATACCACTCATCTGGTAGTCGCCATACTCCATCTTGTTGACCAAGCACAACTAAACCAATCCCTGTGAGGGTAGCAAAAATACCTCGCCAAAGCTTAGGTCTAGCACGCAGCAATAGAACCAGAGAAGCGATCGTGGCAACAAATATCAAAATGATTAAAATTGCTTGAGGATTATTTTTAGTCCACAGACCTTTTTTAATAAAGCTTTTATAAGTAATCGAATAGGCTAAGGCAATTAAGGATGCGACTACAACGCTAGCAGCTAACCAGCGACCAAATTTAACATGTTCTCTTCCTACCAGCGCAGGAATTTTGTTTTTATCTTGCTTGGCAGCTAAACGACGCTGACGAGTTTGCCACGCAAAATTGCTGACAATTCCGACCATTGGGAAAACAAAGATTACTACTAGGACAGGATGAATCAAGGAAACTAAATCTTCGCTTCCCAAGTTGGAAAAGGCTAGATACTGCTGCAAAGCAAGAGAAGTCAAGATATATGTATTCATGGTATCTACAAGATAAATTTTCAAATTACTGCCAATGAGTTTGCCAAGTAACTGATCGTCTTTTTAAAAAGTTAAAACACAATTATGAAAATAAACTTAGAAAATAAACTTAAATTTCTCCTGATTCTAAAATGCATGACCGACTAAAAAATCAAATCTTTGTAGCTTCTTTCGATTTGTGTAACGTTTTAATAATTATTTAGGTGGGAAATGAAGAAAAAAATTTGGCTCTTAAAATCGCAAAACACCTTCATGATCATGATTTGATACGTTATAAATTAATTGAACAGCTAGAAACAGCTTAGTCTTTTAACTCAACTTATTTTTACTAAGTGTTTTTTCAACAGCTTACCTAAAACGGCAATACCGCGATCAATAGTTTCGGGAGGATGGGAAAAGTTAAGGCGCAAGGCATTATATCCTTTTTGTCCTGGAAAAAAGGGCATACCTGGATATACAAACACATTTTCTGACCATGCTTGATGTGCTAGAGATACCAAAGAAATTTCAGGCGGTAGCTGTACCCAAAGAAACAAACCACCATTGGGTATTGTCCAGGTTGCCTCATCGGGAAAATAGTTTTCCAATGCTTGCAGCATGGCATTACGACTAGATAGATTACTAGCTTGCAAATGGTTGAGATGATGACGATATTGTCCTGAAGCTAGATATTCGCTCACAATTGCTTGAGAAACTGTAGAAACATGTAGATCGTGGAATAGCTTTTGCTTTAATAGAGGATGATAGTGTTTTCCTGTAGCTACTAAATAGCCTACTCTTAAACCTGGCATGAGAGTTTTAGAAAAAGTGCCTGTATAAATTACGCGATCGCTACAGTCTAAAGATTTTATGGGTGGAGGTACTGGTGCAAAATTTAGACCTTCGTAGGCATTATCTTCTAAAATTAGACATCCGTACTGTTCGGCTAGAGCTAATAGTTGCTGACGATGTTGCAGTGTCGTGGTGATTCCTGTCGGGTTTTGCAGAGTAGAGACAGTATAGATTAACTTGGGACGATGGCTTTTAAGATACTGCTCTAAAAGTTCTAGATTCATACCCGAACTCTGCATGGGAATACCAATGATTTTCGCGCCGATATTCTCGATGATATCTAATGTGCCGTAGTAAGTTGGACTTTCAGTCACAATCCAGTCTCCAGACTGAAGATAATGATTCATTACTAAAGATAATCCTTGTTTTGAACCGTTCGTAATAATTAAATCGTTGGCAGAAATTTCTAATCCTAACTGAATTAGCATTTTTGCCGTTTGCTGTCTTAGGGTTTCTTGTCCTTGAGGAAAATCATAATTAAATAAGGTTTCTGTTACCTGTTTCATCGCTCGTCTAGCGTGACGCTGCAAATTTTTTAAACCAGATGAAATTGGAAATCCACTACTAAAATCGATCGCCCCAGGTTTACTTTTTACCTGAACTGAAAGTTGATAAATTTCCATAAAGGAAATATTGCTATTTTCGGGAATAACGACTTCTTGGATCGGCGCAAAATTAGATTTTGTTGGTTGAGAAATAGTAGATAGAGAATTAATAAAATATCCCGATCCAGGACGAGCATGAATCAAACCATCTGCTTCTAGGATACTATATGCCTCAATTACAGTAAGTTTATTAACCTGAATAGTTTTAGCTAAAGTGCGAATAGAAGGTAAACGATCGCCTGCTTTAAAAGTTCCTAATTTGATTAAACGACTGAGGCGATCGCGAATTTGTAGATAAATGGGTTTAGCTGCTTGACGGTCGATGGGAATCTTCACTTTTAGTTCTTCTCTTGGTCAGCATTACATGTGGCTCAAGTCTTCGTTTGCATCACTGCTGGTGAAGCCTTCAATTATATTATGCGATCTCTTCCTAGTTTTGCTGGTACGCTTTTGACTACTTTTCAATAGAACAGTTGAACAACATAGGAACTGTACTAGCAATGTTTTTGTTTTTTGTACCTTCTTATTTTTAATTTAATTGGCAATAGTGATAGTGGACTTTTCAGCTAGAGTTGAGCTAATAACTGTAATGAAAATTATTTACAATCTAATCCCTATACTTGATAATTTTTGCTCGAAGTTAAGTAACAAAAGAACTGAACCTAAAGTTTGGCAAAAATGCGATCGCCAAGGTAATAAATATTGGTTAACTTTCGATCCAATCACAGGCTTATCTAGTTGCTTTTGTGACGAAAGAGAAGTGAGAATGTGGCTCGATCAACATCACTATAGTCAGAGAAAATAGATAGTGTAATTTAATATTCAAAAAAAATCAAATTAGGAAACAAAACATTAGAATTGGATGGGTATATGACCGAGGGGATAAATTTAGAATGTATCGTCGCAATCCGATTTTACAAGATTATCTGTTGGTTGATGCTGAGAAAATAGCGATCGATTTATATCGCCACAATGAATTAGGCAATTGGGAAATTATCAATTATCAAGCTGGAGATACGATCGAGCTAAAGAGTATTAATTTAAGCTGCTTGATCGAGGATATTTATGAGGATATTGTTTTTGAAGCAGTGGGATGAAAGATTGGAGTTGGAAATTAAGCGACAGTTATTGAAGGTGAATGCCTAAATTGTCTGAGTCAAGATCTCGTAATGAGCAATAATTAGTAGCAAGTTCCGTAGGTGGCGAGGGTGTTACCATGCTCATCGACAATCAGGGTGCGATCGCCTTCGTCTAGTTCAGGAAATTCTAAAGACTGTAGTTGTTGGAGTAATACTTCTTCAGGGATGCTGTGACGACGTTGGCGATTGCGTTCAAGATAGATTGTCTCAGGACAGTGAAAGATGACTAAAGTTATCAGTGCGCCGTATTGACGACTAAGGCTAATTACTTGGTGTCTAAAATCGTATTTCAAGCTGGTGGCATCCCAGACAATTTTGCTTTGGCTACGCAACCGAGTTTTTAGCTGTTCTCTAGCTACCTGAACCACTCTGCTATTTTGTGATTGATCTTTACGACAACTGGCGATTTTGATTCTCAAAGCATCGAGAGAAATAACTGTATGATCGCCAAGATGATGCTCAATCCAAGTGCTTTTTCCTGAACCGCTTACGCCAAAAGTTATGACCACCTGGGGAAAAGCATCTCGATAGGAATAGGAACGAGCTAGCTCTGATTCTGGAGCAAAAATCTTCCCAGCTTCATAACGAGCGATCGCTTGAGCGAAAACTAAATCACGAGTGTCTTGATTCCAGTTGGCTAATTCACGGTTAAAGTATGCTCGCCAAGACTGATAATCCGCACCAAAACTTTGCCAAGCTTGATATTTCTGAGCATATAAACCATACTTTTCGACAATTTCTAATTGCTGTCGATCTGGGCATTCTCGTCCTCGAATATTGGCTAACTCCAGCCAATAAAGCAATTCTGGATCGCTAAGACGAGCGATTCTGTGATATTCTCCAGCGGGTTTATTCTCCGTAACTAACCGTTTTGGCTCGTGATGATAAGCAACTAAACTTAGGCTTGTCTCTACTACAGAATAGGGCAAGTCTAAACCCATTAATTTTAATGCTAGATATGAACGTCCTTTACTTACGTCGTGTTGTTGCGCTCTAACACCGATTTTTTTCTCAATTTCTGGGTTTTGCCTAGTAATTGGCTGATAAATATCATGGAACAAAGCACCCAAAATCAGACTCAGACGGCGCTCTCGATTTAAATGGGTCGCTTCAGATTGCAAAATCTTGTAGACTTCAGTTAATACCATTCCTGTCTGAATATGCAGGTTTCCTTCTGCATCCCATTCACAGTTTTGAAGAGTAGATTGATATTCTCTTAATAAGGAAAAGCGATCGCCCAAAGCATCGACAAACTCATCAATACTCGGCGTTGCTCCTGCTACTACTTGTTGTAAAAATTCTGTGTTGTTCATGTGTTGCCCGTCCTGTTCTGAATCCGTAGTTTCTGGCATGAAAGGTTGCTTCGTGTGCTGGTTCGAGTGAAGAAATTGTGAGGAATTTGCTCCCGTGTAATTGTTCATTAAGAAACAGTGCTTTAATGTCTGCCAGTGGCTTCAGGACTGAGATAATAAAGCTTGAAGCACTATTGACGTTAGGTGTTAAACAAACAGTGTCTTAACTAATAAAAATAAATATTATTTGGGGGTTGAGTTATGAGTAACAGCAACATCAACAACACTCGTAATGTCGCTATTGTAGGGCCATACTCTAGCGGGAAGACGACATTACTCGAAAGTATTTTATTTGTCACCCAAAAAATCTCTCGTAAGGGCAGGATCGAGGAGAAAAATACGGTTGGTGATAGCTCAACCGAAGCACGCGATCGCCAGATGAGTGTCGAACTATCCGTTGCCGATACCGAGCATCAAGGAATTAACCTGACCTTTTTAGACTGTCCTGGGTCGGTGGAATTTGTCCAGGAAACCTATAATGCTCTAGTGGGTGCTGGTGTAGTGGTGATAGTTTGCGAGCCATTAGTTGATAAGGTTTTAACCCTTGCTCCGCTATTTAAGTTTCTCGATGACTGGGAAATTCCCCATTTAATATTTATCAACAAGATGGATCGTTGTTCCTATGGCTACAGGGAAATTCTCCAGGGGTTAAAAGCGGTTTCCAGTCGTCCTCTAGTGCCACAACAGTACCCTATTTTTCAAGGGGAGCAATGTATTGGCTATATTGACCTAGTATCGGAACAAGCCTATCAATATCATCCACAACAGCCTGCCGATCCCATCGCTCTACCAGCAGATTTAGCAGAATTAGAACAAATTACCCGTCAGGAAATGTTAGAAACCCTGGCTGAATTTGACGATCATTTGCTGGAAGAATTAATTGAAGAAATCGACCCACCCCAAACCGAAATACTCCAGGATCTTAAACAAGAGCTAGGTGCTGACTTAATTGTGCCTGTCTTTTTGGGCATAGCAGGAGATGATTTTGGCGTTCGTCCCCTACTCGATGCTTTAGTCAAAGAAGCCCCGTCTCCTGAAGTTACGGCTCAACGTCGTGGGTTGGACGCTAATGCAGCAAAAATAGCTGGCGATACGATCGTGCAGGTCTTAAAAACATATTTTACTGCCCAGGGTGGACGTTTATCCCTAGTTAGAGTTTGGCAGGGGGAACTTACCGAAGGCATAATCCTCAATGGGGAAAGAACTAGCGGTATTTACCAATTACGTGGGCAACAACAGACCCCCTTGTCCAGCGCACCGATTGGCAGTATCGTGGCTCTTGGTAAATTGGAGCATGCTGCTACAGGAGATACTCTATCTAGTGCTACCGACACAATTGCACCCCTACCTCAAGCCGAAGCGATCGCTCCCGTCTATGCTCTGCGATCGCACCTCAAAACCGTAAGGATGAGGTCAAACTTAGCAGTGCCTTGGGTAAACTTTTGGCAGAAGACCCGTCCTTACATTGGGAACAACACGGCGATACCCGCGAGGTAATTTTATGGGGACAGGGAGAAGTTCATCTTCAGGTTGCTTTGGCTCGTCTTGAACGTAAGTACAACTTGCCCATGAGTACCTGTTTACCTCAAATCCCCTACAAAGAAACTATTCGTCGTTCAACAAACTCTCACGGTCGTTATAAACATCAGAGTGGTGGACACGGTGCTTTTGGTGATGTCTATCTCGATATCAAACCCTTGGGTCGAGGAGAGGGTTTTCAATTCCATCAAACTATTGTTGGTGGGGTCGTGCCGCGGCAATATATACCAGGAGTAGAAACAGGAGTGAGGGAATACTTAGCTCATGGCCCTCTCGGTTTTCCTGTGGTTGATGTTGATGTCACCTTAACTGATGGTTCTCATCACTCGGTAGATAGCTCAGAGCAAGCATTTAAACAGGCAGCTAGGATCGCCATGACGGAAGGGATGACTCAGTGTAATCCTGTCTTGTTAGAGCCAGTTTTAGAAATTACCGTTTCTGTACCGAATGATTTTACTGCTAAGGCTTTACAGCTAATTACTGGCAAAAGGGGACAAATTCTAGGCTACGATCGCATTCCCGACTGGCATAGTTGGGATCTGGTCACAGGTTATTTACCCCAAGCCCAAATGCATGATTTTATTATTGAATTACGCTCTTTAACTTTGGGAGTGGGCTTTTTTAAATGGAAAGCAGCTCATTTACAAGAAGTTCCCGACAGCCTAGCTCAAAATATATTGACCACGGCTGGTTAAATGTAGAGTTTGATAATTTTTAGGTTTTTTGGTTGTCCAAAAAGTATTTTGAGCGAGTAAATAAAGCCAAACATCTACTGAAATATTGAAATTAATTGAAATTAGTAGTATTGAAATAATATTAATGAACACAGAAATAGAACGCAAATATTTGGTTAAGAAGGCAGTGTGGCGATCGCATAAAAAACTGCTTGAAAGTCAGTTTCCAGATATCGGTGTAAAATACTGTCAGGGGTATATACCAACTAGCAATAGTACAACTGTAAGACTTAGAACTGTTGACAAGCAGGCTTATCTTACCATCAAAAGTAAAGCGATCGGCTACACTCGTGCTGAATTTGAGTATTTGATTCCTGTAGATGATGCTCAAGAGATGCTAAATAATCTTTGTCTTAAACCATTAATTGAAAAGTTTAGATACAAAATCAAGATAGATAATTTAACCTGGGAAGTTGATGAATTTTTGGGAGAAAATGCTGGCTTGATTATTGCCGAAGTAGAACTAGAAAATGAGAATCAGAAAATTAATCTTCCTCCCTGGATTGACCGAGAAGTTAAGGATAAAAAATACTTTAATTCCTATCTGGTCAAGCATCCCTATAGTAAGTGGGAAGAAAAATAATTGCTAATTGCATGAGTGAAACTCTAATTATTTTTAGTCGCTATCCTGAGCCTGGAAAGACGAAAACTAGGATGATTCCTGCTTTGGGCGCTTTGGGTGCTGCGGAATTACAGCGAGAAATGACGGAGCATACTTTAAAAACGGCGATCGCCTTAAAATTATTTCGTAAGATAGGGATTGAGGTTCACTTCGCAGGGGGTGAGATCCAGTCAATGAAAGAATGGTTAAAAGAAGACTTTGATTATATTCCTCAAGCTTCAGGAGATCTCGGATATAAAATGCGATCGGCTTTTGAGAGGGCTTTTGGATTAGGTAATGAACGAGTTACGATCGTTGGTATTGACTGTCCCGATCTTGACCAAGCCATACTAAGCAAAGCATTTGACTCTTTACAAGCTCATGATTTAGTTTTGGGTGTAGCAGAAGATGGGGGATATTATTTAATTGGCTTGAATCGTCCTATTACTCAGCTTTTTCAAAATATTACTTGGGGAACAGAACAGGTCTTAAACCAAACTAAAAACATTGCCCAACAACTAAAACTAGATGTGCATTACTTACCTACTTTAGCTGATGTTGATCGTCCCGAAGATCTTAAAATTTGGCAGAAATACACTTGATTTAGGATGATAAAACTTAAAATTTCGAGGATGAAGGAGAATTTCTCCTCCATATTTTTTACGATCAATTCGTGGTCTTGAGCATGAACGAATAGTTGCAATATTTGACAAGAAATATAGAAGTGTAACGTAACCATGGTTTAACTTATACAAAGCTATTCAAGATAATCGTAATTCGCTTTAATGCAGATATGAACCTTTTGGCAGCAGCATAAATAGCCAAAATAGGATTCTTATGCCTAAAACAACATCATATCGTGAGTGTAGAGCGATGAAAGAGCCGTCGAAACGAGATGTCTTACTGGTAGAGCTAGAAAGAGAACGTTCGGTACGTCGTACTGCCAGCTTATTATCTGACAAGCGATCGCGTATTAGAGATGAGTTGGATCGTTTGATTAGTCATCTTTCACTTTTAGTCTCCATACCTCGTAGAACGGCAGAAGATCCTCAACCAGAATCAGATATTTTAATTGAAGCAGCAAGACGGATCGACGATCCTGTGTTTACTGAGTTGGTTATTCAATTGATTCAAGAGCGCCATGTTTGACAGTGAGCAGTGAGCAGTGAGCAGTGAACTCGCTTTTTTCTGCAATTTTTGGCAATATTTATTAGGCTAATTAACAAACCCTCCGTTATTTCAGTCTTAAATGCCCCACTATGGTTGAGCAGCTCAAATCTCATCAATACTCTCTGTCTTGGATTACTCAAATAGCCGAAATTCCCCAGGCAGATTGGGATGAATTAGCCAAACCTCTAGCTACTCCGTTTTTAGAGTGGGAGTGGCTTAATAATCTTGAAGTTTCAGGTAGTGCGACGGCTCGTACTGGCTGGCAGCCTTGTCATCTGGCAGTATGGCGCAATCGTCAGCTGATTGCTGCTGCACCTTTATATATTAAGAGCCATAGTTATGGAGAGTTTGTGTTTGACCATCAATGGGCAGATTTATCTCATCGTTTAGGGATTGAGTACTATCCTAAGCTATTAGGTATGACTCCCTTTACTCCCGCAGTAGGATATCGCTTTTTGGTTGCTTCTGGAGAAGACGAGGAGACGATTACCGAACTAATGGTGGCAGCGATTGATAAATTTTGCGATCGCCATCGGCTTTCTGGCTGTAATTTTTTATTTGTCGATCTTGACTGGCAAAAGATGATGGAAAAAAATGGCTTTGCTAGCTGGCTGCATCACGGTTATATTTGGTCAAATCAAAATTTTAACTGTTTTGATGATTACCTCAAGATGTTTAATAGTAACCAGCGCAAAAATATTAAACGAGAGCGAAAAGCCGTAAGTCAAGCAGGGCTATATACTAAAACCTATGTTGGTTCTGAGATTCCTCAGCATTTATATGCCGATATTTATCAATTTTATAGTAGTACCTGTAACAAGTTTTACTGGGGTAGCAAATATCTGACTCGGCAGTTTTTTGAGCAGCTTTATCCTAATTACAGCGATCGCGTTTTGTTGGTGGTGGCTTATACCGAACAAGATGACCTTCATCCTGTAGGCATGTCTTTTTGTTTGCAAAAAGGCGATCGGCTATACGGTAGATACTGGGGGTGTTATGAAGAATATAATGCCCTTCATTTTGAAGCCTGTTACTATAAACCAATCGAATGGGCGATCGCGAACGGAATCAAAACCTATGATCCTGGTGCGGGAGGAAGACATAAAAAAAGAAGAGGTTTTCCTGCTACTGCTAATCATAGCCTACATCGCTTTTACCACCCTCGCATGGCAAAGGTCTTGCGTAACTACATCGATGATGTCAATCATCTAGAACAAGAGGAAATCAACGCCATCAACAATAATCTTCCCTTTAACAAACAAGAAATTACTTTCCACTTGTGATGATCAACATTATTAGTAGCATCTTAATTTGAAGATCTAAGGGAAATTTTAAGAATTGCCCCAAACCTAAAATTGTTTTGATAATATTTACATATTGCCAAACCCGACTACAAAAAATAATTATAGTTTTGCTAGTCTCGATTAAATCTTGTTTTGGCTGAAATAAAGGAGCAAAATAGCTATGTCTGACTTAAATCGAGGAATCATGAAATTTGATGGTGCAGACAAACCAATTCTGGTTGCTGTATCCGCCCTGTTAATTTTTGGAGGCATAACTGCTTTGATTTTATGGGCATTAAAATCAGCCTATGTAGTCTAGTTTGATCATCGCCCTTCGGGCTTAAGTCAAAAGTTTAAAGCTAAAGGCTAAAAGCTAAAGGCTTTTTTGGTAAGAAGGTTTTAACCAAAACTCGTCATCTAAAGCCTTCCCTTTTAAAGCAATATCAGGCAATACAAAGATAAAAACTTTTCAATACTTGTGACTTGTAAATTCCTCAGCACAGGCAGCGCAAGCGCCAACAGCAGGAAATTTAGTTAAATGTTAACTGTAATTTTATTTTGATTGCTTTGCGACAGTCATGCTGTGCTATAATGATTAACCGTGAAGCAAATGGGTCGATGTCCGAGTGGTTAAAGGAGGCGGACTGTAAATCCGCTGGCTACGCCTACGTTGGTTCAAATCCAACTCGGCCCACTATACTGATTAGTATGGTCACGTATAAGCTTATATAAAAATCATCTCTTGATTTGTCCCAAACCTCAAAGATTTCGGGCTTTTCAAGTCCACAGCGATCGCATTTGGAATTTAAAATCTGTGTGTACTCGATCTCTGTTTCCCCGACATAGAATTTACCGCCAAAAATACCGTTGATTTTGCCACAGCAATGATAATTAGGGCAGAAACCATCTCGTTCGTATTTATCGCCTGGGCTTATTGTCATAAACTCATTCCCATACTTTTGCTTACGATCAAGGCCTCTTGAACAATCTCTTCTTTGGAATCAAATCCTTTTAGGAGATTGCGATATTCTCCAGCCTTTGGAGATAAACAAATTGGAGGCAGCTTACTTTCATCAAGGATTACTAAATAAAAATTATTTAATGGCTCTCTAACCAAACTATCTAGGTTTAGATAATCACTACCGATCGCTTTGCGCGCAGCGTTCCCCAGTTTGTTATCTGGCAACTTGAAGCCCTCTGCCAGTTGTAACTTCCCGCTTCCTAGTTTATCCGTCGCCCCTTTAGCCTCATCGATCGCCAAGCGATAGGCTTTCATGCCTTTAGTTAGCTGATCAATATCCTTATTTGTGTCGGGGAAAAAGCGATCGCGGAGCATATTATAAACATTCTCCCAAGCTGCCCAAGCAACGGCAATTAACGCCATTTCTGCTCCAAAAACCGCCAATGCTCCTTTAAATACCCACAAGGCTTTAAGCAATCCAACCAATACTACTTTTACAGACAGACCCAAAATTTGAACCCGCAGCAAATTAGCTAATAAAGCGAGGAAAAACCCGTTGACAAGAGGTTTAATTGTATTAATTGCCTCAGCTATTTTGTTGAAAAAGCCTGCCAAGAAATTATTGCCGAATTTTTGTAATGGCAGTAGTGCCGAACCAACAGACTCGCGAAATGAAACGATCGCATTATCTGCTTTTTGGGATGCCACTGCCCCTGTATTTGAATCGCCATAAATATCGTTTTTGGCTTTTAAAATTGCTGCTACTTTAGGCAACGCTTCAGTTGCTCTAATCTCTCCCCCTTCGATCATTTTGTTTAACTGGGGAGTAGATACCCCGTAAGCTTCAGCCAAACTCCGTTCAAAATCCCCTAACTTTTCGCCAACCTCTTGTCTAACCTCTTCTTGGGATAAAACCCCTTTCCCGATCATCGAACGAACCGATCTAAACAACTCTTGTTCAGCCGTGGAGTCCAATCCGTTTGCCTTGGCTGTGGCGGCAAAAGCACTATAGATATTCTCTGTCTGAAACCCTTCTAAAGAAGTATCCCGCGTCGCTTTTAAGACCTGGGAGTAGTTTTCTTTAGCTCGACTTGACAAGCGGTTTTGCCTTTTGTCTCAATCCATTTATCAGCACTAGCCAAGTTGATAAACGCCCTAGGATGAGAGATACTGCAAACTGCTTTGATTAAGTCGGCTAATGCTAGATTGCCCAATTTGGTAGCGGTATCGGTAGACGTTTCAATAGCGATCGCAATTATTTCAATCCGCAGCGTACAGGTATATTTAGCCCCCTGTTTTTCATATTTCTCTCGCGTATCCTTTAAATAAATAGCGTTTTGGCTGTATTCAGTCGGCAGGTTATCCCACACCAACACGCCGTTAAAGTCTGTAGAGTAGCCATTGTTGATGTTTATCTCCCCAAGGGCAGTTTCGATTGATGCGACTATTGTGCTTCTGGACATTCTTTTTTTAAGGAACAAGTACGGCGGGTAATCAATTCCATGCGATCGCATTTAATTCTTCGTCATTTTGACAAGCTTCTATAGTCGCAACCAATTTGCTTCTAGTGCCTGCGATCGCAGCCGAATTTAAATACATTTCCTCGGACTTAGCGAGAATCTTACTAGCTAAACCTTTGGTGTAGCGAAGAATAACCGTCTCATTTGTTGCTCCACTTAGGGCGATCGCTTCTTGCTCAGTTTCCTCAACGGGGTGAAACCCCGCAAGGGAACTTCGCGCTTCTACCCTCAGCATCGGCGCATCTTGAATCACCTCACTTGCCAAAAAAGCTTTAGCCTCAGACACTTTACGCGACCAACTAGCTTGTTCTGGGGGCGCAAACCCAGCGACTAATTCCTCTTGTTTGGCAGCAGCGATCGCAATAATTTCTTGTTTTTTTGTGCCTTAGCTTGCTCCAAAGTCAGAGGTTCGATAGGGCGATCGCTTAAGTCTAATTCGCCTTCTTGAGCTGACCACTCTCTAAGCTCAAGAGTCAAAACATCCTCTTCATCAAATTGTTTTGAGATCGGGTCAAACAATAAGCTTGCGCCATCAGGACGACGAATAACCTGGTCAACTTTTCCTAAGCTATTTCTAATCACTTCGTAGTATAGTTCCATCAAATTCTTGCCTTGCGATAGATTAATTGTTTTGGCATCTTTAAAAGTCGAGGATTCAATTTAGAAGACACTCATCTAATTGATTCAGAGCGTTTGAGCCGTCTATTTGCCTTGCTCACGATTGCCTTATGCTGGGCATATCGCACAGGTCAATGGTTATCTGACCACAAACCGATTGTGATTAAAAAAACATGGACGAAAGGCTAAAAAGCACTT
>JAAUOU010000099.1 GCA_012034765.1 Pleurocapsaceae cyanobacterium CSU_1_1 | reverse complement strand
ACGATTTTAGAGAACCAAAAACAGGTGCTATAATGCCCTGTTTTTTTATTAAGCGCTTAAATAATTGGGGTATCTATGTACCCCGTTTACTTATCTAGCTAGCCTTGCTATATTCACTTTTGGGTACATTTTGGGTAAAGCGTTCTGCCTTGGTAAGGAGGAGATTACGGGAAAAGCCCGATAATCCGAACGTTAGTGAGGAAGCTCTCGACGGGATTTGAACCCGTGATCTCCTCCTTACCAAGGAGGTGCTTTGCCACTAAGCCACGAGAGCGAATATAGTTCTTAGTCAAAAACCCCCTCTGCTTTATAAGCATCAAGGCATTTAATACCAAAGGTAAGTATAACACTTACTTTTAAATATTCAAAGATACCGTAAATTTGCTTGATCCTATTATTTATTGATGCTACAAGTTTTTTCAATCTTGAATTTGCCCTACCACTTCTAGATCGCCTTGCTGATTAATTCTCATTACCACTGCTTCTCCCGACTGCGGACTGATGCCACTAATTTCGCCAATATTGCAAAATGGGACACCATCACAATTACTCCTGAAGTGTTTCGATGGTTAAATATCTGTTGACGAACTTCTTGATTTTGTTGAGTTGCTGTTGTGCGGTCTTCAAAGATGGAATTTAGCATAGGATAAGGTTGAACAGCACCTAAATTGAGTAACTTCGCAGTATCCAGACATCGGCAATATTGGCTAGAAAGAACTTGATTAATGGGAATACGGCGATCGCGATTAAAATCCTCCAAATATGATCTTTGACGATTTTGTTTGATGTTGACATTTGATTAGTTATAGCTTAGTAACCTATGATTATTAACAAATTATTAATTGAGGCTCACGATATGATTGTAGTTGCTTCAAGCTGTTTTTCAATTGCATCACAAGCTACAACTACACCATTTTCTGCCTGTATTATACGCCCGATTTCTGCTGCTTTAGCTGCATAACTTGGATTTCCGACCAATTCACTTAACTCCTTGGCAACTTGTAATGCTGAATATTGCTCGCGAAAAATCGTGCGCGAAGTTCCTAATCGTTGGACTCGTGCTGCATTGTCAGGTTGGTCATAAGTGTAAGGCATGATGAGAGTTGGGCAACCTGCTTGAAGAGCTTGAGCCGTCGTTCCTATTCCACCCTGATGTATAATTGCACAAGCATAAGGGAAAATTTTCGAGTATGGCGCATAGTTTGTAGCAATGATATTTTTTGGCAGGTTATCTGGAAGCCTATTTCCACCCATTAATAAAACAGCACGACAATTTAATTGTGTTGCTGCTTGAATACTTTCCTGATAAAAGACACCAGGATTTAGCACATTGGCTGAACCTAGCGTGAATACAAGAGGTGGCTCACCTGCATCTAAAAATTGCTGGAGTTTTGGAGTAAGTTCTGTCTTATTTTCGTTGCCATCATAGAATGTAAATCCTGTAATGACTGTGTTCTTAGCCCAATCAGGTTGAGGCTTTGCCAAAACTGAAGAAAACATCGCCAACACCAGATAGGGAGAAAACTTATCATCAATGATGGGATTACCAATGAGTTGCGGTAATTCGAGTTCTTTTCTCAGTTGGTGAATCGGTGTCGCCCAAGATTTAGTAACTGCTTTTAATAACTGAATGATACCTTGATTGATTGGTATACCAAATCCGCGTAACTTGGCTAGAAAAGGGAATAGAGCGATCGCAGATGGATCGTAGGCAGAGAGGAATGAAAAGGGCGATAAGGCAGATGATGCCCACCGAATCCCTAATTTTTCAGCGACTAATCGTGCAGCATAGACGATTTCTCCAGCAATCATAAAGTCAGCATCTTTTGCAGCATTCATTAAATCGGTGTAAGTTTCACGCAAACTTGGTAACAGCCAATTACGAACAGCGTATTCTGAACCTGTCTTCCTGTCGGTCATTCGCGCTATTTCTAGAGGATCGTCTGTACCATCGGGACGCATAGGGTGAAACTCAAATCCCAAAGCTTCAATTTTGGCTTGATACCCTTGGTGTGTAGCAAAAACAAGATCATGACCGCGATCGCGTAATTCAAGAGTGATCGCGATTTTGGGATGAAGATCGCCTAAACTTCCAATTGTAGTAACAACAATTCGACTCACGATTTTGCCTCTCTCAGCACACTTACATCTTAGGTTACTTAGAGCTTCTTGAAGTATCTGGAAACTGGCAATAACCTAAAGCCTAACTTTTTATATAAACCACTAATATTTTATCCGCGATCGCTTGCACCTGTTTTTTTTGCTCATTTTATTCAATGACGAACAATAATATTTAGTCTTAAGCAAGAAGTCGTTGGGCAAAAATTGTAAAATAAACCACAGATACTTTTTTAGCACCAGCAGCAACATAGTTATATGAGTAAGGGAACATTATTTGATAAAGTTTGGGACTTACATACGGTTGGCACTTTACCTTCTGGTCAAACCCAACTTTTTATTGGTTTACATCTAATTCATGAAGTAACCAGTCCTCAAGCTTTTGCGATGCTAAGAGCCAGAAACCTCAAAGTATTGTTTCCTGAAAGAACAGTCGCCACAGTAGATCATATTGTTCCAACAGAAAATCAGGCTCGTCCCTTCGCCGATGTCCTAGCAGAAGAGATGATCCAGGCATTAGAACAAAACACGCAAGATTACGGCATCAAATTTTATAATGTCGGTTCGGGAAATCAGGGTATTGTCCATGTAATTGCTCCTGAACAGGGTTTAACTCAACCAGGAATGACCGTTGCCTGTGGTGATTCTCATACTTCAACTCACGGTGCGTTTGGCGCGATCGCTTTTGGAATCGGCACTTCTCAGGTAAGAGATGTCTTGGCTTCCCAGACTTTGGCTTTAGCTAAACTCAAAGTGCGTAAAATTGAAATTAATGGTCAGTTACCTCACGGTGTATTTGCTAAAGATGTCATTCTGCATATTATTCGTAAGTTAGGTGTCAAAGGTGGAGTGGGTTATGCCTACGAATTTTCTGGGTCTACTTTTGCCGCGATGTCGATGGAAGAACGGATGACGGTATGTAATATGTCGATTGAGGGTGGTGCGCGTTGTGGCTATATCAATCCCGATGAAACAACCTTTGCTTATCTAAAGGGTCGAGATTTTGCTCCTCAAGGTGTTGCTTGGGATAAGGCAATTGAATGGTGGCGCAGTATTCGCAGTGATGACGATGCGATTTACGATGATGTAGTTGAATTTGCTGCTGCTGAGATCGAACCTACTGTTACCTGGGGAATTACGCCAGGACAAGGACTAGGTATTAGCGAAAACATTCCTGTTGCGCATGATTTACCAGAAGGCGATCGCGCGATCGCCGAAGAAGCTTATAGTTATATGAAGTTAACTCCAGGCAAACCGTTGAAGGGAACTAAGGTCGATATCTGTTTTATTGGTAGCTGCACTAACGGTAGAATCAGCGATCTACGGGAAGCAGCCAAGGTAGCTCAAGGACATCAAGTAGCACCAGCAGTAAAAGCTTTTGTTGTCCCAGGCTCAGAACGAGTCAAACAGGAAGCCGAAGCTGAAGGTTTAGATAAAATCTTTAAACAAGCTGGGTTTGAATGGCGTGAACCAGGTTGCTCGATGTGTTTAGCAATGAATCCTGATAAGCTACAGGGAGATCAAATTAGCGCCTCTTCTTCTAATCGTAATTTCAAAGGTCGTCAAGGTTCATCAACTGGCAGAACTTTATTAATGAGTCCAGCAATGGTGGTGGCAGCGGCAGTTAAAGGTCAAGTCGCTGATGTGCGGGAGCTATAGTACAGTCAGTTCTGTTCTGCTTTAATTGGACAAAATCTTCTAGGCGTTAGAGTTGGCGATCAAATATATCAAAACGCGCCCAGGAGCAAAAGTTTTATTAACAAGCTGTGTTCTCGGCGAAGGAAGTCCCGAAGAGTTTTATAAAAAGATGGGCTTCACGCCCACAGGTGAGATGGATGAAGACGGAGAGGTGATTATGCAATATAAATTTTGAAAGTCCTTCTCAACGTTGCGATCGCAGTATAGCAATTTTCAATACCTGGTGATGAGCAATGTTCGCTTGAGCCTTTGTAGCGATTATGTAAACCTATGGACAATAAGATTTTACTCTAACAAATAGTCTTACAATGGAAACTAAACATTGAGATTGACAGGCAAGTGATAAATTCGGCAGAAAATTCCCCAATAGAAGATACAGAATCAGCGATTTCAGTATCTGTCACGGAGTTACAGCATCAATTGCATGATTTGCTCAAGCAACTGTCACCAGAACGATTAAGAGTACTTGCTGATTTTGCCACTTACTTAGCAGATGCTGAAAGTGAAGTTGCAACTCAAGAACTTTTAGCAATTTCTGGCTTGCTGGAGCGAGTTAAGCAGAATCAAGCAACTCCTAAAACTAATTACACAAACTGGAGAACTCTTCGCTCTGATGTATGAAGTTCTCCTCCATCCTGATGCTCAAAAGGTTTATGTGAATGCTGACAAAGTTCTAGCCAAAAAAATTGCTCGCTGTTTACAGCAGCTAGAGCAAACTCCTCGCTTCCATCCCAACATTAAAGCACTCAAGGGCGATTATACAGGGTACTATCGCTACCGTATTGGAGACTACAGGGTGATCTATTCAGTAGACAATGAGTTGGTTCAAGTGTTTGTTGTGGCGATAGCTCATCGTAGTAAAGCGTATGAATTGTAAAAACAAATTAATGCTCTTACTATTTAACAATTTTGACTAAACATAATCTATGAAGAATCTACAGCTACCGCAAAAAATTATGCTGCTGGGTGCAGGGGAGTTAGGCAAAGAGTTTGTTATTGCCGCTCAACGTCTGGGGAATTATGTCATTGCTGTTGATAGTTATGCCAATGCTCCAGCAATGCAGGTAGCTGATACCTCAGAGGTTATTTCCATGCTCAATGGTGATGATTTAGAGCAGGTAGTGCAAAAACATCAGCCGAACTTCATTGTGCCAGAGATTGAGGCGATTCGTACCGAAAAGCTGGTGGAATTTGAACACAGAGGAATCACCGTCATTCCAACCGCAGCAGCTACTAATTACACGATGAATCGCGATCGCATTCGTGAATTAGCCGCAAAAAAACTGGGTATTCGTACTGCTAAATATGCCTATGCTAGTAGCCTAGAAGAATTGATGCAGGTGTCAGTCGAGATTGGTTTTCCCAACGTGGTTAAACCAGTCATGTCTTCTTCGGGAAAAGGTCAATCGGTAGTAAATTCCCCTTCAGAAGTAGAGCAAGCTTGGTCAAATGCGATCGCTGGAGCAAGAGGTGACACCCAAAAAATTATCGTTGAAGAGTTTATTAATTTTGAGATTGAAATTACCTTGATGACTCTCAAACAATGGGATGCAGCCACGATTTTTGTCCTCCTATTGGTCATCGTCAGGAGCGAGGTGATTATCAAGAGTCTTGGCAACCCGCAGCAATTTCCCAGGAGAAACTTCAGCAAGCAGAAGCGATCGCCACTAAGGTGACAGATGCTTTAGGTGGAGCAGGGATTTTTGGTGTGGAGTTTTTTATTACTCAAGATGAAGTAATCTTTTCCGAATTATCTCCTCGTCCTCACGATACAGGCATGGTGACTTTAATTTCCCAAAATCTAAACGAATTTGAGCTACATTTACGCGCTATTCTTGGCTTACCCATTCCCAAAATAGAACTTTTTGCTCCTTCTGCTAGCGCAATAATTTTAGCTCAGAAGCATTCCACAGAGATTAACTTCACCAACGTGGCGCAAGCTTTAACTGAAGTGGACACTGATTTACGATTATTTGGTAAACCAGATTCGCGTCCCTATCGTCGCATGGGAGTCGCCTTAGCTAAAGCAGAAACCACAGAATTAGCTAGAGCCAAAGCCTTGAAAGTGGCAAATACGATTTCCCTAGTCTAACTATTTTTAGTCTAATTCAAATGGTTTTAGTTCTCCAATGTAGGCAATGCCAATGATATTTAGTTTCCATTTGCGAGGATCTTTCTGGTTGGGTTCTTTTTTAATGTAATCTAATTCAAAACTGTCCAAATATTCTCGGCAACAGGCGATCGACACAGGAGCAAAATCTTGAGACTCTGAAAATTTGCTTAAGGGCAAAGTAATCAGATTAATCACATTTTGAGGCTTAATTATATTAACCCACTCGCAATAAGAGCTAGTGACAATCCGCTGCTCACCAAACTTAATTTCAATCAAGCCATCGTTTAAATCGGATTTAATATAGACGGCAACTAACTTGCCTTTTAAGTAAAACCTTAGAGAGTTACCTTGCAAGAGAGAAAAATTTTTCTCTCGATAGACAGTATTTTGATAAATCGATATTTTGGGCTGATAATGAAAAAAACTTCCTTGTTCAAAGTTCTCGAAAAAAGTGATATTTTCAAGATTATCCTGATAAATTGGTTTAAGTCCGATGTTTTTGGGATAGTTTTTGGCGGATTTTAAACTTTTAATCACGCCTATTTTATCTAGCTGTCCAACAATTGTTCGAGCAACTACTTGTACTCCATCAGGTCTAGTATAATGAGCCTCATCTTTTTCATTATATAAAGACTTAATAAAATCTTTTCCTTTTTGCTCATTTAACAAATTGGTTAAATTTACTATGGGTAAGCAATAGTATGATCCAATTGATTCATAAAGCTCTGATAACGCGCAAGTTTTTTGATAGTACTCTTCTTTGTTAACACCAAATATTACTAATATAATTAGGCAAAAAGGATTAGATTTTTGACATTTTCTGATAAATCCTTCTAAAGACTTTCCTGCCAATTCTAATGAATAGCACTCAACTTCAATTGCATGGCGATCGTTTACGCAATATTCAAAAAATATAATGTCGCTGTTTAGGGCAATGCTATGTCTATCTTCTTGAATAGCACCGAAAACATTGGTAACACCACCTAAAGAATAGTATTTGATCGAGGTTGTTTGAGAAGTTATTTGATGTAGATATTTATTTAAATACTTCGTATATCCTTCCCTCATTACTGAGTTAGAACCTCCCACAACTGCTATTCTCAAACTAGATTGCTGGTCGGCATTGACTGACTTTCTAAAAAACATTCAAGTTTGACAAATATTGATTGTATGATTTTTATCATGCAATTATATCGTGACGAATATATTTCATTTGTATTTATTTGATAAAGAAAAATAGCTTAAATTATGCCAACATTTGTCAAAATAGAAACAGGAATCGTGAACAAAACAACTTTTGACCAATATGTCTCAGCTCATAAAGCGTATGTTCGCCAACTAATCGATCAAGGACACAAAGCCCGAACTGGTTATTGGGCAGAATTGGGGGGAGGGATGCTGATTTTTGAAGCGAGTTCACTATTAGAAGCTCAGGCAATAGTAACTCAAGATCCCTTGATTATTAATAATTGCGTCAAGTACGAGCTACACCAATGGTGCATTGTAGTTGAGTAAAGATTGGGGCAAGGTAGTGAATTGCCCATACTATAGTCATTCCAATTAATTTCCTTATGGTAGTTTTGTATTGATGACAAAGTTAAACATTGCTTACTACCTACTACCTACTACCTACTACCTACTACCTACTACTTTTTTTAAAGATCACCTGGTTCTTATTTAAAATGACTATAAAGTCTCATGGGGATTGCTTCGCTTGATGGAAGAAAATACCTGTAAACCAGTCTAGGTTTTTGCTTCTTGCATTAACTTAACAAAATTTTCAAACAAATAATCCGCATCATGAGGGCCTGGACTAGCTTCAGGGTGATACTGTACTGAGAAAAAGGGCAAGGTCTTATGACGTAATCCTGCTACGGTCTGATCGTTGAGGTTAAGATGAGTTATTTCCACATCTGCCCCTAAAGATTCTGTGGCGATCGCAAATCCATGATTTTGACTAGTAATTTCAATTTGCTTTTGTAAGCCTGCGGGTTGGTTTAAGCCACGATGCCCAAATTTAAGCTTAAAGGTTTCTGCTCCCAGGGAAAGACCCAAAATTTGATGACCCATGCAAATGCCAAAAGTAGGTTTTTCAGCAGCCAATAATTCTTTGGTTACGGCAATCCCTTCCTTAACCGCAGCAGGATCTCCAGGTCCATTAGAAAGAAAAATACCGTCAGGGTTATGTGCCAAAATCTCTGCACTAGGGGTATTAGCAGGCACGACAATTACTTTACATCCATAGCTGGCTAAACGACGGAGAATATTGCGCTTAACACCAAAATCGATCGCCACTACGGTTAATGGGCGCTCTGTCTTGATCCTGGAAGCAAATTCCCATTCTGCCTCTGTCTTTTCTGACCACTCATAAACTTGATCTGTTGTGATGTCTTTGACAAGATTTAGTCCTGCCATGTCGGGTGCTTGCTGCACTATATCTAACAATCTCGGCGGATCGAGTATTTCTGTGGAAACAGCACCGTTAATTGCACCGTATTCTCTTAGTTTTCTAGTTAGCGATCGCGTATCAATACCATAAATGCCTGGAATATTTTTTTCCTGCAAATATTCGGGTAGGGATTGAGTCGAACGCCAGTTACTAGGGCGATAAGTAACGTTGCGCGCAATTACCGCCTTAGCCTGCACTGTAGCAGATTCTTCATCTCCAGGATTGACTCCTGTGTTACCTAATTCAGGATAGGTAAAAGTGATGATTTGACCAGAATAGCTGGGATCGGTCAAAACCTCTTGGTATCCTGTCATGCCCGTATTAAAGACCACTTCCCCAACTGTAGTGCCTGCTGCCCCAAAAGACCAGCCACGATAGGTCGTTCCATCAGCCAGTACCAGTAAAGCTCGTTGAGCATTGGGCTTGAGCATATTTACCATTGATTTGATCCTAACTAAACTTTACGTCAACCATTCAATAATTTATCAGTTATTAGGGATGAGAAACTATAAACTAGATGACTAACTTAAAAAATTAAGATAAAATTACCTGCTTAACTGTAGTTAACGTTACTAATTTCAGCCCAACAGGATAGACTATTGAAGATAATCAATAATACTCCTGATTAAAACCGATCCTAAAGATCGAGCAAGATCGCTAGGATAATTGATATCCTGAGTAACAATAGAGCAACAACGCAAGTTTGATTAGAGAAAGCATGAGTCCTAGAAAACTAACTGAAGACGATAAACAAGAGATTCTTGAAGAATATCGTAATTCTGAGGCAACTACTTCTACCTTAGCCAAAAGTTTTGAGGTTAGTAGTTCTACGATCAGCCGCTTTTTGAAGAATAAATTGTCCAATCTTGAATATGAAGAGCTGATTCAACAGAAGCGTTTAGCCCGAACTCCCAGGGGCGAAAAGTCTGCTCAGGAAAGCCAAAGTTCTAGCCCAGCCAAGGGAAAGGATAAGGCGAAAGCAAAATCTCGCTCAAAAGTAACACAAAAAGCTCACCTTAAGAGCGAAAAAGTTCAAGAAATAGCAGCTAGTGAGGATACTATCCCTGAATTAACTACTGCTGCAAACTTATTGCCAAATGAACCTCCATCAACAATAGCAGTATCAAATCGTCGTCGCCGACGCTCAACTACTCAAGCAGAAGTTGCACCTGAGTCTGAAGTAATACCAGACATTTTTGAGGTTGAAGTGGAACAACCACCACAAGTTGTACCTGAGACGATCCCAGCTAAATTGGTTTTAGATAAGTTACCCAATAAATCTAACGTAAATGTTCCTAAAAGTGAACGTCTAATTCTTAAACGCGATCGCCTTGATCTAGAAGAGGAAGAGGATGATGACAATGAGGAAATGGAACTGCTTGCTCTTAGAGAAATGCTGGGAGAAGATATTGAAGATATCAGTGATGAAGACGAAGATGACGAGGATGACGAAGATGACGAAGATGACGAAGATGACGAAGATGATAATACTTCTTATCTAAATCCTACTTCCGACTTGAGTAATATCCAAATTTTGCCTTTATCCCAAGCTTCCCTTCCCAGGATTTGCTATCTAGTGATTGATCGTTCCGCAGAGCTAATCGTTAAACCTTTGGCGGAATTTGCCGATCTAGGAGCTATTCCAACAGCAGAAACTAGGCAAACAACCCTCCCCGTCTTTGACAACCATCGTATTGCTAAACGCTTTTCTCATCGTCGTGAGCGAGTGATTAAAGTTCCTGATGGACGCATGCTGCAAAAGACTTCTCATTATCTTCAAGATAAGGGCATTACTCGCCTGTTAATTGATGGACGAATTTATTCTTTATCCCATTAAACTTCCGTGTGAAGATTCAATAATTTATAACCATAGATTAAAACGGATTAAGACAAAAGTTATTATTCTATAGTGGTGCTGAAAATTACAGGTGATAATGCAAGTAGGTAGGCAGTCATTCAAGCATTGTACGCGATCGCTAAGAATGTGTTTTCTGAGATTTAAAGCTTATAACGATAACGATTATGAATAAGGATCAGCTACTAAGATTTTATGAACAGGGTTATCGAGATTTTACGGGAGTAAATTTAAGCGGGATAGATTTATCGGGAATAATGCTTATTGGCGTTAATCTGACGGGAGCTAACCTAGTTGGAGCAAATCTTAGTCGTACTTTCTTAACTAAATCAGTTCTCAACGGGGCAAGTCTTAATTGGGCGAATCTTAGTTTTGCCAAAATGAGCGAAGTAAATCTTTTTCAGGCAGATCTAACTAAAGCTAACTTGACAGGTGCTTTTCTGGTTAAATCTCAGCTAGCTGATGCTCAGTTGAGTGGTGCTAATCTCGCCCACACCAATCTAAGAGGGGCGAATCTGTTGAGGGCAAATCTCTGTGGTGCTAAGTTATTTAAAATCAATCTTAGGCAAGCTAATTTGACCCAAACTAACCTAAAATGGGCAGATTTGCGCCAAGGAAGATTAACAGGGGCGCAGCTACAGGGTAGTTTATTAACGGGAGTTAATTTAAGTCAAACATTCTTAATTGATGTCGATCTTAGCAGCACCGATCTTAGGGGAGTTAATTTTAGTCAAGCAAGGTTAACTAAAGCCAATTTGAGCAATAGTAACTTGAGCAATGCTAACCTCGAAGAGGCTCAACTTAGAAACTCTAACCTCAACTGTGCTAATTTATACCGGGCTAATTTGACAGCAGCTCACTTGAGAAAGGGAAATTTAGATAACGCCGATTTGACTCAAGCAAATCTAACCCATGCCGATTTACGTGGTGCTTCTCTAAAATTAGCTAATTTAAGTGATGTCGATTTGACTTATACAGATTTACTTGGGGCTAATCTTGAGTCGGCGGTGTTCGATCTCTGCTTCACCAAACATATGTTGTCTAACTCGGCTAAATTTTTCCAGCCTATTACCCAAGAAACTATTCCCATCAATCAAACTTCTCAGTCTATTCAAGTGGCTTAAATTTTAGTTCTAGCTATGATCAACTCTAACTATGGCGTGGTTTTAGTCACCGTTGGTTCATTGTCCGAAGGAAAAGCGATCGCTACTCAACTAATTGAAGCGAAATTAGCTGCCTGTGTTAATCTGTTCCCCATCGACTCAATTTATCTTTGGCAAGGAAAAATTAATCAAGACCAAGAATACCAGCTAATAATTAAAACAGATCTGAGTAAGTTTGATCAATTGGCTGCCAAAATTGAAACACTTCATAGTTATGAAGTGCCAGAGATTATTGCTTTACCGATGATTGCAGGGTCAAAAAACTATCTTGATTGGCTAGAAGCTGACAATCTCAACCTTGCTGATTGATAATTTAGCTAATTTGGCGATTGAGCGAATCACCATTAAAGCCGAGGGCTAATCATCGTAACGCACAATATCATCATCTCCCAGATACTCCCCATTCTGTACCTCAATCATCACCAAAGGAATAACACCAGGATTTTCTACTCGGTGTGCAGTATTCATCGGTACATAAGTAGACTGGTTTGCCATGACTAAAGTTTCTTGACCGTCACAAATTACTTTAGCAGTTCCTGAAACTACAATCCAATGTTCACTGCGATGATAATGCATTTGGGTACTCATATGTTCCCCTGGATTAATTTCGATTTTATTGATGCAGTATCTTTCTCCCTGATCTAAGTTTTTAACTTTTCCGTAGGGAGGGTTGCGGATAGCATCGCTTTGAGGGGTAGTCGAAGTAAGATTATCGCTTTGGTGGTTATTTGGACTCATGGCTCAACTCCTGGCTGTAGAATTTCTTTCTCCAGTTTAAATAAACATTAGAACTTCAGCCAATTAAAGTTTTTTAGCTTGATAGGTATGATAGTTGCCAAATAAACCAATGGTTGCTAGATGATATTTAGGTAATGGCGCAGGGAGAGAGAGATCTGCTTGATAAATACTAAAAAGATAAAAGTTTTGTCGCTGTGTTTGTTGGCTGATAGTGTCTGCTAAATAAGGACTGGCGGTACTGATCAAAATATGACATTGCCCCTCTAACCAAACTCCTAAATCTTCAGCAACCTGGTCACAAACCGTGTTTTTCAACTCCGTTTTAATCTTGTTATCGGCATATTGACGATATCCTGCTTCACCTGGATTAGTGATTAAAGCGATCGCACCTATCCCAGCAAATATAGTTCCCAACGTACCGATTTTACCGATTTTGTTTAATGCCATGTAGCTCATACAGCTCAAAAATATTTTTCTTGATTTTAAACTATCAGCGTAAAATGCTAGCCAATGGTGCTATAATATCTAAGCGATAATGCATGGCGGGCGTAGCCAAGTGGTTAAGGCAGTGGTTTGTGGTACCACCATTCGTGGGTTCAAGTCCCATCGTCCGCCCTTTCTCTTAAGGCAAGTAGCGACTTTTGCGCTCAACTGGTAACAAATACGAACAAGATTTAGTATAACTAAATTAAAATAGTTAGATTAGCACGGCAAAATCTCAATCATCATTAACGTCCCAGAAATAAAATCTAGACTGTTAACGCATAATTTTCTATTCTCAACCTAACTATGGCTAAACCAACCATTTTGACTGTAGATGACGATTTGGATGTGCTACAGGCAATTTCCCGCGACCTAAGAAAGCAGTATGGCGATCGCTTTCGAATTGTTCGGGCTGACTCTGGAGCATCAGCAATTGAAGCTCTTGAACAGCTTAAGCTGCGGAATGAAACAGTAGCGTTATTCCTCACAGATCAAAGAATGCCCAGGATGAATGGAGTCGAGTTGATTGAACAGGCTGCACCCATGTTTCCCTTAGCCAAACGAGTTTTATTAACGGCTTATGCTGACACCAATGCAGCAATTCAGGCAATTAATACCGCCAGATTAGATTATTATCTCCTTAAGCCTTGGGATCCTCCAGCTGAAAAGCTCTATCCTGTCTTAGATGATTTGTTAGAAGACTGGTTAGCAATATATCGCCCTGCTTTTAAAGGCATTAGAGTAATTGGCGATCGCTGGTCGCCCTGTTCTCATAATGTCAAGGATTTTTTAGCCCGAAACCAAATTCCCTATCAGTGGCTGGATATAGAAACTGAGGTGGAAGCAGCCAAATTAGTTGAATACGCAGCCAATGGCAGTAAGCCCAAACTTCCCTTAGTGTTATTTGCCAACGGCGATCGCTTGGAACAGCCTAGCAATCTAGAAGTTGCCGCCAAAATTGGTCTGCAAACTCAGGCTGAAAAGCCTTTTTATGACCTGGTAATTGTGGGTGGTGGTCCCGCGGGTTTAGCTGCTGCAGTATATGGTGCATCTGAAGGTTTAAGCACCGTTATGATTGAACGTTCCGCTCCTGGTGGACAGGCGGGTTCTAGCTCTCGGATTGAGAATTATCTGGGCTTTCCTGTTGGTTTAAGCGGTGACGATTTGGCTCGTCGAGGGGTAACTCAAGCCAGACGCTTTGGAGTAGAAATTTTAACTCCTCAAGAGGTGGTTGAAGTCAGATTAGAAAATTCTTACCGCATTGTTAAGTTAGCCGATGGTAGTGAAATTAACTGTCATGCTCTCTTGTTGGCAACGGGAGTATATTGGCGCAAATTAGATCTGCCAGGATGCGATCAACTTACAGGAAGAGGCATCTACTATGGTGCAGCTAAAACTGAAGCCATGTCCTGTGTAGATGAACATATTTATCTCGTTGGGGGAGCAAATTCGGCAGGACAAGCAGCGATGTATTTTGCTCAATATGCTGCCAAAGTGACCATGCTGGTAAGGGGAGACTCTCTAACTAAAAGTATGTCTCAATACCTCATCGACCAGATCGACGCTACTAATAATATTGAAGTACAAACCTATACGGAAGTGACCGCAGTACACGGAGAAAATAATCTGACAGGATTAACTTTATTAAACAACCAAACAGGAGAAGCCGAACAGGTAGCCACTAAATCTCTATTTATCTTTATCGGCGCTAAACCAGAAACAGAATGGCTAGATGGTTTAGTAGCAAGAGATCCACGAGGCTTTATTTATGCAGGAGCAGATCTAAAAATGGGTGAAAACTTCCGTGGGTGGAATCGCGATCGCGATCCATTTTTGTTAGAAACAAGTGTTCCTGGTATCTTTGTAGCAGGAGATGTACGGCATAATTCAGTTAAACGAGTAGCTTCGGGAGTAGGAGAAGGTTCAATTGCAATTATGTTTGTTCATCGCTATCTAGCAGAAGCCAGAGCTTGATTAATCTAAAATCTAAACTAATTTGCTTATGTCTGCGATCCCAACTCATTCGTCTGGTTGGTTTAATAATTAAAAATTGAGAGATTAAAATTTGCTCATGAGCTATTTACAATGGAGTTTGGATCGAGGAAAGGGAATTGATTTTGTCGAACCTACAGGGGATTTTTATCTCATTGGAGATGAAGGAGAAATTATCGAAAAATTTACCAGTATAGATATTTTTTTTGAAGTTTTAGTTGAAGGAGCAAACAATCTTAAAATAGGTAAAAGTATTGTTGTTGACCCTTTGATTGAACCAAATGAATTTCATTTTGATTATCAAGATAAAATATTGCAAATAACTTATGGACGTCAGCAGACCATTATTTTAGATAGGCATAAATTTATCGTTGATGTATATCAAGCTGTCAGCGAACTATTAGCAATACTCGATCGCCAATCAGAGACAAAACATCAGCCCAAGAGAAATCTGGCTAAGTTACGAGCATACTCAATTTAGCTATAAAAGTAAAAATTTAGATAACATTAAATAATTAGATTTAGCTAAAATTGTTATCTCAACAGCAAATCAAATAGCTAATAGTTTCTTAATCATTTTACTCATTTCATTTATTGATAATTGTTTAATATGTAAAACTTATTTAAAAGTATATTGCTTATTAAATATTTCTAAGTTACATCAATAAACTGATTTTTTCTAAAAATTAACCTGTAAAAAATACTGTTTAAACCGCTTCTGTTATGAGATAACGCTAAATTATTAATAAAAT
Organism: Pleurocapsaceae cyanobacterium CSU_1_1; assembly: GCA_012034765.1. GTDB lineage: Bacteria > Cyanobacteriota > Cyanobacteriia > Cyanobacteriales > Xenococcaceae > Waterburya. The sequence continues at coordinate 1,517 of JAAUOU010000099.1, read as the reverse complement.
TCCAGCTTTTAACTATACCGATAAATGCTAAGGTTGCTTTTTGTCTTAAAGACAAACATGCTTTATATTAAGCTAGTATACAAAATATCAAAATAGATGAAGTTTATATGGATAACTCCAACAATAGAGTACTCAACGTAGATAAAGATTTTGCGGGAGATTTAGAAAAAGCGATCGCCGCTGCTAATGATGGCGATACAGTTGAACTGGGAAGAAACACCTACGAAACTTCAGGACTGAGCATTGATAAGGATATTACAATTGATGGTGTTAGAGGACAAACAGTTATCAATGGTGGAGGAGCAACTGACTCCATCATCACTCTGGGCGAAGGCGCAAGCGGAGCGACTATTAAAGATGTTGAAATAACTGACGGAAACAATGGGATCAATGTTAATGGGTCAAGTAATGTTACCCTAGCAAACCTAAATATCCACAATATTGGTATTGACGCACCAGTTAGAGATGGTCAAAATAATATTGCCATAAGCTTAGGTGGCGCTGATGGATTCAAAGTACTTGACTCGACAATATCTGATATTGGTCGTAAGGGAATTGGGGTTATCGACACTGATGGAGGAATAATCGATGGGGTTACCTTATCAGATATAAATCTGGCCGCAGAACACTCCCAAAGCTTTGACGCTGGTGGGATCAAGCTGTTTAACACCAACGATATCACTATAAGTGATAACAAACTCTCTGGGATTAATGCCTTCAATATTTGGGATGATATTACCAGCAACACTACAATTGACGGTAATGAGATTACAGGGGTAGGAGCAGACTTTTTAGCTCCTGAATATAACAGTTTTGTCAGGGTAGCAGGTATTTATGTAGAGAAAACCCATCAGTCAACTGTTGATAATAATAAAGTGACGGTAAGTAACGATGATTTCTTCGCCTTTGACGCTACAGAATTTTCGACAGAAACATTGGTTTTAGGAGATAATAACGAATTCCCAAGTACAGATATTGGTTCGACAGACTTTTGGGCAAATGAAGAAATAGAAAAACGAGTTGCTATCACAGAAGATCCTGACGCAGCTGACTTCTCTTTATTTGAGGATGATTTTTTATAACGGCGGAACTTTTGGCGGTGATACTAGTACTGTTCCTGGTTAAATAGCCTTAATTGCGCTTTCAAAATAGCCAGCAAAAATAGTTCAGATCTAGGCAGAAATGCTTCAGTTCAACAGTGTAAACGCATACTTGATAAACAATACCATTGATCAATTGATATTAGTATGCGTTTGCCTGGTTTGGTTCAACCGAAGTATGGGTTAGTATGCGCCCTGTCCAGTAATAACCACTGAGATAGTTCTAATTAGAATAGACAAATCAAGAGATAAAGACCATTTATTAACATAAAAGCGATTAGGCTTCCCTAAGAGGACATCTGAAAAGTTATTTATGTTGCCAAACGCCTAAGCATAATCCGAATCATTGCAACCTGAATCATGGCTTCAGAAGTTTGAGGAAGAACTTCGTAGTCTTTGCTTAATCTTCGACACCAG